>JBJTLY010000010.1:0-2714 GCA_046063275.1 Novosphingobium sp. | reverse complement strand
ACCGGCGCGCCGCCGCGCCATGTGCGGCGGGTTACGGTCAGGCAGGGATCGCCGGAAGGGATGCAGAGTGCTTTGGCCAGCGCAGGGCTGGCCGCGCTTGCGGTAATGCGGTTTTCGGCTTCGGTCCATGGGACATGGGCGAGCAGCCAAGTGCCCGGCGCGGTCGCAGCAAGATCGGCAGACATGATTTCGGGCACTTGCAGGGTGCTGACCAGGCGATGCTCGAAGGCAAGCGGCGCGGCGTCGGCGAAATGGACCCCCTCGACTTCGAGCACCGGTCCGGCGATCTCCGGCGCGCCTGACGGCAATTCGCGGCGCCCCGCAAGCTGCCAGGCATAGGCTTGCCCGCGCGCCGCGACTTCGCGCGCAAGGTCGGTGATTTCAAGCACCATCGACTGCGAGCGTGGCCGGGCGACGAAAGTCCCCGCGCGGCGGCGGCGCTCGACCAGCCCGGCGGCAGCAAGCGATGATAGAGCCTTGTTCGCGGTCATCCGGGCGCAGCCGTATTCGCTCGCCAGCTCGGCTTCCGACGGGACCTTGTGCCCCGGCCCCCATGTGCCCGAGAGGATGCGCGCTTCGATCGTGCGCCGGATCGTCTCGCTGAGCGGCAGGGTCATGCAAGAAGACGCGTCATGTTCCGGCGATAGCGGGACGTAATGGCAGAACGGCTCAGGTGCTGGCCTCCCGCCACAACTTGCTTGCCGGCGCGCCACACGCCGTCGATCGCGCTGTGGCTGCCAGCGAAAATCCAGCGGTCGAGCCAGCCATCGCCCGTCGCCCCGACCAGCGCGGGGTGCGCAGAGTCCAATGTCACAAGGTCTGCTGCGCACCCTTCGGCCAAGCCCGCTGCAATGCCAAGCGCCTGCGAACCTCCGGCCAGCGCGCCGCGGAAGAGCTCGCCCCCGGTGCTGGCACCGCTTTCAGAGGCAAGCAGGTTGCGGCCCCGATGGGCGAGTCGCTGGACATACTCGATCCAGCGCAGTTCTTCGGCTGCATCGATCAGTACATTCGAATCGGTGCCGATCCCGAACCGCCCGCCTTCCGCCCGATATTGGAGCGCGGGGAAAATCCCGTCGCCGAGGTTGGCTTCGGTGATCGGGCACAGCCCCGCGACCACACCTTGCCGGGCCATGCCGCTCGCCTCCGCCGGGGTGGAATGGGTCGCGTGTATCAGGCACCAGCGTTGATCCAGCGGAGCATGGTCGAGCAGCCATTCGACCGGGCGCTGGCCGCTGAACGCAAGGCACGCTTCGACCTCGCCCACTTGCTCGGCGGCGTGGATGTGGATCGGGCCGGAGGGATGCAAGTCGAGCAGGCGGGCAAGCTCTTCGGCCGTTACCGCACGCAATGAATGCGGGGCGAGGCCCAGTACCGAATCGGGTAGGTCAGCAATTGCCACGCCGCAGGCCTCATGCAGCGCGGCAAAGCCGTCTAGATCGCAAATAAAGCGGCGCTGGCCAGGCTTGGGCGGGGTCCCGCCAAAATCGGCGTGAGCGTAAAACACCGGCAACAGCGTCATGGCGATGCCGGTTTCGCGCGCGGCCTCGGCCACCGCCTCGGCCATCGCCGCGCCCGATCCGGCGTAGGTCGCACCCGCGGGGTCATGGTGCAGGTAGTGGAATTCGCCGACCCGGGTGAAGCCGCTCTCGAGCATTTCGGCATAGGCCATAGCAGCCACGGCCATGACATCGTCCGGGTCCATCCGGTCAAGGAAGTGGTACATCGCCTCGCGCCAGGTCCAGAAGCTGTCGGCGCTCGGCCCGCGCCGCTCGGCCATGCCCGCCATGCCGCGCTGGAAGGCGTGGCTGTGCACATTGGGCAAGCCGGGCAGGGCCACCGCGAGACGTGTATCGTCAGGTTGCGGTGCAACCTCGCTTTCGACCCGCACGAAGCGGCCATCGGCGATTTCGAGACGTACATCGCGCGCCCAGCCGCTCGGCAGCAGGGCTTCGGCACAGTGCAGGCTGGTGGTCATCTTTGCCTCGCCAGAGTGGATCTGAATTTCACTCTATACAGCCAATTTTAATTGTCTATACATATTCAGGACTCACCCGGGGCGCGGCATGATGCACTGCGATACAATCTGGCGAAATGCACGGCTGCTGACCATGACGGGCGGTGCCTCGACATGCACCGGCGGCATGGTTGCAGCGCGCGATGGGCGGATCGTGTTTGCCGGTCCAGCAAGCGAAGCCCCCGATCTCACCGCTAGTCAAACCGTCGATTGTGCCGGCCGCCTGGTCACACCGGCCTTGATCGATGCTCACACCCATCTGGTGCACGCAGGTAATCGCGCGCGCGAGTTCGAACTGCGGCTTGAAGGCGCGAGGTACGAGGAAATTGCACGAGCGGGCGGCGGAATCGTCGCGACCATGCGCGCGACCCGTGCAGCGAGCGAAGATGAGCTGGTCGACGCAGCGCTGCACCGGCTCGATGCGCTGCTGGCTGAAGGCGTGGGGACGATCGAGATCAAGTCGGGCTACGGCCTCGACCTTGATACCGAACTCAAGATGCTCCGTGCCGCGCGGCGGCTGGGTGCGCTGCGACCGGTGCGGGTAGTGACGACGTTCCTTGGCGCGCACGCCTTGCCGCCCGAATTTGCGGGCGATCCTGATGGCTACATCGATCTGGTCTGCGAGCGCATGATCCCGGCAGTCGCCGCTGAAGGGCTTGCGGATGCGGTCGACGGGTTTTGCGAAGGGATCGGGTTCACG
>JBJTLY010000147.1:0-7420 GCA_046063275.1 Novosphingobium sp. | reverse complement strand
CGCGCTTCCTGTTCGACTACATCGATGGCGGGGCCGTGGCCGAAGACACCCTGCGCCGCAACACCGCCGACTGGGAGGCGCTGAGCCTCACGCAGAAGGTGCTGGTCGACGCCTCGAACATGGACTGCTCGGTCGACCTGTTCGGCGAGAAACTGGCAATGCCGCTGGTGCTCGCTCCGATCGGCATGGGCGGGATGAGCGCGCGGCGCGGCGAGGTTCAGGCCAAGCGCGCGGCCGACAAGGCGGGCATTCCGTTCTGCCTCTCGACCGTGGGCATATGCACCATGGAAGAACTCGGCGCGACCGGTGACAAGCCCTTCTGGTTCCAGCTCTATATGCTGAAAGACCGCGGGATCGTGCAGGAAATCCTCGATCGCGCCTGGGCATCGGGCGTGCGCACCCTCGCCTTCACCATCGACCTTGCGGTGCTCGGCACCCGATATCGCGATATCCGCAACGGCATGGCCGGCGGACTCGGTCCGTGGGGCAATTTCCGTTCAGGCGCGCTCGACTATGCGCTGCACCCCGGCTGGGCGATCGATGTGGGCCTCAAGGGCGGCCCGCACGGCTTCGGCAACCTTGCGCGCTACGTGAAGCAGAGCAAGAACCCGCGCGATTACCTCCAATGGACCGGCAGCCAGTTCGATCCTTCGGTGACGTGGAAGGACATCGAGTGGCTGCGCACCGTGTGGAAGGGCAACCTGGTGCTCAAGGGAATTCTCGATATTGCTGACGCCAGGCAGGCGGTCGCAGTCGGCGCGGACGGAATGATCGTTTCCAACCACGGCGGGCGGCAATTGGATGGCGCGGCCTCAACCGCGAGCATGCTGCCAAGGATCGCCGATGCGGTGGGGAGCGAAACCACGCTGCTGGTCGATGGCGGGATCCGCTCCGGTCAGGACCTGGTCAAGGCACTGGCCTTGGGCGCCAAGGCCGCACTGGTCGGGCGGCCATGGGTGATGGCGCTGGCGGCGGGCGGCGAGGCCGCGCTCACTCGGATGCTCGGGCTCTACAAACAGGACATGCGCACCGCGCTGGGTCTGAGCGGGGCGGTCAATGCCAGGGATGTGGGGCGCGCCACCCTGCTCGACGGCGGCGTTCCAGGGACAGCCCGTTGACCCGTCCCGACGCAGAAATCATCGCGCGAATGCTGCATATTCGCACCGAGAGCCTCGCAACTGGTGAGCCGATCGCGCTGCCGATCGCTTCCGCGAGCATGTACAAGCTGCCCGGCATTCCTGACACGAAGCACCAGTATGGTCGCTGGACCAACCCAACCTGGGATGCCCTGGAAGAGGCACTGGCCGAGCTCGAACAGGCTCCAGTGGTAACCTTCCCTTCTGGTATGGGTGCGATATCGGCGGTGTTCATGGCGCACCTCAGGCCCGGGGATCGGGTGTTGCTGCCGAGCGACGGCTATTACACGAGCCGGCTCTTCGCGGAGCAATTCCTCGTCCCGCAAGGCGTGCAGCTGGAAACCTGCGCGACGGTCGATTTCGAGCACCGCGACCTTTCCGGTTTGCGCATGGTGTTTGTGGAATCGCCATCCAACCCCACGCTCGACATCTGCGATATCGCCGCGCTGTCGGCCCGCGCCAAAGCCGCCGGAGCCATGGTCGTTGCAGACAATACCACGATGACGCCGCTCGGCCAGCGCCCGCTCGATCTTGGCGCGGACATCGTCGTCTCTGCCGATACCAAGGCGATCAACGGGCATTCGGACGTGCTGTTCGGCCATGTCGCGGCGCGCGATCCGGCATTGCTCGAGCCGGTCATGAACTGGCGCAGGGTTTCAGGGGCCATCCCCGGCACATTCGAGGCGTGGCTGGTGCATCGCAGTCTCGAGACGCTCGAAGTCAGGTACGACCGGATGGCGAGCAGTGCCGGGATGCTAGCGGAGCGTTTTGCAGGCCATGGGGCGGTCAAGGCGGTCTCCTATCCCGGGCTGCCGGACCATCCCGGACACGAGATCGCCAAGCGTCAAATGACTCGCTTCGGTACCGTGATCGGCCTGACCTTTGCTGATGCCGCGAGCGCCGAGAGCTTCATCGAAGGCTGCCCGCTGATCGTGCCCGCAACCAGCTTCGGCGGGGTGCACAGCTCGGCCGAACGGCGCGCCCGCTGGGGTGATGCGGTGTCGGAGGGCTACGTAAGGCTGTCGGTCGGCTGTGAGCCGGGCGAAGCTCTGTGGGCAGCCTGCAGGGACAGCCTCGACGACCTGGCCTGAGCTCTAGCGTCCAGCGAACTGCGCCGGGCGTTTTTCGAGGAACGACGCGATGCCTTCTTTGAAATCGTCGCTGGCGAACAGCGGGAGCAGCTGCAGGTAGACGTGCTGGACGTGGGTGTCGAAGCTCTCCTCCAGACCCATCCGCATCAGACGCTTGGCCCCGCGCACCGCCATCGGCGCATTGCCCGCAATTTCGAGCGCCATGGCGCGGGCTTCCACCGCAACGTCGTCGACCGGGACTACCTTGTTGACCAGCCCGTCGGCGAGGCACTGCGCGGCATCGAGCGTGCGCCCGGTGAAGATGATCTCCGCCGCCTTGGCCCAGCCGAGCATGCGGGGCAGGAACCAGGTGCCACCGCTTTCAGGCAGGACGCCGCGCTTGACGAAGGCCGCGGCGAGCTTGGCCGTGTCGGCCATGATGCGGATGTCGCAGCCCAGCGCGAGGTCCATCCCATAGCCCGCGGCCGAGCCGTTGAGCGCGCAGATCACCGGCTTGTCCATCGCGAAGAGCACGGTCGGCGGAGTGTTGCGCAAGTCGATCGTTTCGGGCGCGCGGCGTTGCGTGCCGCCAATGCCGCCGCCGCTAGATGCTTCGTTGAGATCGAGCCCGGCACAGAAGGCGCGGCCCGTGCCGGTCAGCACCACCACCCGCACCTCCGGATCGGCATTGGCCTTGACCAGCGTCTGGGTCAGTTCATCGAGCATCGCCGACGAGATAGTGTTCATCCGCTCAGGCCGGTTGAGCGTGATCGTGGCCACATGCTCGGCAACTTCGTATGTCATGGCGCTCATTGCGCGGTTCTCCTGTCGCCCAGGACTTTGCCCGGGTTCAAAATGTTCTTCGGATCGAGCGCCGCTTTGAGCGTGCGCATCAGCGCGATTTCCGCTGGTGAGCGGCTGAGCTGCAGCCAGTCGCGCTTGTCGAGCCCAATACCGTGCTCGGCCGAGACCGAACCGCCCAGCGCCTGCAGCGGGGTGTAGACGAGTTCCTCGATGCGGTGTTTGGTTTCACCCGTAAACGGCTGTGCGCCCATCAGAATGTGCAGGTTGCCGTCACCGATGTGGCCGAACACGACAAATTTCAGTGTGTCGCCGAACTCCGCCTCGGCCGCCCTGCGCACATCGGCGACATAACGATCCATGTCCTTGATCGGCAGGCTCACGTCGAAAGTGACGCTGGGCATGGTGAAGGTCATCAGCCCCGGAATATCGTCGCGGATCGCCCAGATCTGGTCGGCCTGGGTGCTGCTCGCCGCAAGGACGGCATCGGCGACCACCCCGCTCTCCAGCACCTCGCCCAACACCACCTCGAACCGCGCGGGATCGCTTTCGGGATCGGTGCCGCTCATCTCGACGATCACGTAGCAGCCATGGCCAACGGGCAGCGGCGGCACGTGCCGGCCGCTGGCGATCATCGGTTCGTAGAAGCTGGCCCACATCACCTCGAAGGCGGTGAGGCCGGGTCCGAGCTTGCGGCCCATTTCGACGAACAGCGTCTGCACCGCCGCGAAGTCCGTACACGCGAGCATCGCGGTCTGCGTGGTAAGCGGCGCGGGCTGGAGCTTGAGCACCGCGCGGGTCACGATGCCCAGTGTCCCCTCGCTGCCAATGAACAGCTGTTTCAGATCATATGCGGCGTTGTTCTTGAGCAGCACATTCATGCTGGAAATGATCGTGCCATTGGCCAGCACCGCTTCGAGGCCCAGCACGTTGTCGCGCATCATGCCGTAACGGACCACCGAGTTTCCCCCGGCGTTGGTCGAAATGCCGCCGCCGATGGTAGCGCTGCCGCGCGCGCCCCAGTCGACCGCGAACTTGAGACCCTGCGCCTCGGCGACTTCCTGCGCCGCCTGCACGGGGACCCCGGCTTCGACAATCATGGTCCGCCCGACGAGGTCGATCGCGCCGATGCCGCGCATCCGTTCGAGCGAAATCTGGATATCGTTAGGGGCGCAGACCTGACCCTGTACTAGGCCGGTGTTACCGCCTGCCGCCACCACTGTCTGTCCTGCGGCGTGGCACAGTTTCATCACCGCTGCGAGTTCGGCGGTGCTGGCCGGGCGCACCACCGCCTTGGCCTGGCAGCGGGTGAAGCCCATGAAATCGGCGGCGCGCTCCTGCACGTCCGCACCGGTGATCAGCCCTGCCGGGCCGACGATTGCAGCGATCTGGTCGAGGAGGTCGGTCATGGGAAGAGCCTAAGCCTGCCCATGACCGCCGTCATCCCTCAAATCCGTTCGATGATGATCGCCGGGGCCATGCCGCCCGCGGCGCACATCGTGACCAGACCATAGCGGCCGCCAGTGCGTTCAAGCTCATCGAGCGCGGTGCCGATCAGGATCGAACCGGTCGCGCCGATCGGGTGGCCCAGCGCCATCGCGCCGCCGTTGGGGTTGACCTTAGCGCGGTCGAGATCGAGATCGCGGATGAACTTTTCGGCAACCACCGCGAAGGCCTCGTTGATTTCCCAGACGTCGATATCGTCCTTGGTCAGCCCGGCCTTGGCCAGCACCTTCTTGGCAGCGGGAACCGGGGCGTTGAGCATCAGCGTCGGGTCATCGCCCTGGTTGCAATAGGCGACGATCCGCGCGCGCGGTTTCAGATCGTGCGCCTTGGCATATTCGGGCGAAGTGATCAGGATCGCCGCCGCGCCATCGACCACTCCCGACGAGTTGCCGGCGTGGTGGAAATGCTGGATTTCGAGATCGGGATAGCGGCGGTTGATCTGCTTGCGGAAGGTGGTCCCGCCGATGTCGAAATCAGCGATCGCGGTGAAGCTGGGCTTCAAGGCTGCGAGCCCTTCGGCGGTGGTTTCGGGCCGGGGGAATTCCTCGCGGTCAAGCGCAACGGTGCCGTCGGGGTTCTTGACCGGGATCACCGACTTCGCAAACCGGCCTTCCTTGATCGCCACATCGGCGCGCTGCTGGCTGACCAGCGCGAGCCCGTCGAGCGCTTCGCGGCTGATCCCTTCCATCGTCGCGATGGCGTCACCGCAGACGCCCTGGTGGCTTTGCGGGTGCAGTTCGTCGAGCGCGTCATGGCCCGAGCCCATCAGCCGCGGGGCGATCCCGGCATTGGCCTGCTCGGCGGCGAAGGCCGAGGTGTAGCTCATCATTTCGGTGCCGCCGGCGATCACACAATCTTCCATGCCCGACATGACCGAAGCCGCCGCCATGTTGACCGAAGTGATCCCGCCGCCGCAGAAGCGGTCGAGCGTGGTGCCACTCGCAGAGATGTCATAGCCCGCCGAAAGCGCGGCCATGCGGCCCAGATCGCCGCCTTGCTTGCCGTTCTGGCTGCTGGTCGACCAGACGATGTCGTCGACGGTCTTGGTGTCGAGGTGGTTGCGCTCCTTGATCGCGCCCAGCACGGTTGCGGCGAGATGCTGCGGGTGGAGGTGCGACAGCGCGCCCTTACCCGGCTTGCCGACCCCGCGCGGGGTACGGACGGCGTCGATGATATATGCTTCGGCCATGGGTGTTCTCCTTGGAATGTTCAGACCAGCATGCCGGTAAGGCGCTGGCGGATGATCTGTTCGGCATCGGCAACAATGCGCGTGACGAGGTCGTGGCAGGTCGGAATATCGTGGATCAGGCCCTGGATCATCCCCGCCGACCAGATGCCGTGGTTGGTATCGCCGGTCTGCAGACCTTCGCGCCCGCGCACGCCCTTGACCAGATCGGCGACCGCGGCGAAGTCCTTGCCCTCGCGTTCGGCCTCGACCACCGCTGCCGACACGTCGTTCTTGGCAACGCGGGCAGTGTTGCGGAAGGTGCGGAAGATGAGGTCGGTCCCGCGCTCGTCATTGGCGACCATTGCATCCTTGAACGCCTGGTGGATCGGCGCTTCGACGGTAGCAGTAAACCGGGTGCCCATGTTGATCCCGTCAGCGCCGAGAGCCAGCGCCGCAGCCAGCCCACGTCCATCGCCAAAACCGCCCGAAGCGAGCAGCGGGATCTTGACCTTGTCGGCAGCGGCGGGGATCAGGATCAGACCCGGAATGTCGTCCTCGCCGGGGTGGCCGGCGCATTCGAAGCCGTCGATCGAGATCACGTCGACCCCGGCGCGCTCGGCCGAAAGCGCGTGGCGTACCGCGGTGCATTTGTGGAGGATGGTGATGCCGTGGGGCTTCATCATCTCCCACAGCTCGCGCACCGCAGGCGTACCGGCGGTTTCGACGATCTTGATGCCGCTATCGATGATCGCCTGGGTGTAGGCCTTGTAATCGGGCGCGTTGATCGTCGGGAACACGGTCATGTTCACGCCGAACGGCTTGTCGGTCATGCCCTTGCAGCGCTCGATCTCGGCAGCCAGCGCGCTTGCACTCGGCTGCGTGAGGCCGGTGAGGATGCCAAGGCCGCCCGCGTTGGATACGGCGCTGGCCATCTCGGCCACCCCGACCCACTGCATCCCGCCCTGCACCACCGGGTGTTCGATCCCCAGCATCTCGGTGATCCGCGTCTTGATCGCCATCGCACATGCCTCTCGCCAATTGGTTGTTTGATTCGCGTTTAACCGATCAATTAAATTTGGCAATCGCAATGCGACCGGAGTAGCGTTTGCGCATGACAGAACGGTCTCAATCGCCCGCACGCTATCACACCGCGGCAATCGTGCTGCACTGGCTGCTGGCCGGACTGCTGGTGTACCAGTTCGCGCTGGGTTTGCGGCTCGACGAGCTTAAGGGCAGCGACAAGTTCGTCGCGTTCCAATTGCACAAGTCGATCGGGATCACTGTTCTGTTGCTCAGCCTCGCTCGCGCCGCGATGCGGCAGTTCGTGCCCCGGCCAGCAGAGTTCGGAGCGGGCGCGCAGAAGCTGGCCGCGAAGCTGGTTCATTGGGGCTTTTACGCGGTGATGCTGCTCGGCCCGCTGACCGGATGGATCGTGGTCTCGACCGCGAAGATCAAGCTGCCGACGATGCTGTTCGGGGTGGTGCCTTGGCCGCACCTGCCGCTGCCCGCCGCGTTCAACGAACCCGCCGATCTCGCGCATACCGTGCTGGTCTGGTCGCTTCCCGCGCTGATCCTGCTGCACGTGGCCGGGGTACTCTACCATTGGCGCTTACGCGACGAAGTGCCGGGGAGGATGCTGACGAAGGGCCTGCCCCAAATCATCGCGATCGGTGCCGGGCTGCTCTGGCTCGTCGCGAGCGCCGGGTTCGGCAATGCCGGCACGCTACCGAACCTCTGGG
>JBJTLY010000146.1:0-3043 GCA_046063275.1 Novosphingobium sp. | reverse complement strand
AAGCGACAAAACCGGCAGGGTGTGAAGGGGCATATGGTCTATCCAGCAAAATTGCGTAATGGCGCGCCATAGACCTTTTTGCGTTTGCGGACATGACCAAAATCAAGAACCACTGGCTGCTCAAGAGCGAGCCTGACGTCTATGGCTGGGATGACCTTGTCGCCGAGGGCGAGGGCACTTGGGACGGCGTGCGCAATTATACCGCGCGGCTGCACCTGCGCGCGATGCAGGTGGGTGATGAGGCGTTCTTCTACCATTCCAATGTGGGGGTGGAGATCGTCGGTGTGGTCAAGATCAGCAAGGCCGGCTTCCAGGACCCGACTGACGACACCGGGCGGTGGACCTCGGTCAAGGTCAAGCCGGTGCGTAAGCTCAAGCGGTCGGTTACGCTCAAGGAGATCAAGGCCGACCCAGCGCTCGCTGATATGGACCTGCTGACCAAGTTCCGGCTGTCTGTTTCGCCGGTCAAGGCCGAGGAATGGGCGCACATTCTCGAGCTATCTAAGCAAAAGGCGCCCGCCTGATCCGGATCGGGGGCCGAGGCAGGCCGTGAAGGCCATTTTGAGGGGGGGCCGGGGGTGGAAGCGGCGAGCGAAAGCGACATGCAAACTGGCAGGCCCCAGAGAGCCGGCCTTGAGCGCTACAAGGACCTTTACCTGTGGATGCTCATCCCGATGTTCGTCATGCAGGCGGGCATTTTCTACGATTACTGGGGCGATCTGACCGAGAACGCCTGGGCGGTCCACGTTCACTACTGGACCGCCACCTTATGGTACATATTCTTGGTCCTCCAGCCCTATTACGCCACCCACGGCCAGCTGGCGCGGCACCGCACGAACGGTATCATCGGCATGTTCCTGGCGGGTGGGGTGGCGATGACCGCGCTCAGCGCGCTCAACCGCGACATCGTCAGCGCGCAGCTCGCGGCAGAGAAGCCCGGCACATTCGGGCAGTTCGTCTCGTGGTTTTTCTATGGAATTGCTGCGATCGAACCGGTGATGATGGCGGCTTTCATCGTCGCCGTGATCCAGTCCATTCGCCACCGCAAATCGGTGGATGAGCACGCCTGGTGGCTGAGCGCGACCTTCTTCATCATCATGATGCCTGCGCTGTGCCGCGGCCTGCAGGCGCTATGGGCACTGCTCCTCGACGGCAGCGATCCGCGCATTCTGACCGTCCCGATCTACGCAACCACCGCGATAATTCTGGCGCTGATGTTCTGGGCGGCGCGGCGTTATGGCAAAATGAACCACCCCGCGACCTGGCTCGCTCTAGGGGTAAACCTGTTCAACCTGCTGTTCGAACCGCTCGGACGCTGGGAATGGCTTCAGGGCGTGCTGCGGGCGGTCTTCAAAGGCTGAGTGCTATGCTTTGGCCTTGGCGCGGAGGCCTGAGATTGTCGCGCCGCCAGCGCTGAGTTGCTCAGGGTCGATCAGGGCATGGATCAGGCGCAGGCCCTTGCGGTCCTTCGCCTCTGCCAGCGCGGTCACGAACGCCTCGGTGGTTTCGACCCGCGTCGACCAGCCGCCATAGGCGACCGCCAGCGCGGCGAAATCAGGGTTGTGTAGTGTCGTGCCGGATACCCGCTCCGGGAACTCGCGTTCCTGGTGCATGCGGATGGTCCCGTAAGTGCCGTTGTTGATCAGGATGACGGTGAGGTCGCAGCCGTATTGCACTGCGGTCGCCAATTCTTGTCCGTTCATCAGGAAATCACCGTCACCGGCCAGCGCAACGACTTGCCGTTCGGGGTGGCGCAGCGCGGCCGCGACCGCAGCTGGCACACCATAGCCCATTGCCCCGGCGGTTGGAGCCAGTTGCGCAGGAAAGCCGTTGTAGCGCCAGTAGCGATGCCACCAGCCTGAGAAATTGCCCGCGCCGTTGCAGATGATGGCGTCGTCGGGCCAGGTTTCGCGCATCGCGGTGACGCAGGCGGCCATGTCGAGCGGGTATGGGGCGGGCTTGGCGGTGGTCCAATCGAGCCATTCGAGATGGGCTTCCTGCCCGGCATCGAACGAGATCAGGTCGTCATCCCACAGGTCTGCGGCCTCGGCGAATTCGGCCATGTCGGCGCAGATCGCGAGGTCGGCGCGGTAGACGCGCCCGAGTTCATTCGGATCGGGGTGGATGTGAACCAGCTTCTGGCCAGGGTGTTCGGGGGTGATCAGCGTGTAGCTGTCGGTGGTCGCTTCACCCAGCCGCGCGCCGACGGCGATGACAAGGTCGGCAGCCTTGATCCGCTCGACCAGCTTGGGATTGGGACCATAGCCCAGATTGCCGGCCCAGACCGGGCTGGCGTTCGAAATTGCATCCTGCCGCCTGAACGCGCCGGCTACCGGCAGGCCAACTCGCTCGGCAAAGCTGGTGAAATGCTCGCGCGCCTTGGCGTGCCAGCCGGCTCCGCCGACGATCGCGACCGGCGATGCCGCGGCCTCGATCATCTCGATCAGCACGCCCATCGCGTCGGGGCACACGGCCTGCGCCGCGCGCGTGATCTGCGGGCGTGGCGGCGCACCGGTCACCTCTTCGAGCAGCATGTCCTCGGGCAAAGCGATGACCACTGGTCCCGGCCGACCGGCCTGCGCCACGTTCCACGCTCGTGCGACATATTCGGGGATCCGCTTGGGATCGTCGATCCGCAGCACCAGTTTGGCGAGGGGTGCGAACATCTGCCCGAAGTCGACTTCCTGGAAACCTTCGCGGTCCTTCATTCCGCGATCGACGTCGCCGATGAACAGCAGCATGGCTTGCGAATCCTGCATCGCCACGTGGACCCCGATGCTGGCATTGGTCGCGCCGGGGCCGCGGGTGACGAAGCAAATACCTGGCCTGCCGGTCATCGCTCCATCGGCACAGGCCATGAACGCTGCACCGCCTTCCTGCCGGCACACCACAGTCTCGATTTGCGGAGTGTCGTGCAAAGCGTCGAGCACCGCGAGAAAACTTTCTCCGGGGACTGTAAACACGAGGTCTGCCCCTTGGGCGACGAGGCAATCGACGAGCAACCGCCCGCCGTTAACTTTCGTAAGTTCTGTCATTGTTGGAC
>JBJTLY010000145.1:0-2894 GCA_046063275.1 Novosphingobium sp. | reverse complement strand
CCGCGACACGCTTCAATGACATGGGCCCGGCGCGGTGGCGTGAATTGGCGCAGGGCTGCGGCAATGAGGGGCTATGTCAGATCGATCCGCTCTTGCCAGAGCTCATCGAATCCCAGTTGGCCGACATCACCGCCTCATGGCCCGCAGACCTGCCGTGCGGCACGATCCACGCCGACCTCTTCTGCGACAACGTCCTGATGCTGGGCAGCGAAGTTACCGGGCTGATAGACTTCTATTTCGCGTGCACTGACATTCTGGCTTACGACGTTGCGGTAACGCATGCCGCCTGGTGTTTCTCGGACGACGGTGCCCGATTTGATCCCGCGCTATCCGAGGCCCTGCTGCAGGGTTACGAATCGATCCGCCCCCTGTCGCAAGATGAGCGTGCGGCCCTGCCACTGCTCGCTCGCGGCGCGGCTCTGCGGTTCCTGATGACCCGCGCATATGATTGGCTGCACACGCCAGCTGACGCGCTGGTTACCCGAAAAGACCCTTTGGCCTTCAGCCGCCGCCTGCAGTTCTATGCGGCGAACCACAGCCTCTTTTCGTGAAGCACGTCGAACTTTTCACCGACGGAGCCTGCAAGGGCAATCCCGGACCCGGTGGCTGGGGCGCGATCCTGCGGATGGGTCACCATGAAAAGGAACTGTCCGGCAGCGCGGCGCAGACGACCAACAACCGCATGGAACTCACGGCCGTTATCGAAGCCCTGAAGGCGCTGAAGGAGCCCTGCCAAGTCGCTCTCCATACGGACAGCCGCTATGTCATTGACGGGATCACCGGCTGGATTTTCGGCTGGCAGAGGAACGGCTGGAAAACTGCTTCCAAGAAGCCGGTCCTCAATGCCGATCTCTGGCAGGACCTGCTGGAGGCGGTGAAGCGGCACAAGGTCGAATGGATCTGGGTAAAGGGCCACGATGGCCATCCCGAAAACGAACGGGCTGACAAACTGGCGAGCGATGCAGCCATTTCAGTTGCACGCTGACGAGAAAGGCCCCCGGCTCTTTACGAGCCGGGGGCCCTTTCATTTCAGGAGTTCAGCGGATCAGAGGCCGCGGATACCGTCGAAGTCGATGTCGACCACGCGCCCGTATTCGACCCTGCACTTGAACGACCCGCTGTCGTAGCCGCGCAGACCGTCGTTCCAGCCGCGATAGTCACCGCCCCAGCCTCGGCCGTAACGGTTGTCGCCATTGCGCCAGTCACGAGCCTGCCCGTTAACCGCGATCCGGCCACGAACCGTGTAGCCACGGCCATTGCGATCGATGTCACGGATGTCGGTTACGTCCGCCCGGCCATAGGTGTAGCGCGAGGCAGTGCGCTCTGCCTGGCTGACGCACATTTCGACTGCCTGACGCGGGTTGCCGTTGTTGTAGTAACCGCCATTCCGATCATAGCCGCCATAGACGCCGTAGCTGCCACGACGCGGGTCATAACCCGCACGCGGATAGTCGTAACCACGATCGTAGTTGTTGTTCGAGGCTGCGCTGGCAACTGCTGCAATTCCGCCGATTACGAGGGCTCCGGCGATCACGTCACCGGCGCTGATGCCGTCGTGGTCATGACGGTCGCGAGCGACGGCCGGAGATGCCGCCGAAGCCACCATTGCGCCGGCCGCAGCCGCGCTCAGAAAGCCCTTGGCCAGACCATTGGTAAGTGTCTTCATGGCTTAGTTCCTTGCATCTGCCGAGCACCAGTGCCCGGCTATGAGGCTGGTTTACCCCTGCCCCGCTGATGCGAGCCTGAACTGGCTCGACAGATGTCGTTAATATTCGGACGCCCTAAGATGAACGAGGCTTGGAGACGGAAAGTTAACCCTGTCTGGCTACTAAGTTCCAATGACAGCACTGATTTTCTTGCTGAGCCAATTCCTGCTGATCGGCGGGATAACCATGCTCGAGCGTCGGCGGCACCCTGTGCCGACCGATTGGGCACGCAACCTTCAGGTCTGGGCGCTCAACATCGGTGCGGGATTTTTCTTCCTGCGATTCTTTCAGGACTGGAGGGGCGCATCGCTACTCGACGGAAAGACGCTGCCTTTCCTCATTGCATTCCCCGTATTTCTGCTGGTTCGCGATTTCACCGAATTCTTCTTCCACGTGGCCCAGCACCGGGTTGGCTTCCTGTGGCGGATGCATTCGCTTCATCATTCCGATCCGGAGATGAACGCGCTCACAACGAATCGTCATTTCTGGGGCGAGCAGGTGATCAAGGCCGCGACGATCTGGCCTCTTACCACGATGATCATCAGCCAGAGCTCGGCGATGATTGCCGGCTATTCGGTCCTGTCGCTCTACAACTATGTGATCCACGCGAATCTGAGGATCGATTTCGGCAAATGGTCCTGGGCGCTCAACTGCCCGGCATACCACCGCCGTCACCATTCGAAGCTCGAAGAGCACTATAATTCGAATTACGCAGCGCTGTTTCCCATTTGGGACGTGATCTTCGGAACCTATCACCGGCCCGATGGCTGGCCCCCGACCGGGCAAGCCACCGCACCAGAACGCTTCACTGACCTCGTGACCTGGCCCGTTCTGCCGACCGAGCCGAAAGCAACCACGCAAGCTACCGTTGCCTGATCCCTGCTACTTGGTTTCGAGGCCGCTTCCCTGAGCGAGGAACGCCAGGATATCGGCTGACTCGGCTATGGCCTTGTCCGTAGGCTTGCCCGATCCATGTCCGGCCCGCGTTTCGATCCGGATGAGGTGCGGTTTCCCAAGTGGGTCCGCAGCCTGAAGCGCCGCAGCATATTTGAACGAATGCCCGGGAACCACGCGATCGTCAGTATCTGCTGTGGTCGCCAATACCGGCGGATAGGCAATTCCTGACTTTATGTTGTGGTAGGGCGAGTAGGCTCGCAGCACCCGGAAATCGGCTTCCTTCGACGGATA
>JBJTLY010000144.1:0-3252 GCA_046063275.1 Novosphingobium sp. | reverse complement strand
ACCGCCACGGCTGCGCCCAGCGCAATGAACTTGCGTACGGTTTCGGGGGTGGCAGCCACGCGGCTTTCGCCAGCGGTGCGTTCCTTCAGGACGGCGATGCGCACCGGCGCGCCGCTCAGGCGATTATCAGGACGACAAGCGCTGCGGTCAGGACCGAAATGATGGTGCCCCACTTGAGCAGGCCGATGAAGCCCGAATAGGTCGAAGTGTGCGATTTGATATCGTTGCCCGAAGCCATATGCCCGTTCCCTGTCCAGTGACGCCGCATGCGGCTTTGCGCACCCTCTATCGTTCCGCGCCGCCGTGCTCAAGGGGCTTGCAGGGCCGCGCCGTGCCAAATCGTCAGCCTTAATCGCCTCTTTACCGCCCGCCGCTATGGCATGCGGCGAGACAGAGGGGCCGACGGCACGACCATGGCGGAATTCGAGCAGCGAACATTGATGCTGATCGACGATGAACCGGCGCAAAGCCGGCTTATCACCGCGCTTGCCGGTCGCGAAGGCTGGCGGACGCTGGTGGTGCGCGACAGCGAAACCGCGATCGCTACGCTCGGCACTCGGCAGGGGATGCAGCTCCACGCGATCATTCTCGATCAATGGGTTCCGGGTGACGAAGCTTGCCAGTTGATCGCCGAACTGCGTGCGCGTCGCCCCGCAGTGCCGATCCTGATGCTCACCACCAGCGCCTCGCCGCTGCTCGCGGTTGAAGCGATGCGCGCCGGGGCAACCGACTACCTGGTCAAGCCGGTCGCGCCCGACCGGATGATGCTGGCGTTGCGCATGGCGACCACCCGCGAAGCCCCGCGCGACGAATTGCAGCCGCTGACCGAGAAGATGCCCTCGACCCCTGATTTCGACGCGATGATCGGCGCGGCTCCTGCGTTCCGCTCGGCGCTGGCGGTCGCGGCCAAGGCGGCGCGCGGGCAAGGCCCGGTGCTGATCGAGGGCGAAAGCGGAAGCGGCAAGGAAATGGTCGTGCGCGCAATGCAGGCCGCCAGCCCGCGTTCCAAAGCCCCTTTCCGGCTGCTCAACATCGGCGCAATTCCAGCCAATTCGGTTGAATCTGCGCTGTTCGGTCACGAGAAAGGTGCATTCCCGGGTGCCTTCGACCGCCACGTCGGCGCGCTCCAGCATGCCGATGGCGGCACGCTCGCGCTCGATGAGGTCGACCGGCTGCCCTTGCCTGTCCAGGAGCGGTTGCTCGATAGCCTGAAACGCGGTGACGTACGCCCGATCGGCGCCCAGTTTTCCTATCGCATCGACGTGCGGCTAATCGCCGCGAGCAACGTGCCGCTGCGCGAACAGGTCGCCGGCGGCCATTTCCTGCCCGAGCTGTTCACCGCATTCGCCGGAACCACCGTTCAACTGCCGCCACTGCGCGCTCGCGCGGGAGACATTCCGGCGCTGGCCCGCCATTTCCTCGCCAAGATCGGCGAACAACCCGGACTGCGCGCGCTCGGCATTACCGACGCCGCTTTGGCTCTGCTTTCGGCCTATGATTGGCCCGGCAACGTCCGCCAGCTCCAGGCAGTGCTGTTCCGCGCCGCCGTGTTCTGCGATGGCGACGCGCTCACTGGCGAGGATTTCCCTCAGCTGTCCGACATGCTCGGCGACGGCAGCGGCAATCCGCAGGCCGCGCACCAGGAAGGCGTCGGCGTTATGCTTTACGCCCCCGACGGCAACCTGCGCCCCTTGGAAGAGATCGAAGCCGACGTGATCCGCCTTGCCATCGGCCACTACCGCGGCCGCATGACCGAAGTCGCGCGGCGGCTGGGGATCGGCCGCTCGACGCTCTACCGCAAGCTCAGCGAGCTGGGGATCGGCGAGAGCGCCTAAGCGAGCTGGCTGAAATCGGTCAGCGCAGCGTCCTTGAGGCCGCGCCAGACGTGAACCGCCTGCACCGTCTCCGGCACATCGTGCACCCGCAACACCTGCACCCCCGCATCCATCGCCTTGGTTGCGAGGGCAATACTTCCCCCGAGCCGCTTGTGCGCGGGCGCCTCATTGCTGAGCGCGCCGATCATGCGCTTGCGGCTTGAGCCGACCACCAGCGGCTGGCCGAGCGCGTGGAACATCGGCAGCGCGTTGAGCAAAGCGAGGTTCTCGGCAACCGACTTGCCGAAGCCGAGGCCGGGATCGAGAAGGATCTTCTCGCGCGGGATTCCCGCCGCAATCGCGGCATCGCGACGTGCGGCGAGCCAGTCGAACACGTCGAGCACCACGTCGCCGTAGCGCGCTTCGGCATGGAGGTTCTCGCCCTCGCCTGCTGCATGCATCAGCACCACCGGTGCGCCGGAACGTGCGGCAAATTCGAGACTGCGCGGGTCATGACGCAAGGCTGAGACATCGTTGATCAGGTGCGCACCTGCGCTCAGCGCCGCCTCCATCACCGCTGGGCGACGCGTATCGACGCTGATCGCCGCACCGGCACCGGCGAGCCGCTCGATTGCCGGGATCACGCGCTTGAGTTCATCGCCCTCCCACACTGCGGCAGCGCCGGGCCGAGTGCTTTCGCCGCCGACGTCGATAATTGCCGCCCCGGCTTCGAGCATCGCCGAGGCATGGGCGCCCGCAACCTCGGGATCGTCCATGAACTGGCCGCCGTCAGAGAAGCTGTCAGGCGTGACGTTGAGGATGCCCATGACCTGCGGCTGATCGAGCCGCACCGTCCGGCTGCCGAGCTGCAGCGGGGCATGGACGCGCTGAAGGTTTTCGAATTGCTCGCGCACCGCATCGGGCAGGCCCGGCAGCGCAACGCGCAGTTCGGGCACCGAATAGCGGCTGCGCGCAGTGACCTTGCCGTCCTCGCGGGTAATCAGCGCAAATCGGCTGGCATATACCAGCCCGCCAGCCAGCCGCAGCGCCTCGCCATCTTCGCTTTGCGGCGAGTCAGCGAGCGCGATTGGGCGGAGGTAGTGGGTCTGGGTCAATCCTCGGTCGCCAGCAGGTACAATTGCCGCACCGCGTCGAGCGGCTTCAATTCGCCCTCGTGCTCGATGTGCCAGAACGACCAGCCGTTGCAGCTCGGCGCGCCCTGTACCTTGGCACCAAGCCCGTGGATCGAGCCGCTGTCTTCACCTGCCAGAAGGGAACCATCGGCGCGAATCAGTGCCTTGATCCGGCGTTTCTTGTCGGTCAGCTCAGTACCGGCGGCGATCCAGCCGGTTTCGATCAGCGTACCGAAGGCGACCTTGGGCGGAGCCTTGTGGCTCTGCATCGTCGTGAGTGCGCTTTCATCGAGCGGCAGCGCCAG
>JBJTLY010000009.1:0-8027 GCA_046063275.1 Novosphingobium sp. | reverse complement strand
GGTTGCGCTCGCTCCGAACCTGGCCGCGGCGCAGGCTGCACTGGGATTTGCGCTGGTCGATGGTCGGCTCGACGCGCGCGGCGCGCGGCAGCCATATCGGCTGTCGTACGAACTGGCGCGCGGCGATGCCGATATTCTGGGCCGGTTCGGCAATTTCGAGGCGCGCTGCGGCCGGTTTGATACAGCCCGTCCGGCGGTCATGCGCGCTGCCGAACTCGATCCGCTCAACGCCCGCGCGTTCCGCCAGATCGGCCAGGTCGAATACAGCGCGCGCAACTACGCCGCTGTTTCCGCCCCGATCGAACAGGCGCTCAAGCTTAATCCGGAAATGTCTGCCGCTTGGGCCACCATGGGAATGGCGCACCTGTTGCTGGGCAATCTATCAGCCGCGTCGGCAAGCTTTGCCAAGGAGAAGGGCAGCCTTTACCGCCTATCCGGCCAAACCCTGATCGCGATCAAGCAGGGCAATAATGACGAGGCCGAACGGCTGCTTGCTCAACTGATCGCCAGCGACGGCGACAACAGCCTGTTTCAGCGCGCCGAAATCATGACCCAATGGGGTCGCAAGGACGAAGCGTTGAAACTGCTTGAGACCGGCTACGACGCACTCGACGCGGGGTTGATCCAGATCGCCACCGACCCCTTGCTCGATCCATTGCGGCAAGAGCCGCGATTTATTCGTTTGGTTAACGCTATCGGTTTCGACTAGCCTTGGCCCGGGTCGTTGACGCTTAAGGAGATTTGCAATGGTTGATCCCAAAAAGCCCGCCGATGACACGGGTTCTCGCGGCACACCCGATCGCGGTGCGCGCGGAACGCCGGATCGCGGTGCGCGCGGAACGCCCGACCGTGGTGCGCGCGGGACGCCGGATCGCGGTGCGCGCGGTACGCCCGACCGCGGCTAGCCCCTGCTCTGCCCGACTGGGCTTGACGCGGGTGATCGCTACTGAATATTTCGGCGACGTCTAGGGCGGCGAAGGCTTACCGTTGTAGTCGACCCTCGGTGGCTCAAGGCTGCCCTCCTGTGGCTCCTCGGCGGGGGCCTCAACCGCCGCGCCGCTTTCCTTGAGACGATACAATTTGCATTTTTCGATCAGCACTTTGGGCGTCGACGGCTGACTGCAAACATCGACCAGGTCAGATTCGAAATTCAGCGGGTCGTTGCCCGCGCCTTTCACTTCGGCTTCGAGCGTATCGAACAATTTGAGGCCAACCTCGGGATCGGGCCACGAATTCCAAAAGTAGTGATGCCACAGCACGGCTTTCAATTTGACCAGCGCGATCACATCGTCCGGGTGCGCGGCATGTGCGGAACCTTGTTTTTGTTCCAGCGAGCGGAACGCGCCCAGCGCCGTTTCTTTCGATCCCGTGCCGAAAGCGACATCTGCATCGTAGAGCTGCGCCCAGAAGCCTTGCGCCATTTCCGCATCGGACACGTCGCGCGGCGCGAAGTCGCGATAGTTGTTCGAGCCTTTCACGGTGTCATGTGCCCACTTCGCCATCCCGTCCTTATTCTTTCGCTCGTCTGGACTTGCTCTGAGGTAGACTCCGAAGCCAACAACATCGGCAATATTGCTGGCGTTGGCCTTGTCGAATTTTGCCAGCCTTTGCTCCAGTTCGGCCCGGCGCGCCTGCTCCTGGTTATTGCGCTGCTGTTCGCGGAACAGCAGCAGCCCCACCAGCACGGCCGTGATCACCAGCCCCAGCGCGGCGCCCGCGCCAATCCGGTGGAGCCACAGGCTGCGGCTGCTTTTCCTGACGAATTGCGCGGCATCGGGGTCGAGCTTGAGCAGCGCCTTGCCGTCCAACGGATCAAGCACCTTCCCCGCCGACTTGACCAGCCCCAGCTCTTCCGCGTTGAGCAGCGACTTGGTCTGAGCGAAATCGGTGAACCGGTTCCGGACAATCCTTTCGACCACCAGAACCTGTTCACGCTCGGGGCTGCGCCGAGACGAGATAATCTTGGCGAGCTCGTCGTGGGCCAGTTCGTAATGATCGTCGACCCGGCGCAGCAGGCGGCTGTGCTGCAGCTGATCAAGTGCGCTTTGCAGCCACGGGGCGGCACCGGGCATGCGGTCAAGGACTTGCTCATAGGTGCTGGGTTGTTTGGTCCCGTCGACCGAAACGAACTCCTCGAGCATCCGGGCAATTGTGCCGGTCTGGACCTGGCCCGCCAGTTGCACCTCGATTGCCTTTTGCTGCTCGTCGAGGAACCCGGCCAGGATGTTGCCGAGCTTGCCCGTCTCGGCAATTGCGGCATCGGTAAAGGTCGCAGGCGATCCGCCCGCCGCCGCGCCGCGATAGAGGTGGTCGAGATAGACCTGCAGGTAGGCGAGCTGGACGCCCGCCCCCTTGTCGTCGAGTTGGGCGATGATCGCCCGCGCGGTATCGGCCCCGTGTTCGAGAACGATTCCGTCCGCCGCGCAGGTGCCCACTATGACCTTCTCGACATTCGCATGGGTCATCACCTCGACCCGCAGGCGCTTGTCGAACAGGGTCGGAACCGCGCGCTCGAACAGGTCGAGCGCGGCCAGATAGTCCTCGCGCAGCAGCACGATCATGCGGCACGAAACGTCGGCCTCAAGCACGGTCTTGACCGTGGCGTAAAATTCTTCCTGTTCGGCCTTGGTGCCGAACACGTAGAGTTCCTCGAACTGGTCAAAGATCAGGAACACCGGACGCAGATGATCGAGATAGACCGATCGCACGGCCTCTAGCGTGCTCGCCCCATCCTTGAGCGGCGTGATCGCCGCCGTCTTGAGCACCTGGTCCAGCGAAGTGCGGATATCGTTGCCGCGCCGCACCGTAAGCGGCAGCCAGTTGGTGGGCGAAAACTTGTGGGTGAGGCCGCATTGCACCAGGCTGGTCTTGCCGGTGCCCGACTGGCCATAGACCATGACCAGGCGGCTTTCGGTGAGCAGCCGGTACAGCGTCTCGATCTCGTCATCGCGGCCGAAGAATTGCGCGCTGTCCTGCGGCCCGTAGGCGTCGAGGAACTTGAACGGCGAGGTGGGGGCCTGCGCGCTCATCGCCGCGCCACCGTCGAGCGGAATTCCTGGTACAGCTTGAGCATCGGCGGGTGCGAGACAGCTAGCGGCGGCGGCATCACGCTCTTGATCTCGATCTGGTCGCTATCCTCGCTGATCTGCGTGTAATGCACTGACCCGTTGGGTTCATCGTACCAATGCATGAAGTAAAGGTTGGTCCCGGGATTGCGGGTCAGCGCATTCTGGTCGAGCACGAAGGGCGAGAGGTTGATGTAGCTCGTCACATCATCGAGGTCCTTGAGCAGGATCACGGACTCGTTGTCGGCATAATGCAGCAGCGCCTGGGTATCGTCCTTGTAGAGCGCAGCCGCGGCGCGATCGAGCACCACGCGGCGGTGCAGGAACGAAGCATCCTTGCGCCGGGTGCGGTTGATCGTGATCTCCTTGATCGTCGCCAACTTGTACCCGGCGACGAAGGTCATCGCATAGAGCGCGTGGTCGAGATGCAGATCGGCTTGTTGGGCAAGGTCGGCGACCTTGGTCGGATCGACCGTGCCATCATGGATTGCCCCGCGCATCTCGTTCATGAACACTTGCGCGGCGGCGCAATCGCTCGCCGCCATCGCTGCGCCCAGGCCGCTGCACTGGGCCATGTAGGGCGCCGCGCCATTGGCTTCGATCACGGCGGTGAGCTTGACCGCAAGATCGAGAAAATCGAACCGCGCCGTCCCCGCCTCGTCGAGCTGATTGAAGGCTTCGATCGCCCGCCATTGATCATCGCTCAGCGTCACCGCGCCGGACTTGTCTTCGAACAGGTCCCACAACTGCGCGACCAGCGCAAAAGCGATGAACCGGGTGGTAATATCATAGGTTGCAACCGCCAGTCGCAGCCGGGGATCGCCCATCTGCCCGCCGGCAAACAGGATGCGCAGCTTTTCGCCGATCGGCGAGGGGAAGGCGTTGATGATCCCTTCGCGCACCAGCCGTTCGTCGACCGTGCCGTCGCGACTCATCTGGCGCTCGAGCTCCATCCGCTTGCGGAATTCGGCATCGAGCTCGCTCACCGCAGCGGCCTGCCGCGCGACCAGATTGCCGCTGGGGGTGGCGATCTCGCTCGCAGTCACCGGAGCGGCACCATCGATCACGAAATTGGCTGCACTATGATCGGGCAGAGACCAGGCAAACGCAACTTCCTTGCCCGCGGCGGCGTAGAGGCCCCACTTGGCCGCCCCGATCACCGGCGGTGTATCGATCCCCACGCTCATCCCGCGCTTTTCGAACGAGATGCCGTCCCCCTTGGCGGTCGCGACCAGGGCCCTGGCACGGGTAAAGGCGAAGTCGATCGTCCGGCTCGCTGCCGGATCGGCCAGCGCAGTGTAGAATTCACGCGCGAACTGCAGCGCGATGTCGTCCTCGACCGGGGCCGAAGTTGCGATCACCGCAGGCACCCCGGCGGCAAGCAGCGCCTCGACATGGCCTTGCGTGGCGCAGCCGTTGAGGAAGACCAGCTTCAGTGCGGGCAAAGTGCCGAGCAATTGGGCAAGGCCCCCGCCGTGCGCCTCGGCATTGGTTCCGCCTGCTGCCTGCAGATCCAGCGCGGTACCGTTGGCGTGGCCGCCATAATGCAGCACCGCAAGCTGGTTGCCATAGCGCCCGATCAGGTCGAACAGCCGGCCGATGCTGGCGCCCTGCTGCACCTCCAGATTGATCGCCCCGCTGTCCTTGCGCCCGCGCAGCGCGTCACTGATCGCATCGCTTTCCTGCTGCAGGCTCTCAAGGAAGCGGTCCGGATCGTTGGCGAACGCGGCGAGGATGATGGGTGCGCCGCTCATTGAACCCAGGCCACCGCTTTGAGTGCAGCCTGGCCAGCCGGACTGCAGAAGTAGTTGAGATGATGGCAGGCAACGTTCGCCCGCACCGCCGGATGATCGCCCAGCACATCGTCAAGCAGGATCGAATGGGTCTTCACCGCGATGTCGTTCGCGGCATGGTCGAACAGCAGGTCGAGCGGAGCGGAGCGCGTGATCCGGGTCATCAGCCCGTCCCAGAAGGCCTGATCGGGCGGTCGATAATCGTCGATGTTGCCGGCAAGGATTGTGTAATTTGTGGTACCCGGCGGCGCTGCGGCATTGAGCGATTTGATGAATTCGCTGGTCGGCGACATCTGCTCGAGCGTCGGGGTCAATTTGGCTGAGGCCGAGACGACTGCCGCAATTTGCGCAGCGACCGGCATGGTCACACCCAGGTTCGCCGCCAGCCCCATCGCCGCGAGCAGCAACTTGCGCGCCTTGCCCACCTCACCAAACGGGGACCCGGCATTGGGCGTGCCGCACATCACCAGGTGATCGACAAGGGCGCTGCCGCCTTCATTCTCGATCATCCAGCGCGAGACCAGGCCGCCCATCGAATGCGCGAGGATGGTGACCTGCTTGCCATCGTCCGGGCCGATCCCCACCGCGGCGAGGTCATCCTTGAAGGCACGCGCGGTGGCATCGATCGGGGTCTTGAGGTTTTCGTAATCGTAGGCCAGCACGCAATCGTACTGCCCGTCGATGCCGCAGGCATGCACCCCTTCGAGCATGCCCCGGGTATCGCCGATAATCCCGTGCACCACCACCAGCACCCGCTTTGCCGCCTTGACCGCGCTGACAACTCCATCCTTGGCGTAGCTCGCCCGCCCTGCACCATCGAAGCTCGCCAGTTGCAGGTGGTTGGGATTGAACCCGAGCGATTTGAAGAAATACATCCTGAGCGCGCCGCCAAGGCTGCGCTGATCGACCAGCGGCGCAGGAACGTGGCTGATCTCGATCTCAGTGGCGCCGTCTTCGGCCTGCCAGAAGTCTCCCGCTGGCATCAGATAGGCGCCGTCACGCACCAGCGGGATTACCACTTCGCCCGGCGCGAGCTTCAGGTCGAGCCGGACCTTGAGCGGTTCATCGGCAAGCTTTGCCGCGTCCGAGATATCGGTGATGTCGAGCGCCACGGCGCTTTCGCCGCGCAAGCCCGCGACCGTCGCCGGAACGATCCCCGCTTGCGCAAGCGCACCGCTGAAATGATCCTCCGCCCCTGCGGCGCGTGACGCACCAAGCGACGTGACCATTGCAAGATTGGCGGTGACCGACGAATGGCCCTCAACCTTGACCTGCCCGTTCGCCAGCTGGGTCGGGGCATCGCTCACCGTGGCCAGCCGCGGCGTGATCCGTGCGGTAAGATCGATGGTGAACCAGTCGTCATTGACCACCTTGGCCCCGGTCTGGCGATCGCCCCCCGCACCGCGGTCCGAGGCCAGCGGCGGCATCGCCAGCTTGAACGCCTCGATTGGCTCGGTGGTCAGCACCAGCTTGAACTGTTCGACCGCCGCGACGCCGCCAGGGTCGAGCGTCAGGTTGAGATTCTTGTCGGCGGGCGCGCCGTCCCACACCAGCGGCACGGTCATGTAATCGTCCGACGGCCCGATCTGGTCGAAGGCGAGCAGATCGACCGCATAGTTGCCGCCGAAGTGCAGAATCGCGAAATTGAGCGTGTTGCCGGTACGATTGCGCAGCCGCAGCTGTCCCCTGATCGTGCCCCAGGTTCCATCGGCACCCTTTTCGACATCGAAGGTCAGCGCCGGCGCCGGCAGCAGCCGCTCGGTGCCGTCGGGGCCGGGGACCGCATAGATGAAATCGACCTTGGCGGGATCGAGCTGCGGCTGCGGATTGTTCAGCGCGAGCAGCCGCCGCCACTGCGCGACATGCGCCAGAGCATCGTTGAGCCGGCCCGGCCACCGCGCCGGATCGTCCATGCGGATCGTGACCGCAATCACCCCGTCGTCGCGGCGCGTCAGGGTCAACACTCCGCCGCCGGCGGTAAGCGCGAAGCCATCGTCCTCGTCGCCGGGACCGACCAGCGCGGCAATCAACAGACCGTTATCGTCGAGCGCCTTTTGCAATGCGGCCCTGACATCCGCATCGCCGGAAAACCGCAGCCTTAGCGGCGGGTCGGGCAAGGTCGTCATGGTTGCAAGGTAACGCTGCGCCGGATCGGCGGGGAAATCGGGAACGACGTCGCTCGCCGTCCCGCCCACCTTGATGACCTGCGCCGTGCCGACCGCGACATCGGGGTTCGCTTCCAGCGCCAGCGACAGGGCAACCTTGCTGTCCGGGCTTGCCGGCAGCCCGGCAATGGCACCGGCGTCGACGCTCCATTTGGAGCCGGCATTGCTGACCACATAGGTCTTGCGGCCGATCTTGCGCGCCCGGCCCAGAAACCCCTGCCAGCCATCGAAGCCGCCGATCGCTTCGAACTGCGGGCGCTGCGGGGTGCGGGCGGTGCGCGCAATGTTCTGCGCAACCCGCGCCCGGGCGCGGCCGAACAGCTCGGCATAGGACAGATCGCCGCGGGTCTCGCGCAGCACTTCGTAAAGCGACTCGGTGAAGATCCCGCAATGCTTGTCGAGGTCTTCCTTGGAAGTCTCGTCGCGGTCGCACCCGGCCATCAGCATGTGCCGCGCCTGGGGTATGACCAGATCGCCCGTTTTGACCATTTCGGCATAGCGGCCGCCGAGATAGCTTTCGAACGGGCGGGTGTAGGGATTGGCCGCCGCAGCGCGCACTCCGGCGCGGTTGGAATCGTCCAGATCGCGCGTGCCGCTGCCCGAATGGCAGCAGTCGAGCACCCAGGCGACATGCGCATCGTTCTTTGCGATGTCCTGGACCAAGAGCGCCAGTTCCTTGTCGGCAAGATCGACATTGCTGTCGCTGACCCGGCTGTCGACGCAGACCAGCGTCTGATCACGCTTGTCGAGATCGAACTTCGCGAATTCGGGTGCAGCGCCTTCGCGCGAACCGTGGCCGCTGTAGTGCAGATAGGCGACGTCGTCCTTGCCCGCCTGCCCCAGGTGCTTGCCGATCTGTGCAATCACAGTCGCATAGGTCGCGTCGGCGTCGGTCAGCTTGATGATGGCCGGATCGGTGCAATGGCTGCGCAGGTAGTCATCAACATTGTCGACGTCGTTGATGCAGCCTTCCAGCACATCGGGCCCGCCGACATAGGCGTCGA
>JBJTLY010000143.1:0-9978 GCA_046063275.1 Novosphingobium sp. | reverse complement strand
GCCGAGCCCGGCGAAGGCGACTGAGCGCGCGCGCCACTCGCAAATTTGACCCGCGCAAGTTGCCTGGCACCCGCCGAATCGCGGGTGCTGGTATTTTCGTCACTTAGGTGCTATATAATGGCCAAGCGACGCGGGATTCCGGTCCCGCAGTAACGAGGCAAGCAGACCGGACGGACCCTACCATAGCATCGGCGCTCTCACCGGACCGCGGCCCGCCCGCGTTCCGTTTGCCCCGATGCTCGGTCATGAACCGGCAAGTGAAAGGACCTTACATGGTGACCAAGGCGCAGGCCTTCGACGTTGGTGACTACGTTGTTTATCCCAAGCACGGCGTGGGCCGGGTGATCGAACTGCTCGAGCAGGAAATCGCCGGCATGCAGCTGGAACTCTACGTGCTGCGCTTCGAAAAGGAGCGAATGACGCTACGGGTTCCGGTCAGCAAGGTAGAGGCGATCGGCATGCGCAAGCTCTCGTCGGACAAGACCCTGCGCGAAGCTTTGGCAACGCTGACCGGCAAGCCCAAGGTCAAGCGGACCATGTGGTCGCGCCGCGCCCAGGAATACGAAGCGAAGATCAACTCGGGCGACCTGGTGTCGATCGCCGAAGTGACCCGCGACCTGTTCCGTGCCGACGATCAGCCCGAACAGTCCTATTCCGAACGGCAGATCTTCGAAGCCGCCTCGTCGCGACTCGCGCGCGAACTCGCCGCGATGGAGAAGACTGATGAGCCTTCGGCGCTCAAGAAGATCCTCGCGATCCTCAACGAGCATGCGCCGAAGTACTATGCCGAGGCTGCAGTTACCGCCTGATCGCCCGGCGCGAATCGAATCACCGAGGGGCCGCTCCAGCGATGGGGCGGCCCTTTTCGTTGCGCCCCTTGAATGTTCCGTCATGCTGTATTATGTCGGCAACACAGATAGCAGGAGGCGTGCAATGAAATTCAATCTGGGTAAGCTGGGCAAGGCGCTCGGTCCCGTGATCGCAATCGTCCTCGCCGCCGGTGCTTCCGGTTGCGACGGCAAGGTCAGCTTCAATGGCGGTGATGGCAAGCCGCTGGCCGAACTCGACATGTCCGGCGCCGCGCCGCAGGAACTGGTCTTGGCCGGCCCGGATGAAGTTCACGTCACCACCGGCGACAAGCTGGCGATCACCGTCGAAGGCGATCCGGCGGTCAAGGACGAGCTGCGCTTTTCGATCAAGGACGGCAGTCTGGCGATCCACCGCAAGGACAAGATGTTCGGTTCGGGCGACAAGGTCGCGATCATCAACGTGACCATGCCCGCGCTGCGTGAGGTGGTGATGGCTGGATCGGGCAAGATCGTGACCGCCAATCTCGCCAGCAAGGCCGAAGTCACCGTCGCCGGTTCGGGTACGATCGAGAGCAATGCTATCGCCGGCGAATCGCTTGACCTGACGATTGCCGGATCGGGCAACTTCCGCGGTGCGGGTAACGTCAAATCGCTCGATATGACCATTGCCGGGAGCGGTTCGGCAGCCATGGACGCGCTGCGGGTCGACAAGGCCGATGTGTCGATCGCCGGTTCGGGTGACGCGGCGTTCAGCTCCGATGGCGAAGTCGACGCCTCGATCATGGGCTCGGGCAGCGTGACAGTGAAGGGCCGCGCGCGCTGCACGGTGAGCTCGATGGGTTCGGGCAAGCTGGTATGCGAGAGCGGTGTCACCCAAAAGGACGAAAAGGACGAGGACAAGCCGGCCCCGCCCGCGGCCCCGCCCGCGGCTCCGCCTGCGCCCGAAGCACCTGCTACGCCCAAGCCCTGATTCGGCCATCCGGTTAAGCCGAAGGTAATGCATAAGGCTCCAGGGTATGTGACGCTCTGGAGCCTTTTATGCGAGCTGCGCTACCTGTCCTTGTCATAGCCACTGCGCTCAGCGGTTGCGGCGTGGGCACAGTCGTCAAAGTCGCAACGGCACCGGTAAGTGCTGCGAGCAAGGCAGTGGATCTTGCGACCACCAGCCAGTCCGAACGCGACGAGAACCGGGGGCGCGAGCTGCGGCATCTTGAAGAGCGTTACGGCAAGCTTGATCGCGAATTCGGCAAACAGGACAAGCGCTGCAGCGAGGGCGTGGCCGATGCTTGCACGCGGCGCGATGCGATTGTCGCCGAGATGGACGCCATCCGCCCACAGTTGCCCGCGCAGCCTTAGTGACTAAACCGCCGCGCGCCGCAGCCTGTCGTTGAGCGCTGCGCCGAGCCCCTCTTCGGGCAAAGCAGCGACTGCAATCCGCGGCTGCGGTGCCGCAGCAGCCTGATGCAATGCCGCATAAAGCCGTGCCGCGGCCTCGGCGAGATCACCCGCTGGGGAAAGGTTGTAGTCACCGTCCAGCCCCCCGAATCCGATCAGGAATTCGTTGGACGCAGCCGAACTCACGCCGAGCCGCACCGGCTTTCCCGGTGCATAGTGACTGGCGAGCTGGCCCGGAGCTTCGATGCCGCAGTCTCCCTGTGATTCGTTTGCCTCGCCCAGCGCTTCGCGCAGCGCTTCGTGAGTCACCGGCCCGGGGCGGAGTTGCTGCCAGGTACCGTCACCGCGCAGCGCGACAATTGTGCTCTCAAGGCCGGTGGCGCACTCTCCCCCATCGAGCACCATATCGATCCGCCCGGCAAGCGACGCAGCGACGTGCGCAGCACTGGTCGGGCTGACCCCGCCGCTGCGATTGGCCGAAGGCGCGGCCAGCGGCAGTCCGCTCGCCTCGAGCATAGCGCGCATGACCGGATGCGCCGGGCAACGCAGCGCGATGGTCGGCAGCCCGGCGGTCACGGCGGGGGCGATTCGCGCCTCGGGCCGCAGCGGCAGGACCATGGTCAGCGCACCCGGCCAGAATTTTTCCGCCAGATCGCGCGCGCGATCGTCAAACTGCGCGATGGACTCGGCTTGCGCCAGGCTCGCCACATGGACGATCAGCGGGTTGAAACCTGGCCGGCCCTTGGCGGCATAGATCGCCGCTACGGCTTCGGGCGAATCGGCGCGGGCGGCGAGGCCGTAGACGGTCTCGGTCGGCAGCGCGACCGGCTGGCCGGAGACAATCAGCGCTGCAGCCCGCGCGATTCCATGCGCGTCGGCTGGGATAGTCTGTGGGCCGAGATGCTTGCCGGACATGCCGCCGCGCTATAGGCCATTCTCAGCAAAGCCAAGGAAAAGCGCTGGGGCCCGCCAATGGACTATACCGCCAACACCGCCGACCAGATCCTCGCGGTCCGGGTCAACGCCGGGATCGAACACATCGCCGCGCACGAACGGTTTGCCGCTGCCAGCCCCGACATGGTCGAAGCGATTGTCGAGGGTATCGGGCAATTCGCTGCGGGCGAATGGGCGCCGCTCAACCGGATCGGCGACCAGCAGGGCGCGGTGCTGGCGAACGGCACCGTCTCGCTGCCCGCCGGGTTTGCCGCTGCCTATCACCACTATGTCGAGCAGGGCTGGAATGCGATCGCCGGCGATCCAGAATTCGGCGGGCAAGGCCTGCCCTTCACGCTTTCAGCCAATGTGATCGAGAACCTCGGCACCGCCAACATGGCTTTCGGGCTGCTGCCGATGCTTACCGTCGGCGCAATCGAAGCGATCAACCATCACGGCAGCGCGGCGCAGAAGGACACTTACCTTGCCAAGCTGATCAGCGGCGAATGGTCGGGCACGATGAACCTGACCGAGCCGCAGGCCGGATCCGACGTCGGCGCGCTGCGCACCAGCGCCACGCTGCGGGGCGATGGAACGTGGGCGATCAAGGGTACCAAGATCTTCATCACCTGGGGCGAACACGATCTGGCTCGTAACGTGGTTCACCTCGTGCTTGCCCGCACACCAGATGCCCCGGCAGGAACGCGCGGGATTTCGCTGTTCTTGGTGCCCAAGTTTTTCGCCAATCCCGATGGCAGCCCCGGCGCGCGCAATGACCTGCGCTGCGTCAGCCTCGAGCACAAACTCGGGATCATGGCCTCGCCCACCTGCGTGATGAGCTTCGGCGACAACGATCAATGCGTGGGCGAGCTGATCGGGCGGGAGAATGAAGGCCTCAAGGCCATGTTCACGATGATGAACTCGGCCCGGATCAACGTCGGCAACCAGGGCGTGCAGATCGCCGAGCGCGCGTTGCAGGCGGCGCAATACTACGCCCGCGAGCGCGTCCAGTCGGCCCGCGCCGGCTCGCCTGACAAGAGCCCGGTGGCGATCATCGAGCACCCCGATGTGCGGCGTATGTTGATGCGGATGCGTGCGCTGACCGAAGGTGCGCGGGCCCTGCTCTATTTCACGGCTGGGCAAGTTGATCGCGGTGCGCTGGGCGATGCGGCAGCGGCGGCTCGCGCTGATTGTCTTGTACCGATGCTCAAGGCCTGGGGGACCGACATCGGCTGCGAGGTCGCCAGCATCGGCGTTCAGATCCACGGCGGGATGGGTTTCATCGAGGAAACCGGCGCGGCGCAGCATTACCGCGATGCGCGGATCGCGCCGATCTACGAAGGGACCAACGGCATCCAGGCGGCCGATCTGGTCACCCGCAAGCTCGGCTACGAACAAGGCGCCGTCGTGATGTCGCTGTTCGCCGACGCGGCACAGGGCACCGCCGACTGGCCTGCGCTAACCGCATTGGCGCAGGACTGCCGCGACGTGGCCGAATGGATGAGCGGAAGCGCGAGCCTCGACGATCGCCTTGCCGGTAGTGTGCCCTTCTGCACCATGGCCGCAGTGACGATTGCCGGGTGGCAGCTTGCGCGTCAGGTCGAAGCGCTGTCGGGCGATGACACTCCGCAGGCGCAGGCCAAGCGGGTGATTGCGCGCTATTTCTCGGATCATATCGCGTCCGAAGCGCGCGGCTTGAAGGCGGCCGCCATGGCCGGTGCAGACCTGCTTTACGCGCTCGACGCGCAGGCGCTTGCCGGATGAGCGACGAAGCCCTCGGCCGGATCGCCGCCGCGCTTGAAGCGCTGCTCGGGCGACCGGCGGCGGCGAGCGACTGGCTTTCGGCTCCGGCTTACGTCTGGGATGGCGCAGCGCGACCGGTCAGCGCGATCGCCGCGCCGCCGCTCGCGCTGATCAGGGGTATCGACGCGCAGAAGGACAAGGTCACCGCCAATGTCACGCGCTTTGCTGCAGGCCATGCCGCGCACGACATGCTGCTGTGGGGCGCGCGCGGGACGGGCAAATCGGTGCTGCTTCGCGCCGCGGTAGCTGAGGCGCAGCGAGACGATCCGCGCAACCTCGCATTGGTCCAGGTCGCGCCCGAAGCGCTGGGCAGCCTCAGCGCACTGTTCGCCGCGCTGGCCGGGGTGGAGCGCCGGTTCCTCGTCTTCATCGATGATCTCGGCTTCGAAGACGGCGATACCGCCGGTCCGCGCGCGCTGCGCTCGTGGCTCGAGGGCGGGGTTGAGGCGCGGCCGGGCAATGTTCGCCTTGCGGTAACTTCGAACCGCCGCGCGATCGTGCCGCGCCACCTCAGCGAGCAGGATGATCCGATCAATCCGCGCGACGCAGTCGAAGACCAGCTTGCCTTGGCCGACCGGTTCGGGCTTTCGCTAGGCTTCCATGCTTGCAGCCAGGACGACTATCTGGCGATCGTCGCCGGTTACGCGCAGCACCACGGCCTGACTTTCGCCGAGGCCGACGCGCTCGAATGGGCCAAGCGGCGCGGCGCGCGGTCGGGACGGGTGGCGTGGCAGTACATCACCGAGCTTGCCGGCGCATCGGGCCAGCCGCTTTAGGACTATTCCTTTTTGCCCAGGCTATCCTGCTTGAGCTTGAGTGTATTCTGCCCGGTCGGCGCGATGATCGAACGCAGCGATGGGATCTTCTCCGACACCACCGGAACAATCGGCGCGGCAGGCTTGGCGCCCGGTGCCGTGACCCGCCAGATGATTCCGCCGGTATCGTCGCTGACCAGCAGCGCGCCGTCATGCGCGAATGCGACCCAGGTCGGGCGGCCGCGCGTCTTGCCATTGCCGTTGAGGAACCCGCCGAGCATTGGTTGCGGCAGGCCCTGCGGGTTGCCGCGCGCGTCGAACTTGACGAACACCACGTCGTAGCCCGAAAGCGGAGTGCGGTTCCACGATCCATGCCGCGCGATCACCGCGCCGTTGGCATAGTTGGGGCCAAGCAGCGCGCCGCCCTGCACGAAAGCCATGCCCAGCGCGGCCACGTGAGCACCCAGCGCGTATTCGGGCTTGCGCACGTAGTCGTCGAAGTATTCGGGCGGGCCATAGTTGGGCCGTATGTCGTTGTGCGTCTTCCACCACACCCACGGCCAGCCGTAGTGCGCGCCGATCGGCACGTTGGTCAGATAATCGGGCACGAGATCAGGGCCAAGCTGGTCACGCTCGTTGACCGTCACCCACAGCCCTCCTGTCGACGGGTTCCACGCGAGGCCGTTGGGGTTGCGCAGGCCCTTGGCGTACTGGCGCGGGTAGTCCTTGCTGGCGAAGGTCTTTTCCCAGATCGCGGCGCGGCCCTCTTCGGCTTTGGGTCCGTTTTCGCCCACGTTGCTCGAGGAGCCGACCGCGACATAGAGCCGCTTGCCGTCCTGGCTCAGCAAGATGTTGCGCATCCAGTGATTGCCGCCGCCGGGCAGGTCCATGATCTTGTTGGGCTGGCCCGCCAGCGCGGTTTCGCCGAGCTTGTAGGGGAAGGTCAGCACTGCGTTGTGGTTGGCCACATAAAGCGTGTCGTTCTGCCAGGCGAGGCCTGAGGGCGAAGCGAGGCCATTGCCCTGGCGCAGGACGAAGCGCTGGTCGGCCTTGCCGTCACCGTCGGTGTCGCGCAGCAGCACCAGCGCATCGGGTGAGCCCTGATTGGCTCCGGCGCGGTGCATGATCATCGTCGCGATCCAGCCGGTGATGCCCCCGCCCATGTTATCCTTCGGCGCGTCCGCTTCGGCCACGATCACGTCGCCATTGGGCAGCGGATAGATCACGCGCGGATGATCGAGCCCTTCGGCGAACCGCGCGACCTGCAATCCAGGTGCCGCGCTAGGCGCTTCGTTTGCCGCCCAGCCGATCGGCTTGGCGATCGACACCGACGGGATCATTTCTTCCTTGGGGGCGACGAGCACCGGATCCTTGCCCGACAGTTCATCGAGCGTGTGCTGCGCCGGGGTGCCGCGCCAGATCCAGTAGAAAAACCCGCCAAAGACGAGGAGGATTACCGCCAGGGCGACGAGAAGTTTGCGTTTGGTCGACATGGCACGAGACTTAGGGCTAAGGTGCCCCAGCGGCAACTCCTTGCGGCGCATTTAGCAAGACAATGTATCATTTTACGCCCGATCCCGGGCAAACCAAGCCCGAACTGTATCGCGAACTTGCGCAAGCGGCCGCCGCGCTGGTCGCCGGCGAGCCCGACGGCGTCGCCAATATGGCCAATCTCTCGGCGCTGATCTGGCAGTTCATGCCGCGGCTCAACTGGGCCGGGTTCTACCGGGTTCAGGGCCGGGAGCTGGTGCTCGGCCCCTTCCAGGGCCGCGCCGCCTGCATCCGCATCCCGTTCGGCCAGGGAGTCTGCGGCACCGCTGCGGCGAGCGGCAAGACCCAGCTGGTGCCCGACGTGCATGCCTTCCCCGGGCACATCGCCTGCGACGCGGCCAGCATGTCCGAACTGGTCGTGCCGGTGATCCGCGATGGCGCGGTGATCGCGGTGATCGACCTCGACAGCCCCGATCTGGGGCGGTTCGATGCCGAGGATGCACGCGGTATCGAGGCTCTGGCCGAGTCCATCGCCGAAGCAATCTGAACCCTGACATAAGTTCCGCATTTCCTGCACCGAAACGGGACAATCGCGAGACTGCCGCGCTGCGGGCTTGGAAGGTTGCGGGACGCGATGCATAATTCCGCGTTAACGCCGGACTCGACCGGCCCTGTTCAGGGGAATGCCATGTTACACCGCAATCTTCGCCGTTCGCTGTTGACGGCTCTGGCCTTTGGCCTGGCTGCTCCGGCAATGGCCCAGCCCGGCATGCCGCCGCCTCCCCCGCCAAGCATGCCGCCGATGGGTACGGTCGATGCCGGCGGCAACTATTACGGCGATCCGCAGGGCGCGCCGATGCCCGATCCGCGCCCCGAATGGCACGGCGATCACGCCGCGATGCAGGCACCGCAGATGGGCGGATACGATCACGTGGCTTACGAACAGGCGCGCACAGATTGGCTCAATGAATGCCGCCGCAATCACGGCAACGGCAACAGGGTCGGCGGCGCGGTGCTTGGCGGCCTTGCGGGCGGCGTGATCGGTAACCGGGTGGCCGGTCGCGGCAATCGGGTGATCGGGACTGTCGTTGGTGGCGCCCTTGGCGCGGTCGCTGGCGGAGCGATCGGCAGCGCGGCTGACCGGCGCAGCGCGCGGGACTACTGCGAAGCCTATCTCGATCGCTACACCACCTGGCAGACCCTACCCGGAAATGGCCAGGGCAACGTGACTTACGGCTATGCGCCGATGACGGTCATGGTCCCGGTGGCCTACGTGCAGACCCAGGGACAGCGCGAATGCACCACGACTGTTACGACCGAGGAATTCGTTACCGATGCCCCGGTTCGGCACCGGGTGCGTGCGCTTCGTCTGATCCGGCCGCCGATGCCGGTCCCGATGCGTCCTGCACCGGTGCCTGACAAGCGCGTGCGCATCAACTGAACCGGCCCGATCCGGACGATCAAGGGGGCTTGACGGCCCCCTTTTTCGTGCCCGTCTACAATTTGCGGCCGATCAGTTCCTTCATGATCTCGTTGGTCCCGCCAAATATCCGCGTGACCCGCGCCGAGCGCCAGGCCCGGGCGATCGGATATTCGTTCATGTAGCCCGCGCCGCCGTGGAGCTGGAGGCACTTGTCCATCACTTCCCATTGCAGATCGGTGTGCCACAACTTGGCCGCGGCGCCCTCCTCGGGGGTGAGCTCCTTCTTCAGATGCCGCGCCAGTGCCCAGTCGAGGTGGGCCCAGCCGACCTGCAGTTTCGCCTTGAGATCGGCGAGCACGAAGCGCGAGTTCTGGAAATCGAGGATCGGCTTGCCGAAGGCCTTGCGCTCGCGGGTGAATTCCACCGTATCGTCGAACGCGCGCTGCGCCGAAGCCTGCGCTGAGATTGCGATTGACAGCCGTTCCTGCGGCAGCTCGCTCATCAGGTAGATGAAGCCCTGGCCTTCCTCGCCGAGGCAATTGGTGATCGGCACCCGCACGTCCTCGAAGAACAGTTCGGAGGTATCGGCTTCGTCCTGTCCGATCTTGTCGAGGTTGCGGCCGCGCTTGAACCCGTCGCGGTCGGCCTCAACCAGCACGATCGAGACACCTTTCCACGCGGGCTGCACTTCGGTATCGGTCTTGACGCAGACCAGGATCAGATCGGCGTTCTGGCCATTGGTGATGTAGGTCTTCGACCCGTTGATCACGTAATGGTTGCCGTCCTTCTTGGCGGTGGTGCGCATCCCCTGAAGGTCGCTGCCGGTGCCCGGCTCGGTCATCGCGATCGCGGTGATCGTCTCGCCCGAGACCATGCGCGGAAGCCACTTCGCCTTCTGCTCGTCCGAGCCGTACTTGACGATGTAATTGGTGACGATGTCAGACTGGAGCGAAAACCCGGTGGTGACCCGGCCGTAATAGGCGCTCTCTTCATCGACGATGGCATTGTAGCCGAAGTCGAGGCCAAGCCCGCCAAACTCTTCCGGCACGGTCGGGCAGAGCAGCCCCAGTTCACCCGCTTTCGGCCACAAATCCTTGGGAACTATACCATTTTCAGCCCATTCAGCCTGATGCGGAGCCACCTCTGCTTCAAGGAATTTCCGCACAGTCTGGCGGAAGGCTTCGTGATCTTCGGTGTAGGCGGTGCGCGCCAGCAAATCGAGCGACATGGCAAATCCTCTTCGGCAAGCTGTTCTTGTCAAGCGGACTAATGCCCGGTGGGTGCAGCGGTCAACCGCTATTTAATCGAACGGTTAAGGGGCTTGCGAGAGCCGGGGCGGCGATACCTTGGCCTGTAGCCTGATCCGGCC
>JBJTLY010000142.1:0-5091 GCA_046063275.1 Novosphingobium sp. | reverse complement strand
GAAGCGCGGGATCTTGGTGACGACGTAGTCGATGCTTGGTTCGAAGCTGGCGGGCGTGGCCCCGGTGATCTCGTTGGTCAGCTCGTCCAGCGTGTAGCCCACTGCCAGCTTGGCGGCGACGCGGGCGATCGGAAAACCGGTCGCCTTCGAAGCCAGCGCCGAACTGCGCGAAACGCGCGGGTTCATCTCGATCACGATCAGGCGGCCATCGGCGGGGTTGACCGCGAACTGCACGTTCGACCCGCCGGTCTCGACGCCGATTTCGCGCAGCACCGCAATGCTGGCGTTGCGCATGATCTGGTATTCCTTGTCGGTCAGCGTCAGCGCCGGCGCGACGGTGATCGAATCGCCGGTGTGGACCCCCATCGGATCGACATTTTCGATCGAGCAGATGATGATGCAGTTGTCCTTGCGGTCACGCACCACCTCCATCTCGAACTCTTTCCAGCCGAGCAGCGATTCCTCGATCAAAACCTCAGTGGTTGGAGAGGCATCGAGGCCGCTTCTCACAATCTGCTCGAACTCGGCCTTGTTGTAGGCCACCCCGCCGCCGGTCCCGCCCAGGGTAAAGCTCGGGCGGATGATCGAGGGCAGCCCGGTGCGTTCGAGCACCGCGAAGGCCTCGTCGACATTGTGCGCCACGCCGCTGCGCGCGCTCTCCAGCCCGATCTTGTCCATCGCCTCGCGGAAGCGCTGGCGATCCTCGGCCTTGTCGATCGCATCGGCATCGGCGCCGATCATCTTGACCCCGTACTTCTCCAAGGTGCCGTCGTTGAACAGCGCCAGCGCGGTGTTGAGCGCGGTTTGCCCGCCCATCGTCGGCAGCACCGCATCGGGCCGCTCCTTCGCGATGATCGCCGCGACGACTTCGGGCGTGATCGGCTCGATATAGGTCGCGTCGGCCATGTCCGGGTCAGTCATGATCGTCGCCGGGTTGGAGTTGACGAGGACCACGCGGTAGCCCTCCTCCTTCAGCGCCTTGATCGCCTGGGTGCCCGAATAGTCGAATTCGCAGGCCTGGCCGATAATGATCGGGCCGGCGCCGATGACGAGGATCGAGGAGATGTCAGTGCGTTTGGGCATTAGATTGCGTCCAGGTCGACGTGAAAATGGTTCTTCGCGAAAGTCTTAATTGAATCGACCAAGAGGGCGGTCGATGCGTACTTAACAGTCATTTTCAATAGCTTTGCCGCATCCTCGACCGCTATTAGAACCCCAATTTTTAGCTGAATCAGCTTGAACTGCCCCGAACTCCAAATTTCGCGTGCGCGCTCTAAAGCTCCTAAAACACGCGACCTTTCATCATCAGAAATAGAAGGATCGTTTGCTCCGCGAACATCTTCGCTGAGTTGCGCAAGTCCGCTCGCGATGGAAATGGCCTCAGGCTCATTGTCATCAAAGCGAACCATTCGGTCTGCGGCGGGTGATTGCGGTTTCGAAGATCTCGGATAGCGATACACAGAAATCGCAATTTCGCCAGATTTGATCTTCGAAATATGAGAGTTCGGATCCTTCAAGCTTTCAATCACATAATCCAGTCCACGCAAAGAGATCTGATACTCTTGAGACCTGTTCTCGATGCCGCGCATAATATTCGGAAGTAAGCCAGACCAAGGATTGCGATCCTCTTCGAGTCGCACGTCCACAAATTTCCTCGAAACTAATCTTTGAATGAGTAGACCTTCAAATCCAGCTTGCTCAGTTCCGGTTTCAAGTTTGATATTTCGATGCTTTAGCCAAGGAAACTCTTTGTTTCGGCCCTGCTCGAACAGTAAATACAAAATTTCATCTGAAACTTGCCAGCTTTCCTTAGTCACGCCAACAACCCCACAAACCGCTCGAAAAGATAGAAACTATCCATCGGCCCCGGGCTCGCCTCGGGGTGATACTGCACCCCGAACGCGCACTTGCCGGTGATCGCAATCCCGCAGTTCGAGCCATCGAACAGCGATACATGGGTTTCCTCCACGCCATCCGGCAGCGCAGCGTTATCGACCGCGAAGCCGTGGTTCATGCTGGTGATCTCGACCACGCCGTCCTCCAGCCGCTTGACCGGGTGGTTCGCGCCGCGGTGGCCCTGGTGCATCTTGGCGGTCTTCGCTCCGGCGGCGAGGCCGAGCATTTGGTGGCCGAGGCAGATGCCGAAGATCGGCACGTCCTTTTCGAGCAGGCCCTGGATCACCGGCACCGCATATTGCGCGGTCGCCGCCGGATCGCCGGGGCCGTTGGAGAGGAACACGCCTGCAGGCTCAAGCGCCAGCACCTGTTCCAGCGTGGTCGAGGCCGGCACCACGGTAACCTGCGCCCCGGCCTTGACCAGGTTGCGGAAGATATTGTCCTTCGCGCCATAATCGATCGCGACGACGTGCGGGCGCGGGCTGTGCGGCGAGCGCGCATAGCCCTTGCCCAGCGTCCATACCCCGCCTTGCCATTCCTCATTACCCGAGCGACTGACCACGCGGGCGAGGTCCATGCCTTCCAGCCCCGGCCATTCCTGCGCGCGCTTGATCAGCGCGGGCAGATCGAACTTGCCATCGGCCGCATGGGCGATGACCGCGTTGGGCGCGCCTGACAGGCGGATGCGGCGGGTCAGCGCGCGGGTGTCGATGCCCGAAAGCCCGATCTTGCCCTTGCTCGCGAGCCAATCACCGAAGGTACCGGTCGAGCGGAAGTTGCTCGGCGCAGTCACGTCCTCACGCACCACGCAGCCGACCGCGCCATCGACGTGCGCTTCAAGGTCCTCGTCGTTGACCCCGACGTTGCCGATGTGCGGGAAGGTAAAGGTGACGATCTGCCCGGCGTAGGAGGGGTCGGTCATCACCTCCTGATAGCCGGTCATCGCGGTGTTGAAGCAGACTTCGCCCACCGCCGCGCCTTCCGCACCGAACCCGCGGCCCCAGGCGACGTGGCCATCGGCGAGCACAAGGACTCCCGTCGCACCCTGTGGTTGAGGTGCGTGCGAGGTTGCGGCGTCGGCCATTTCTAGGGCGCTCCGGGTGCGGGGATTCCAGCGATGTTGCTAAGGCACCGCCGCTAGAGACACCCTGCACCAGCGTCAACCGTTGAAAAGCAGAAAATCGCCGCTAGGGACAAGCTTTCCCCAAGTGAAGGACACGACCGCCATGATCCGCGATACCATCAAGGCCGCCCAGATCGAGGCAATGAAGGCCGGTGACAAGCAGCGCCTCGCCGCAGTCCGCCTGATCCTCGCCAAGCTCAAGGACAAGGACATCGAACTGCGCACCGCCAGCTCGGTGCCCGACGACGATGTTCTGGTCACCGACGTGCTGCAGAAAATGGCCAAGCAGCGCCGCGAATCGATCACGATGTTCGAACAGGGCGGCCGCGACGAGCTCGCGGCGGTGGAAAAGTCCGAGCTGGCAGTAATCGAGGGATTCATGCCCGCGCAGATGAGCGAGGATGACACCAAGGCCGCGATCGCCGCGATCATCGCCGAACTGGGCGCCGAGGGCATGAAGGACATGGGCAAGGTCGTCGGCGCGCTCAAGGCGAAGCATGGGAGCGAGCTCGATATGAGCAAGGCCAGCGGGCTGGTGAAAGCCGCTTTGGGTTAGTCGAGATGCAAGAAGGCCCGCCGAACTGCGCGGCGGGCCTCCCAGAACTCGATGGTCTGGCTACTTGGTGATGCTGGTCGCATCCTCCCTGACGCGGCCGTAAAGCATCAACACGATCGCCGTGGCAAGCGATGCAGCGGCAAATAGCGCAAGCGCACCGAACACTGCGCCCAACTGTGCGCCGATCGCAGGCAAGTGCGCGAGCGCGGCGGCGATCGCTGGCGTAACCAAAACGAATACGCCAACAGCCATGATCCGTTCGGTCGGCATTGTTATGCCTGCGATCAACCCGAGCACGATCAGCACCATCGCAATATCGAACCCGATATCTGGCATGAATCCGGCGACAATCGCCAAGAGCAGCCCGACGATCCGGGCAGCTGCGCTAACCTTGTTAAGCATCTTCTTCCCTCCTGTTTTCAGGGGTGGGACCGGCTTCTTCTTGGTTAAGTGTTTGATTTTCCCCCAGGCCACCCCCGCGACCCGAGGCTGACATTAACCACATCGCCGCAGATGGAAAGCAATAAAGTTACGCTACGGAATGCTGATGTTTTCTCCTGCATTTTGAGGTACATCAAAGCATGGGGACAAGGTGCCGGCAGGCGTCCAGCGAGGTTGAGAAAAACCTGTATTGCGGCTAGAGACCGTGAGTGTCCCTATCCCCACAATGGCTTGATGAACTGCGCGCGCGGATCACGCTTTCGGCGGTGATTTCGCGCACCACGCGGCTGACCAAGGCGGGGCATGAGTTCAAGGCCTGCTGCCCGTTCCACAACGAGAAAAGCCCGAGCTTTACCGTCAACGACAGCAAGGGTTTCTACCATTGCTTCGGCTGCGGCGCGCACGGCGATGCGATCCGCTGGATGACCGATCAGCGCGGGCTGTCGTTCATGGATGCGGTCAAGGAGCTGGCGAGCGAGGCCGGGTTGGAGGTCCCTGCCCCCGACCCACGTGCGGCGGCCAAGGCTGAGCAGCAGGCTGGGCTGCATGACGTGCTCTCGGCTGCGCAGGACTGGTACCGCGCGCAGCTTGAAACGCCCGAGGGCGCGAAGGCGCAGGCCTATCTCGTCTCGCGGCGGTTCGATGCGCACACCATGGAGCGGTTCGGGTTCGGCTTCGCGCCCGGTGGACGGCAGGCGCTCAAATCAGCGCTCAAGCAATTCGACGAGGCGATGCTTATCGAGGCCGGCCTGCGCATCGCGGTCGAGGGCAAGGACCCGTACGACCGGTTCCGTGATCGGCTGACCATGCCGATCCACGATGCGCGCGGGCGGGTGATCGGGTTTGCCGCACGGATCCTCGATGCCGAGAAGAAGGACGCGCCCAAGTACATCAACTCGCCCGATACCCCGCTGTTCGACAAGGGCCGGACCCTGTTCAACCACCACCGCGCCGCCCCCGCCGCGCGGGCCTCCGGGCGGATCGTGGTGGTCGAAGGGCAGATGGACGTGATCGCGCTGGCCGCCGCCGGCATTGCCTAGGCGGTGGCGCCGATGGGCACCGCGCTGACCGAGCG
>JBJTLY010000141.1:0-6271 GCA_046063275.1 Novosphingobium sp. | reverse complement strand
AACACCACCTCGCCGTCCTTGGCGACCGAGATATCGCGCTGATCGCTTGACTTGAGCAACCAGGTGCCGCCGCTCTGGACCCATTCGTCGGCGGTCTGCACCGTGATGTCGAGCTTGGCCGGCTGGCCGTCAGGACCGTTGCGGGTGGCGTGAATTTCGATCTGTTGAGCCACTTTCGCGGTGGCCCCGCTGATCTCGGCCGAAACGATGGTGATCTTGGGGACCATGCCTTCGGCAGCGGCCGGGCGCTTGTCCAGCATGTCCTTCATTTCGGCGGTGCCGTGTTCGTTGCCCTGAATATCGATCATCGTGTAATCGGGCGTCATCATCGTTTGCATCTTGGCCACGTCCTTGGCCTGCTGCGCCGCGCTCAATTCGGCATAGCGCGCTTCGAACACCGTCTTGGCGTCCTGAGCGTGCGCCGTGCCGACCAGGCTGACTGCGATTGCGGCGCCGGCCAGCCACGGGCGCATGCTTGAAAAGGCCATTCGTTGTTCTCCCTAAGGCTCCACCCCAGAGCCGAAATCTGCGCTCGCCTATAGCCGTCGAGGCTAACCGCGGCTGAACGAATCGATCAATGCGTGTGCTGGGTCTGCAGGCTGCAGTCGTCGCGCCCGGTCTCGATCTGGATCGTAGCATGATGTATCTTGAATCGCTTTTCGAGCTCCGCGCCGATCTCGCGCAGAAAGGCATCGCCGGTAACGCCCGCCGGCACCACCAGATGCGCAGTCAGCGCGCATTCGGTGGTGCTCATCCCCCAGATGTGCAGGTCATGCACTGCGGTGACGCCGTGCTGAGCGCCAAGGAACGTTTTGACCGCAGCCTCGTCGATATGGCGCGGCACCGCCAGCAGGCCCATCTTGACCGCCTCCTTGAGAAGGTCCCAACTCGCCCAGCCAAGACCGATGGTGATCGCGATCGAGGCGAGCGGATCGATCCAGTTCTGGTTGGTCAGCACCACCATCAACCCGACGAAGACCACGCTGGCCGAGACCACCGCGTCGGCCATCAGGTGCTGGAACGCGGCGCGCAGGTTGAGATCGTCCTTGCTGCCCTTGGCAAACAGCAGCGCCGACGCGGCGTTGACCAGGATCCCGGCGCCAGCCACCGCCATGACCTGCATCCCGTTAACCTCGCCGGGCTGCCACATCCGCTGCACGGTTTCGAGCAAGACCGCGCCCAATGCGATCCACAGCAGCGCGGCATTGGCGATCGCGGCGAGGATTGAGCTCGATTTTAGGCCATAGGTGTAGCCCGGACCCGGCGGCCGCGCGGCGAGCACGCTGGCGCCCCAGGCGAGCAGCAGCGACAGGACATCGCCGAGGTTGTGTCCGGCATCGGCGAGCAGCGCGGTCGACCCCGAAACGAAGCTGGCTGCGGTTTCGGCCAGCACGAACAGCACGTTGAGCGTGACTGCGATGGCAAAGGCCTTGCCGTGGTTGCTCGGCACGTGATGGTGGTGGTGATGGCCGTGGCCGTGCCCATGATGGTCGTGGTCGTGGTCATGGCCGTGAGCGGCATGGTCATGCGAATGATCGTGCTGCGCGCCCATCGAAACTCACCTTCGGCCCATGCGTTGCACAAATGCCGCAGTGCAGCAACAATCGTGAGCAAATCTTTTGCGGGTTAACCCCATCTGTCAGGCAGGATATCCTGAATCCTTTCCGTTCGTTGCGTATCTCTGCCAAATTCGGAAACGACATTGCCGAGGCGTCACCTCGGCTGGTGCCGCCTCCTTAACAAGTCACAAGCATGTCACATCAGGCTGTTTAGCACGAGGCGTCGCTCGCTTATGAGCGGATTTGGAGGGCCGGGGCCAAGCGATTCGCTGCATCCCATGCCTGCAATTTCGTAGTCAGTCTCAGTCTCGAAAACACGGGGAATTCAACGCAATGCGCATCTCTCATGCCTTGAGCGCCGCCGCCAGCACGCTGGCCATCGGCATCGCCGCTCTGCCGGGCGCAGCTTACGCCCAGTCGACCGGTTCGATCGAAACCGAAGATCAGCCCACCATCGTTGTGACCGGCACCCGCAGCAAAGTCGGTGTGAGCGGATATGAAACGCCGGATTCGACCAAATCGCGCGCTGTTATCGGTCAGGATCTGATCGCTCACGGAGGCGCCGGTTCGTCGATCCTCAACACGATCAACCTGGTCCCCGGCGTCAACTTTACCAACAGCGACGCCTACGGTTCCTCGGGCGGTAACCTGCGTATCCGCGGGTTCGACGGCAACCGTATTTCGCTGACTTTCGATGGTTTCCCCTTGAACGATTCGGGCAACTACGCGATTTTCTCGAACCAGCAGCTTGATCCGGAATTGATCGACCAGGTCAACGTCAACCTCGGTACCACCGACATCGACAGCCCTACCGCTTCGGCCGCCGGTGGCACGGTCAACTATCGCACGATGGTGCCTTCGCACAGCCTCGGCGGGCGGCTCTCAGCTACTTACGGGACTTATGACTACTACCGGGTGTTCGGAATGCTGCAGAGCGGTGACCTGACCTCGGGCGGTTTGCGCGGGTTTGTTTCGGCCAGCTATGCCCGCAACAACAAGTTCAAGGGGCCGGGCGAAATCTACAAGCAGCAGTACAATGCCAAGCTGTATCAACCGCTCGGCAACAACGGCGATTTCCTGTCGCTGGCTGTCCACTACAACCAGAACCGCAACGCGTTTTATCGCAACCCTTCGGTTTCCGATTTTCGCACGCTGTTTGGCTCAACGACCATACCGACGGCTGCGTTGATTTCGGCCGCGACCCCGCTCGATCTGACCAACTTGACGGTTGCGCAGAACAACAGCCTGTTCGGGTTTGAAAACAACGCGACCTGCACTCAACCAACGCCTGGCGCGGGAGCGCAGAACTACGGCGCAGCGGCGTTCACTTGCACCAATTTCTATGGGGTGCGGATAAACCCTTCGAACACCGGCAACGCGCGGTTCAATTCGCGCTTCACGCTGACCGACAACCTCGTCTTCACGCTCGACGCGTCGTGGCAATATGTCCTGGCCAACGGCGGCGGCTATACCACGCTGGCTGAAAATAGCGCGCTGGCCAAAGGCTCGCTGACGACCGGTCCCGGGGTTGATTTCAATAAAGATGGCGACTTTCTTGACACGGTCGGGTTCTATACGCCCAACAATACCAACACCCGCCGCTTGACCGGGATTGCCTCGCTCATCTGGAACCCCGCGCCGGGGCAGACGCTGCGGCTTGCTTACACCTACGATCGCGCGCGTCACCGCCAGACCGGCGAATGGGGCTATCTCGATGCGATCGGCAATCCGCTCGATCCGTTCGGTGGCCGTAACAGTGGCGGTGTCTTCGCGGCTGATGGTTTCAAGCTGCAACAACGCGATCGTTTGTCGATCGCTCTGCTCAATCAGGTCGCTGGCCAGTACATCGGCAAATTTGCCAATGATCGAGTGCGGATCGAACTTGGCATTCGTTCGCCATTCTTCCACCGCGAACTGACCAACTACTGCTACACTCAGACCGGCGGTAGCGGGTTCGCAACCTGCACCAGCCAGCCTGCAGCAGGCCTGATTCTCGTGCCGCTCACGCAGACATCAGGCTTCCCGGCGAACTCTTTGTTCCCGTCGTTCAGCACCAGCTACAATTTCCACCAGTTGCTGCCGAATGCAGGCGTCAACTTCCGGGTGACCGACGAGTTCAGCATTTCGGGCAACTACGCCAAGGGCTTTTCGGCTCCACGTACCGACAACCTTTACCGTTCGCCTCGGGTTGCGGTTGATCCCGAAACCACTGACGCATTCGACCTCAACCTGCGATATTCTAGTCCCAAGCTGCAGGCACAGGCGTCAGGCTGGCTGATCAACTTCAAGAACCGGATTGTCACTTCGTTCGATCAGGCGGCTGGTATCTCGGTCGATCGGAACGTTGGCCGAGTGCAAGGATATGGTATCGATGCCGGATTCGCGTGGCAGCCGGTCAAGCTGTTCACTTTGTATGGTAATGCTTCATACAATCACAGCGAACTGAAGGACGACATTCAGATCGGCACGGTTACGATTGCGACCGTGGTTACCCCGATCTTTGCCCCGACCAAGGGAAAGCGGGTTGCTGAGACCCCCGAATGGACCTTCGGCGGCCGTGCGCAGCTCAACCTCGATCCCGCCACGCTTGGGATCCAGATCAAGCGCGTCAGCAGGCGGTTTGCGACGGACGTGAACGATGTCATTTCGCCGGCCTATACGCTCGTCGATCTAGACGGACGCATTTCGCTTGAGCGCTGGGGTTTGAAGCGCACATTTGTGCAGCTCAATGTCGATAACTTGTTCAACCGGTTCTATCTGGGCAATATTTCGACACAGATCAATGCCGGCAACATCTGCCCGACTGGCGGAACCTGCGTTGCCAACGGTGCGAACCCGAACTTCTCACTGGGTTCACCGCGTACGGTCCGCGTAACGTTAAACGTCGGCTTCTGAAGCATTCGTTCTATCGATTGAAACAGGAAAGGGGCGCTGCTGCGCCCCTTTCTTTTTTGTCTTATTCGTAAACGCAGGCGTCCATCGCGCCATCGCGCACCACGCCGCTGCGCGCGGCGATCACGTTGCCGTGGCGGCGGGTGAAGCCTGAGGGATCGGCCACTTCGCGGCGCTTGGGCGCGGGCAGCGCGGCGGCAATTCTTGCCGCCTCAACCTGACCCAGATGGGCCGCCGAGTGCCGGAAATAGCGCTGCGCCCCGGCTTCGACCCCATAGGTCCCGACCCCGGTCTCGGCGACATTGAGGTAAACCTCCATGATCCGCCGCTTGCCCCAGATGTTCTCGATCAGGAAGGTGAACCACACTTCCAGTCCCTTGCGGGCGTAGCGGGTCCAGCCGGTGCCCTGCCACAGAAACACATTCTTGGCGGTCTGCTGGCTGATCGTCGAACCGCCGCGCAGGCGGCTCGAATTGGCATTGCGCTGCATCGCCTTTTCGATCGCATCGGTATCGAAGCCGTTGTGGCTGCAGAACTTGGCATCTTCCCCGGCGATCACCGCATCGACCATGGTCCGGTCGATCCGGCTGAGCGGCGCCCAGTCCTTGTCGAAGCCATTGGGATCGAGCACCCTGGTCAGGGTGACCGGGACCGGCACCCATTTGTACAGCAGGGTCATCCCCACGCTGATCACCACGAACCACAGTACGGCACGACTGATCCACCAGCCGGTGTTGTAGAGGATGCCGCGCTTGGCGCGGGGGCGGGGGTTGCGCAGGAAGCGAAGCATCGTGGGCGATGTTTAGTCAGCCGCGCTGGCTCCGCAAGCGGCGCGGTGGTATTCGCGTAATATGTTGCGCCGCCTTGTGGCCTTGTCCCTGTTCGTTGTCGCCGTTCCCGCCGCGGCGCAGGATACCGACTTTTGTGCCGACCGGCCCGGGCTGGGGACCCCGTCCTGCACCATGCCGCCCGGGCAGGTGATGGCCGAGATAGGCCTGGCCGAATGGGACCACCTGGCCGATCCGGCCACGATCGAAGGCGATGCCAGCTATGGGGGCGTGCTGGTCAGGGTCGGGATCGATGACCGGACCGAGCTAGAGGCCGGATTGGGCGGCTACGGAACTGCGCGGACCCGCGACCGGATCAGCGGTGCCGTGTCGCGCAGTCATGGGCTGGGCGATGCGACAATTGCCCTGCGCCGGAGCATCTCCGGCCCGGGCGGCCCGGTTGCGGTCCATGTCTTTGCCACCCTTCCGACCGGCGCAGCGGGTATCGGCGCGGGGGACTGGGGCGGCGGGGTGCTGGTTCCGATTGACCTGCAGCTGCCCTCAGGCTTAGAGCTTGACCTGACCCCCGAAGTCGATGCCGCGGTCAACGCCAGTGGCTCAGGCCGGCATCTGGCCTGGGGTGGGGTGATCGGGCTCGCCCATGGCCTGGGGCGCAAGGTCACGCTTGCCGGAGAGTTTGGCACATGGCGCGATAATGATCCGTCCGGGCATGCCACAGATGCGCGCGTTGCGCTGTCACTGGCCTGGCAGGCGGGCAAGGACTGGCAAATCGACCTTGAAGGCGATGCCGGCCTCTCAGCGGCGGCGCCGCGCCACTCGCTCCTGATCGGTATGGCGCGGCGGTTCTAGGCAACGAAAAGGGGCCGGATCGCTCCGGCCCCCAATCGAATTCCGGTCAGCCTCAGGCCGCTGTCAGCAGGCGCCGCTCGCCGCCGATCCGCAGCATCGCCTTCTGCAGCTTTTCGAAGGCGCGCACTTCGATCTGGCGGACGCGTTCGCGGCTGACCTGATAGGTCTGCGACAGCTCTTCCA
>JBJTLY010000140.1:0-3100 GCA_046063275.1 Novosphingobium sp. | reverse complement strand
GACCCGCCATCCCGAAGCCGCGGTTATCGCCGCGCTGGCTGCGGGAGACCGCGTCGCCTTCTACGCTGCTGAGGCCGAAGCCCGCAAGGACGCCGGCGGGCCGCCTCGCGGGCTTCGGCCTGGTCCTCGCTCGAAACGATGATCGCGGCCCAGCGCCCGAACGGCGGCGCGCCGGCATCGCGGCGGCCCTCGGCCTCGGCGGCGTAGAAGGCGTCGCGGTCTCCCGAAGCGAGCGCGGCGATCACCACAGCTTCGGGGTGGCGGGTCTGGATCAGGACCTCGCCCGGCTTGTCGCCGCGCCCGGCGCGTCCGCCGACTTGTGCTACCTGCTGGTACGTTCGTTCCGCCGCGCGCAGATCGCCGCCTTCGAGGCCCAGATCGGCATCGACCACGCCGACCAAAGTCAGGTCGGGGAAGTGATAGCCCTTGGTCACCAGCTGGGTGCCGACGATCACGTCGATCAGCTTCTCCTCGGCCTTCTCGACGAAGCTCGCGATTTTCTCCGGGCTGTTGAGCGTGTCCGATGTGACCACAGCTACGCGCGCCTCGGGCAGCAATTCGGCGACCTCGTCGGCGATCCGCTCCACCCCCGGGCCGCAGGCGACCAGGCAATCGGGGGTGTGGCATTCGGGGCATTCTTCGGGAGTCCCGGTCTGGTGTCCGCAGTGGTGGCAGGCGAGTCGGCGCGACAGCCGGTGCTCGACCAGCCAGGCGCTGCAGTTGGGGCACTGGAAGCGGTAACCGCAATGGCGGCACAGGGTCAGCGGGGCATAGCCGCGACGGTTCAGGAACAACAACGACTGCTCGCCCTTGTCCAGCCGCTCGCGCATCTTGGCGACCAGCCGCGGGGCGAGCCAGCGACCGCGATCGGGCACTTCCTCGCGCAGGTCGACGATGCTGACTTCGGGCAGTTCGGCCCCGCCGAACCGCGCGGGCAGATCGACCTTGGTATAGACCCCGGCCTCGGCCAGTTGCAGCGATTCGAGCGCGGGGGTGGCGCTGGCCAGAATGACCGGAACGTGTTCGAACTTGGCCCGGATTACCGCGACGTCGCGGGCGTTGTAGCGCACCCCGTCGTCCTGCTTGAACGAGACCTCGTGGGCTTCGTCGATCACGATCAGCCCCAGATTCGCGTAAGGCATGAACAGCGCCGAGCGCGCGCCGACCACGACCTGCGCCTTTCCCTCGACGATCGCCCGCCATGCCCGCCGTCGCTCGCTCGCCTTGAGGCTCGAATGCCACAGCACCGGCGGCGTGCCGAAGCGGCTTTCGAACCGGCGCAGGAAGTTCTGGGTGAGTGCGATTTCGGGGAGCAAGACCAGAACCTGCCGGTCCATCCGGATCGCCTCGGCAATGGCCTCGAAATAGCATTCGGTCTTGCCCGAGCCGGTTACCCCGTCGAGCAGGAACGGCGCGAACTGCTGGGCCTTGACCGCCGCGATGAATGTGTCGGCAGCCGCCTTCTGGTCGGGCGAAAGATCGGGCACGTCATGATCGGCGCGCGCACGCGGGTAAGGGCGATCAAGATCGACAACCACCGGTTCGAGCACGCCTGCACCGACCAGCCCGCGCAGCACCCCTTCGGAGACGCTGGCCAACTCGGCCAGCTCGCGGATGCTCGCCTGTTCGCCGTGCAGCGCATCGATTGCCGCCAGCCGCTGCGGGGTGAGCCGCTTGGGCTCGTGCCCGGACAGGCGGTATTCGGTGGTCGTGCCGCCGCCGCGCAGCGCTGCCATGGAGCCCAAAGCCATCCGCGCCACCGCGTTCATCGGCGCGACGTAATAATCTGCGGTCCATTCGATCAGGCGGCGCAGCGCTGCGCTGAGCGGCGGAACCGATAGCACTTCCAGGATCGGCCGCAGCTTGGCGTCGGGAACCTCATCGCCTGCCAGCCGTTCCTTTTCCCAGACGATCCCGAGGACGTGGCGCGGTCCGAGGGGAGCGATCACGAGGCTGCCGAATTCAGTCGCCATGCCATCGGGAAGGCGATAGTCGAGGACGCTCAGAACCGGATTGAAGACAAGGAGGCGGACGCGGTTCATCGGCCCGCCTCTATGGCGGCAAACCGGAGCGCGCGACAGCCGCTAATTGAGGAGCAGGGGTCACATGCAAACTAATCACAATGGCGTCATGGCACGCCGCGCATTCATGGTCGGCACTGCCGCGACTGGCGGTCTGCTTGTTGCCGGGTGCCAGAACATGGGCGGCGGGTTCAGCATGGTTGAGGCGATCCGCCGCCTGCTCACCCTGTCCTCGCAAGCGGCCTTCGCACTACTGACCGCGCCGGGCGGGTTCTGGGACAGCGAAGTGGCGCGCTTCGAAGCGCCCGAGCTGTTCGGTTCTTCGGGCACCGGCTTGCTCAAAAATCTTCTGACTTCAAGCCTGTTCAAGCAAAACCTCCAGCACCAGCTCAACATTGTCGCCGAAAAGGGCGCCGAGCGTGCCGCGCCGGTGGTTTACGAAGCGGTGCGGGGCATTTCGGTCCCCGATGCCATCGGGCTGGTCCGCGGCGGGCCGACTGCGGCGACCACGTTCCTTCGTGGGGCAATGGGTCCGGCGCTGATCAACGCAATGATCCCGCAGCTATCCGATGCCTTGCGCGTTACCAGCGACCCGATCCTTGGCCAGGCGGTGCGCGCGCTGTCCGGCGTCGATCTCGGGCAGATGGCCCAGTCAGTCGCCAACCGCGCAGACAATTCGATCTGGTACCAGATCGGGCATGAGGAAAGCGCGATCCGTGCTCATCCTGAGACCACGAAAGATCCGCTGCTGATCGGGGTTTTCAAGGTTCTGGGATAGCCTATAGCGGGGGCAGACTCGCATCAGAGGAGCAAGCCCCCGTGAAGTTTTTTGCCGACACCGCCGAGATCGAAGACATCAAGGACCTGGCCGCCACCGGCCTGCTGGATGGCGTGACCACAAACCCGTCGCTCATCGCCAAATCGGGGCGGGACTTCATCGAGGTAACGCGCGAAATCTGCCAGATCACCGATGGTCCTGTTTCCGCTGAAGTCGTCGCGCTCGACCATGAGACGATGATGAAAGAGGCCGAAGTGCTCCGCAAGATCGCCGACAATGTGTGCATCAAGGTGCCGTTGAC
>JBJTLY010000139.1:0-3269 GCA_046063275.1 Novosphingobium sp. | reverse complement strand
CAAGTGCCATTGCCCGGACCACTTCGGGCACCGTATCTTCAACCGCTGCCGAAGCCACCAGCGTCTGGTCTGGCGAAACGATCCCGCTGCCGTCCTGCGGGTGAAGCGCGAAGCCGAGGCTTTCCAGCCAGGCGAACTTTTCGGGGGTGCGGCCCTGGTCGCGACTGCGGTCCGATCCCGCCACTTCGGCGCCCTGACCGCGCAGTATCAGCGCGAGCGGCAGCATGCCCGAGCCGCCGATGCCGCAGAAGAACCATGGGTGGGAGGTAAGGTCGGTCATGCGCTCTCCGGTATGCGGCCTTGCCGTTCTGCGCAACGGGGTTAGGAAGCGGGCATGCCGTCAGTTGCCATCTGCGCGCCGTCGCGATCGCTCACCCGGGAAGATGCCGACCGCGTGCGCGCCGTGGCTGCAGAGTTCCCCGAACTCAAGCTGCATTTCCACGACCAGTGCTTCCTCAGCGACGGCCACTTCGCCGGCAGCGATGCGCAGCGGCTGGCGGCACTGCTCGATTGCGCGAACGATCCCGTGTTCGATGCGGTATGGTTCGCCCGCGGCGGCTATGGCGCGGCGCGGATCGCAGAGGACGCTATCGCCAGGATGAACGGCGCGGCGGGGTTCAAGACCTACCTCGGCTATTCGGACGGCGGGATCTTGCTGGGCGGGCTTTATGCGCGCGATATGGGCAAGCAGGTCCATGCGCCGATGCCGACTGATATCCGGCGCGACGGAGGTGAAGCGGCGGTGCGGCGCACCTTGGCCTATCTCGCTGGTGATCTTTCGGGGGTTGAGCCGGGGCTCGATCATCGTCCGCAAGCCGCCTTCAACCTGATGACCCTGGCGATGCTCACCGGCACCCCGCTGATGCCCGACCTTTCGGGACACGTCGTGCTGGTCGAGGAAGTGGCCGAATACGACTATGCGGTCGACCGGCTGTTTTTCCACATCACCGCCACGCTTCCGGGAATCGCTGGACTGCGGCTCGGGCGAGTGAGCGCGGTGCCTGAGAACGAGGTCGAATTCGGCCAGACCTCCGAACAGATCGCTCAGCATTGGTGTAGCCGCTCGGGCATCCCCTATCTCGGCCGGGCCGACATCGGGCATGACATCGACAACAAGATTGTGCCGTTCGGGACTTGAGCGGCGGTGCCCCAGCCACTAGGCGCGCTGCCGAACAGGAGATGAGATGATGAGAGCTTTCGTTTTCCCGGGGCAAGGACCAGAAGGTCGGCATGGGCGCGGACCTTGCCGCCGCCAGCCCGGCAGCGCGCGCGGTGTTCGAAGAGGTTGATGACGCGCTCGGCAGAAGCTCTCGGCCATCATGCGTGACGGTCCCGAAGAGGCGCTGACCCTCACCGAAAATGCCCAGCCGGCGATCATGGCCAATGCCATCGCGGTGATGCGGGTGCTTGAGCAGGAAGGCGGCATTACGCTGGCTGACAAGGCGCAATACGTCGCCGGACACAGCCTCGGCGAATACACCGCACTCTGCGCTGCTGGGGCGTTCAGCCTCGCCGATACGGCGCGGCTGCTCAAGCTGCGCGGACAGGCGATGCAGGCGGCGGTTCCGGTGGGCGTGGGCGCAATGTGCGCGCTGCTCGGCGCCGATCTCGCCAAAGCGCAGGCGCTGGCGGATGCGGCGGCCGCGGGTGAAGTCTGCACCGTCGCCAATGACAACGATCCGGGGCAGGTCGTGCTCTCGGGCCACAAGGCGGCGATCGAGCGCGCGGTGGAGATGGTCAAGCAATTCGAGATCAAGCGCGGCGTTCTGCTGCCGGTCTCGGCACCGTTCCACTGCCCGCTGATGCAGCCAGCCGCCGATGCCATGGCCGAAGCGCTGGCCTCGACGCCGCCGGGGCCGCTAACTGTGCCGCTGTTCGCCAATGTCACCGCCGCCGTGGCGAGCGATCCCGCCGAGATCCAGCGTCTGCTGGTCGAGCAGGTCACCGGCCGCGTCCGCTGGCGTGAAAGCGTGATCGCGATGAAGGAATCCGGGGTCGAAAGCTTCGTCGAATTCGGCGGAAAGGTACTCGGCCCGATGATCGGGCGCTGTGTCAGCGATGTGAATGTGACTAGCGTGATCTCGATGGATGATATCGAGGCGCTGGTGAAGGAGCTATGACAATGGAACACCGCATGTTCGACCTTTCCGGGAAGACCGCCCTCGTCACCGGGGCTGCAGGTGGAATCGGTTCGGCCATTTCGCATGCCTTGGCCAAGCAAGGTGCGCGGCTGGCACTCTCGGGCACCAATCCGGGCAAGCTGCGCGCGTTCCGCGAAGAGCTTAACGACACTTTCGGACACGACCATGTCGAGATCACCTGCGACCTTTCCAACACCGAACAGGTCGAGCATCTGGTCCCTGCCACGGTCGATACGCTCGGCAAGATCGATATCCTGGTCAACAACGCCGGGATCACCCGCGACAACCTGGCGATGCGGATGAAGGACGAGGAATGGGACGCGGTGATTCGCGTGAACCTCGAAGCCGCGTTTCGCCTGATGCGCGCGGCGTGCAAACCGATGATGAAGGCGCGCCACGGGCGGATCATCACGATCACCAGCGTGGTTGGGGCGACCGGCAACCCGGGGCAGGTCAACTATGCCGCGGCCAAAGCCGGCCTGGTCGGTATGTCGAAGTCGCTGGGCCAGGAAGTCGCTAGCCGCGGGATCACCGTCAACTGCGTCGCCCCCGGCTTCATCCGCACTGCGATGACCGAAGTTCTGCCCGATGCCCAGAAGGATGCGCTCAACGCGCGAATACCGATGGGGCGGATGGGCGAGGGCGAGGACATCGGCGCGGCGGTGGCCTATCTCTCCAGCAACGAGGCCGGTTACGTCACCGGTCAGACCCTCCACGTCAATGGTGGAATGGCGATGCTCGGCTAAACCGTTGGCAGAGCAATTTATCCCCAGTTAGTGCCTTTCAAGGCACGACCGGCCTTGCCGCAAATTCCCCCGGCGCTAGAGAAGGTAGTCCGCAATTTGACGGTGCTTGGCCGATTCCGGCCCTGCATCCGGCGACCAGGGGACGAGATCGACCATGAAGGCCACAATCGAACGCGCGACGCTGCTGAAGTGCCTGTCGCACGTCCAGTCCGTCGTCGAGCGGCGCAACACCATTCCGATCCTCTCGAACGTGCTGATCGAAGCTTCGGCCGACGGGACGGTCAAGGTGATGGCGACCGATCTCGATCTGCAGGTGGTCGAAAGTCTGGGTGCGGTTTCGGTCGAGAGCGCGGGTGCGATCACGGTTTCGGCGCATCTGCTG
>JBJTLY010000138.1:0-6596 GCA_046063275.1 Novosphingobium sp. | reverse complement strand
TCGGCGGGTACAGATCACAACCGCGACCCGCATACTGGCGGCACCAATTTTCCCGCGGGAAGCAAGGCAATTCCTGCTGGTGCGGTCTCGGCTCCCGATGCTGACCTGATTGCGCGCATCGCTGCCAAGGGCAAGCCAGAGACTATCCAGCTGGTGCTCGAAGGGCATCCGCAGGCGAACATGCCCTCGGGCAACGTCATCGCCGATCTGGCGGGACGCGATCCCTCGCTGCCCCCGATCCTCGTCGCCTGCCACCTCGATAGCTGGGACCTTGGCACCGGGGCCATCGACGATGGCGCGGGCTGCGCGATCGTGACCGCCGCAGCCTTGCGCGCGCAGCAGTCTGGGCAGCCCTTGCGCACCATCCGCGTGCTGTGGGCAGGGAGCGAGGAGCTCGGCGGGTTCGGCGGCGAGGCCTATGCCAAGGCCCACGCGCAGGAACCGCATGCATTGGCGATGGAAAGCGATTTCGGCGCCGACCGGGTGTGGCGCGTCGATTTCAACTTGGCAGCTGCCAATAAGCCGCTGCGCGATAAGCTGGCTGCTGCACTGGCGCCGATGGGCATCGTCGTCGGCGAGCGCAAGGCGGGCGGCGGGACTGATGTTGAACCGATAATCGCCGCGCAGAAGCTGGCGGTAATTGACCTCAATCAGGACGGCACGCGGTACTTCGACCTGCACCACACGCCTGACGATACACTCGACAAGATCGATCCGGCGCAGCTTGAGCAGAACGTCGCGGCTTGGGCCGCGGTCCTGAACGTAGTGGCTAACGAACCGGGAGCGATTGCCGGGGCCGAGTGATCGCGCGGGTCAACTGGATCAGCCCGCGCGGGACCAGCGCCAGTCCGGCGAACCACGCCGGGACCATGGTGAAGCCCCAGTAGAAATTGTCGCTTCGTGAAAACAGCGCGATCATCAGCGCGTAGCCGAACAGCAGCAGCACCGCGAAGGCCCCGCGTCGCCCATCGAGTGCAAGCCAGCCGATCGCGGGAAGCAGGGCTATGACCAGCGCGAGCTGCATCGGCAGCTGGTGCAGCAGCGTCGTGCTGGCGAGCGCCAGCAGCACTCCGCGCAGTCCCAGCGCGCCGTTCCAGCCGGCCGAATGGAGATCGCCGGGAAGCTGCACCGCCGCAACGTTCACTGCATGCCAGGCAAGACCCGCGGCAAACAGCACCAGCACCGCGGTCCAGGCCGTCAGTTCCGTCCAGCGCCGCTCCCACAGCGCGAAGGCGGCGGCGAGCAGCAGGAAGGGCAGGGCCAGCTCGCGCAGCGATAGTGCGGCAGCGATCACGATAACCGGCATCCACCAACGCGCGCGATTCCACAACGCCAGGCCAAGTGCCAGCGCGAGCAGCAGGCCGCACCAGGCCTCGCTCATCGGGGTCAGGCTGGTGGCGATCGGGGCAAGACAGGCGGTGGCGACGAAGACGGCAGCAGCCAGCTTTTCGGCCCACATCACCGGAGGAGGCAACGCCAATAGCCAGATCACGACTACCAAGCCGGCGAGAACTAACTCCAACTGGTTGAGCGATGGCCAGCCGACTTCGGACGCTGCAACGAAGAGCGTCGGCTCGCGCACGGTCACGAAGGGATGCGTGGGGTAGTGGTGCGCGCGCTGCATTTCGGTCGCAGCGGCATAATAGCCTTTTCCTGCATCCATTTGCGCGACGATATCGCGAAACAGCATCATGTCGGTGTAGTGCCCCTTGGCGGCCTTGGAGACCTTGCCCGGCGGGGTTGAAAGGCACCACGCGCAGGCACCGAGAAACAGCACCGCGACGAGGATGGCAACGGGGCGGGGGAGGCGCGCGAGCATGCGCCCTGTTCACTCCAGCGCGCCGCCGCGCGCAAGCCGCAAATGAAGCGCTATCCCCGGATCAGCCCGGAAATGTTGCCGCTGCTGCTGCCCGGGAACAACTTGGGTACCGCCATGGCGGGATCGAGCGCGAAGTGCGCCGCAACCGCGCCGCCGATCAGCGCGTCGAGACTGATGGTGGGCTTGAGGTCGCGCTTCTCATAGAGGTTCGCACCCGACAGGCCCGGCCAGTCGCTGATGATCCGCCCGCCGTTGACCGTGCCGCCGGCCAGCATTGCCAGCGATGCCGTGCCGTGATCGGTGCCGCCGGTTCCGTTGGCCGCGGCGGTGCGTCCGAACTCGGTCGCGACGACCACCAGCGTGTCGTTCCAGCTGGGCCCGAGGTTGGTCTTGAGCGAAGCCAGCAGCGCGTCGAGCCCGGTGAGCTGCGCATTGAGCCGCGCGCGCTGGCCGGAGTGCGTATCCCAGCCGGTAGTCTCGACCATCACCACCCGTGCGCCATTGTCGCCAGCCATAAGCTTGGCAACGAGTGCGCCGGTCGCCGCTGCGCCCTTGGCACCGCCCGCATCGAAGCCGCTGGCCATCGCCTTGGTCTGCAGCGCCTCTTCCCACAGTCCGTGAAGTTGCGGGTCCGCTGCGTAAAGCGATGAGACCCGCTGCAGCATATCGGCGTTGGCGTCAGGCAGCGCGGACGGCGCGTAGCTGGACACCTCGACCGGCCCGCGCAGCGCCGTCGGGATCGTGGCGGAAATGGCAAGCCCGCGAGCCGAGTCGGTCGGAAGCAGGGCCAGTAACCGGTTCATCCACCCGTCCTGCCGGTCATACGGCTGCGCGCCGCCGGTCTCGAGCACGTTCTGCCCGTCGAAGTGCGAACGATCACGATAGGGCGAAGCCACGGCGTGGGCGAATAGTGCTTGCTTGGCCTCGTACATCGCGCCGAGCTGGGCCAGCGCCGGGTGCAGCGCGAACATACCGCCCAGCTTGGGCCGGTCGGCAAGATCGGCAGCCAGATCGCCGCGCAGCCCTGCGTAGGCTGGATCGCCGGTCGGGGCGAGGGTGGCGAGGCCGTCCGCCGCGCCGCGCTGGATCACGAAGACCAGGCGGCGATCGGTCGCCGCCTTGGCAAAGGCGATGCGTGGCATGAGCAGCGAGGCTGCCCCTGCGGCAAGGATCTGGCGGCGGTGAAGAAGCATGGTCATCTCCGCATCATTTCGGGCGAGGCGAGCAGCAGCGCGAGCGCTTGCGGCCCGCTTTCGGCGCGGGATAGCGCAGTGGCGGTGGCGGGCGACAAGCTGTCCGGGAACAAGGCCGGGGCAATCTTGCGCGCGTCAACGCTCGGCGCGGTGCGTTCGGCTATACGCTGTGCCATCTCGACCCGGCGATAGAGCGCGTCCGGACCGGCCCAACTTGCCGCGATATCGTCGTATCCCGCCGGAGATCCGGGCTTCCACACTGGCTGACCGAGCTGCTGGAACGCGCCGGTCGCGCTCTTGGCCGGGATTGCTTTCACTCCGGTCGCGCGCAGCGATGCGACGGTCCATTCCCATGGTGTGCGGAACTTCGCCGTTCCGTTCCATACCTCGGGCGCATTGATCAACGCGCGGTAGACCGTCGGCAAGTCGCCTTGCGATTGCAGGAATGCCTGCTCCAGCCGCTCAACCAACGCCGGGGGCGGGTCGTCGGCGGCGAAGTGGCGAGCAAGCTTGGTCGCAAGATGCCGCGCGGTGGCTGGGTGCAGGGCAAGATCGCTCAATACCGCCTGCGCCTGGCTTTCACCCGACTGGCTGTATTTCTTGCCCATGATCGTGCGCGATCCGGCTTCGTGGATGGGCGCGGCGAACCAGAATTTGGGACCGGGCCCCTGAAGGATCGGCTGCTTGGCCAGCCCGCCCACGGTCCATCCGGTCAGCGCGCGGGCGAATTCGGTGACATCGGCCTGACTGTAACCGCTCCGCACGCCGAGCGTGTGCAGTTCCATGATCTCGCGCGCGAGATTTTCGTTGAGCCCGCGTTCCTTGCCGCGCTGTGCGGCGCGCGCGCCGAGCGGGCTGTTCGGGCCAACCGACTGCGCCTGATCGAGGTAAAGCAGCATCGCCGGATGCCGCTCGACCGCGCCGAGCAGGTCGGCAAACGTGCCCATTATATGCGGCCTGATCGCTTCGAATTCGAACGCGCCGGCAAGACCAACGGTCACGATCTTGTCGACCGAAACCGCAAAATGATTCGACCAGAAATGGACCAGACGCTCGGCAAAGGGGGTCTGCGAGGCGAGCGCTACATTGGTGCGGGCGCCGACAGCGTCGATGTAGGCATCGCGCAGGTCGGCGTAGGGGCCGGGCATTCCCGCCGCTTTCGCTTCCTGCCGCATCTGCTTGGGATCACCGCCGGTCTGTTTGGCCTCGGCCTTGAGATCTTTTTTCTCGTCGCGGCTGTCACGGAGCATCTCGATCAGCTTGCCCGATGGCAAAGCGCCCGCGATCGGCGCGGGCCTGGGATCGAATTTGTCCAATTGTGCGTTGAGCCAGCGCTTTGGGTCGGCAGGCGGCGTTTCGCCAAGGGCTGCCCCCAGGCCGAAGCGATTCAGGGCGCGTGCGCTGTCTGCCATGGCTGCTCCTGTCGTTGCGGGTTGAGTTTTGCGCTGAGCTTGCAGCCGTGTCACGGGGCAAAAATGTAATTCATTGTCGCGCCTTATCGCAATGTGATCCAGTTCGCCCTTGCAATTTATAACTATGCTTATTAAGTGCACGCCTATGAAAGAAAGTCCCTTCGCCATGTTTGCCGATATCTCGCGGCTCGCGCGGCGCGCGTTCGACGCGCGGGCGCGCACAATCGGCGTCACTCGCCCGCAGTGGCAGGTCCTCGTCACGCTTAACCGGCACGAAGGCGTCAATCAGGGCGGCCTCGCCGAACTGCTCGATGTCGAGCCGATTACGGTGTGCCGGATGGTCGATCGGTTGCAGGAAGCCGATCTGGTCGAGCGCCGGCCCGATCCCGCTGATCGCCGTTCGTGGAAATTGTTCCTGACTGCCAAGGCGGCGGATCTTCTCGCCCAGTTGCACCCGCTTGGGGAACAATTGGAAGCTGAAGCGTTTGAAGGCATCAGCGGTGACGAGCGTGCGGCGGTGATCGCGACGCTTGGCCGGCTTCGCACCAATCTGGCGCTGCGCGCGTCAAGCAAGGCAGTGTCCAATGGCTGAAAGTGATCCCAAGTTCGACCAGCAGGCTGCCGATGTGCTCGCCAATCCGGTAAACGTTGCCGGAGCTGAGAACGCGGCTCCCAAGCCGAAGCGCAAATGGGGCAAGCTGGCGCTGATGGTATCGCTGCCGCTCGCGCTGATCATCGGCGGGGTGGTTTATTGGCGCAGCCTGCAAGGTGAAGTGTCGACCGACAACGCCTATGTCCACCTCGACAAGGTCTCGGTCAGCGCCGAAGTGGGCGGCAAGATCACCGGGGTGATGGTCAAGGAAAACCAGCACGTGAACGCCGGTGACCTGCTGTTCAAGATCGATGCCGAGCCGTACCAGCTGCAGCTTGCCCAGTCCGACGCTGCGATCGCCACCGCGCAAGCCAGCCAGACCGCGCTTGCCAATTCGAGCGCGCTGTCAGGTGCGGATGTCTCTGCGGCGCAGGAACAGATCGCCTTTGCCCGCTCGAACCTGTCGCGGCAGGAAGCGTTGTGGAAGCGCGGCTTCACCACCAAGGCGGCTTACGAAGCGGCGCAGCATCAGGTCGCGATGGGCCAGGAAGCGCTGAAACTCGCCCAGGCCAAAAGCCAGGAAGCGGCAGCCAAGCTGTCCACCGGCTCGCAGGTTCCCGGCGTTTATCCGCAGGTTGCCGCCGCGCAGGCGCAGCGCCGCACGGTCGAACTCAACCTGTCGCGAACCGAAGTCCGCGCGCCGGTCTCGGGGCAGGTCAGCCAGGCGAGCCGCCTGCAGATCGGGCAGGAACTGATCACCGGATTGCCGGTGGTCACAATCGTCGCAGACGGATCGGCCTACATCGAGGCGAACTTCAAGGAAACCGACCTTGCCGAGATGCGCCCAGGCCAGCCGGCCGAGGTCAAGTTTGATGCCTACCCCGGGCTCAAGCTCAAGGCGCATGTGGTATCGATCGGGGCGGGGACGGGTAGCGAATTCTCCGTGCTCCCCGCGCAGAATGCGACCGGTAACTGGGTCAAGGTCACGCAGCGCGTGCCGGTGCGGCTGGTGCTTGACGAACCCAGCCCGCGCCAGATGATCGCCGGGCTGTCGGTCAAGGTCACGATCTATACCGACGGTCGTCGGCGCTAGGACGCGCGGACAATGGCCAGCGCCGCTGCACCTACATCAAAGAAGCAGTACGGCTCGGTCCGGGCGATGCTGGCCGCTACCGACGACGTTGCCTTGCTGCCGGTCGAAAACCCGATGCTGGTGGCAGTCGGGGTCATGCTCGCGTCGCTGCTGCAGATCCTCGACACCACCATCGCCAACGTCGCGATCCCGCACATGCAGGCGGCGCTGGGGGCGACCCCCGATGAAATCAGCTGGGTGCTGACCAGCTATATCATCGCTGTGGCCATCACCATGCCGATCACCGGCTGGCTGGCCGACAAGGTCGGCTCGTGCCGTCTGTTCCTGTTCTCGGTTGTCGGCTTCGTCCTCTCGTCGATGCTCTGCGGCATGGCCCAGAACATTACCGAGATGGTCATCTTCCGGGCGCTGCAAGGCGCGACGGGGGCCTTCATCGCCCCGCTCAGCCAGGCTGCGATGATCGATACCAACAAGCCGTCGCGCCAGG
>JBJTLY010000137.1:0-9780 GCA_046063275.1 Novosphingobium sp. | reverse complement strand
GTGAACAGCCGCTGCTGCTGCCCGGCCAGAGCCACGACTATGTTTCGGGCTGCCCGCTGAGCACCCCGCAAGGCAGCATGACCGGGCATTACATGTTCCTGCGCGGCGATGATTCGCTGCTCGAAGTGGCGATCCCGTTTTTCCCGCTAGCCGCGCCTGCGACTGCCGACTAAACGCGGCGCCCTATGAAGCGCACGCATCTCCCCTTGAACGCCCTGCGCGTGTTTGACGCGGCGGCGCGGCACCTGTCGTTCACCCGCGCGGCGGACGAGCTGGCGGTGACCCCGGCGGCGGTCGGCCAGCAGATCCGCGCGTTGGAGGATGTACTCGGCGTGGTGCTGTTCCGCCGCACCTCCAAGGGCTTGGAGTTGACCGACGAGGCATCTGCGGGACTTGAGCCGCTGCGCTCCGGGTTCCTCCAATTCGAGGATGCGGTGAGGGCGATGCAGGCCGGCCAATCGAGCCACGTCTACACCATCGCCGCGCCGCGCGAATTCTTCGCCGCCTGGCTCGCGCCGCGGCTCGCCGCGTTCCGCAAGGACAACCCGGAGGTCCGCTTCAGCCTGGTCAGCCATGAGGATGCCGATTTCACCGAGGCCAACCTCGATCTCGCGGTGCGGCTGGCTGAGGGACCTGGCGACCTTGAAGGGGTGGCGCTTGGTGAGGCGGCGCTGGTCAATGTGGGAGAGGGCTGCTGGATCGCCTGGCCCGGCGACCCTGCTCCGGAAGGCGAGGGCTGCGACAGCCCGCTGCTCAACGTCGGCGATGCCGGCCAAGCACTCGCCGCCGCCGCCGCCGGCATGGGCCGCGCCCGCGTCCCCGCACTGCTCGCCCGTTCATGGCACGAAAACGGCCGGATCACTGCGCTGGGCGACGTCGAAGACAGCCGCCACGGCTACTGGCTGGTCGCCCCCACACCGCAGTGGCGGCAGAAAAAGGTCAAGGCGCTGGTGGCGTTTTTGGTTGGTGGGTGAAGGGCGGATTGGCTTGAAAGGCATACATACCCTCTAGCTTGTGGTCCAATTGCGATGGATAAGCGATCAATGAAGGCGGAAAGAAACGACAAGCCTCCGTCAAGTGTGACTGCAGTTGAAACCGTCAGCATTCTTATGTTGGCTGTTAGCGTGGTCTTTGGTGGCGTTAGGTTTGATGGCGATCTGATCGGTAGAATGCTGTCTTTAGGATTCGCACTCTGGCTGGTCCTGAAGGTTACGCGCCGACGCAGTTCACGCGCTCGTTTGGTCTTGACGGTATTGGCAGGCCTAGGATTCATAATGGAATTTATGGTTCTAATTATTCCCGGACTTTGGGCGCAAGCCATTGGGGAGATAGAACAATCGCCTAAGACGGCGATGCTCGGAGCAATAGTTGGCTCAGGATTTACAGTCGTTCAGCTCTTTTTGCTTTGGCATCCCGCGACAACACGGTGGATTGAAGGACGAGCTGACGAGCACTTTGCCACAAAGACCTAGCACGCAGCGACGCCCATTTTGGCGTCATGATCAGACCTCGCCCTACCGCACCAATTCCCCATCCTTCATCACGTGCTGCACGCGGGTTAGCGCCGCGATGTCCGCCAGCGGACTTTCGGCCACGGCAATCATATCGGCATAGTGGCCCGGGGTGAGCGAACCTACATTCTTGCTCCAGCCGATGAACTCTGCCGCGACGCAGGTGGTGGACTGCACCGCCTGCATCGGGGTCATCCCGTACTTGACCATGTAGGGAAGCTGGTTGGCGTTCCAGCCGTGCGGGAAGACCCCGGCGTCGGTGCCGAACACCACCTTGACCCCGGCGCGCACGGCCTTGGTGAAGCCCTGGCGCTGTTCGTCGGTGGTCTCGAAATTCTTGCGCAGGATCGATGCGCTCCAGCCTTCCTTGCGGCCGATCTGGTCGATGTAATCGCCGTTGTAGATGTCCATCACCAGGTAGGTTCCGCGCGCCTTGGCCAGCGCAATGCCTTCGTCGTCGATCAGGCTGGCGTGCTCGATCCCGCGTGAGCCACCCAGGATCGCGAGCTTGATCCCCGCCGCGCCGTGGGCGTGGCTGGTCACCCAGCTGCCGTGCGCCTTGGCCGCGGCGACGGCGGCGGCGATCATCGGACCGTCGAGTTCGATATGGCCGGGTTCGGTCCCCTTGGTCAGCACCGCGCCGGTGGCGATCAGCTTGATCGAATCCGCGCCCAGATCGAACATGTGATTGACCCGCGCGGTGACCTCGGCGGGGGTTGAGGCGACGCCTTCGCTCATCTCGGGCGGGACGACCATGCCGGCCGGCAGCCCGGTTACTTCGCCGCCGCCGCCGGGCACGGTGATGTAGCCGCCCACCGCGTTGATCCGCGGACCGATCACGTCGCCGCGGTTGATCGCATTGCGCAGCTCGATGTTGCCGCTGGCCCGGTACGAGCCGACGTCGTGGACCGTGGTGAACCCGGCCATCAGCGTGTCGCGGGCATTGTGCGCAGCGACGTAAGCGGTTTCCTCGCGCGAATGCTTGAGCGGTTCGGCCGGGTCATTGGTCTGGAGGTAATCGGCGAGGTGGACGTGCGCGTCGATCATGCCGGGCATGACCCAGAGTTTCGACCAGTCGGTCACCGTCTCGTTGCGCGGATGGTCGATCCATGGCCCAACCGACATGACCCGCCCGGCCTCGATCGCGATCTCCCGGTCTTCAAGCACCTGCCCGCTGCACGGTTCGATCAGATGCCCCGCGTGGACATAAGTCCGGATCAGCGGCGGCGGGGTGGCGGCGGCCGATCCCGCGAGCGACAGGGCGGCAAGGCAGGCGATGGCGCGTTTCATGCCGTCAGACTGCCGCGCATGGCGGACAAGTGCAATGCGCCCGTTCCCATTTGCTTCGGGCGTGGCATAACTCGCCGAGGCCACGACCGGGGGACACGATGCAGCAGACACTGATTCAGGAATGGCGCGGCATGGCCAAGCCGCAGCGGATGAGCGTCTGGGCGGCCTACCTTGGCTGGACGCTCGATGCGTTTGATTTCTTTCTGCTGGTGTTCAGCTTCAAGGCGATCTCCGAGACATTCGGCACCGATGTGAAGTCGGTCGCCTATGCCTCGGTGCTCACGCTGATGATGCGCCCGGTCGGCGCGCTGGTGTTTGGCTGGATGGCCGAGAAGTTCGGACGGCGGCCGGTGCTGGTCATGGTGGTGCTGTCGTTCTCGGCGCTCTCGGCGCTGTCCGGCCTCGCGCAGACGCTGACACAGCTGCTGATCATCCGCGCGGTGTTCGGGTTTGCGATGGGCGGCGAATGGGGCGTTGGCGCAAGCCTTGCCATGGAGACGATCCCCGCGCGGCTGCGCGGGCCGGTCTCGGGGCTGATCCAGTCAGGCTATCCTTCGGGCTTCTTCCTCGCCAGCCTCGCTTTCGGTCTGTTCTTTGACCAGATCGGCTGGCGCGGCATGTTCTTCCTTGGCCTTGCTCCGGCGCTGTTCGTGCTCTTCGTGCGGCTCCATGTCGAGGAAAGCCCGCACTTCGCCGAACGGCAGGAACGTGTGGTTGAGCACCCGATCCGCGCGATCCTCTCCAACTGGAAACTGGCGCTGTACCTTGTCGTGCTGATGACGCTGTTTAACACCTTCAGCCACGGTACGCAGGACCTGTTCCCCACCTTCCTCCAAAAGCAGCGGCACTTCGATACCCAGCTGACCAGCTATGTCGCGATGGCGATGAACGCCGGGGCAATCACCGGGGCGATGATCCTGGGGACATGGTCGATTACCCTTGGACGAAGGCGGACCATCGCGCTGGCCTGCGGCCTCGCGCTGGTCGCGCTGCCGCTGGCGCTGTGGGCTCCCACCGCGCTGCCGCTGGCACTCGGCGCATTCCTGCTGCAAGCAGGGGTGCAGGGCGCCTGGGCGATGGTCCCGGCGCATCTTAATGAGCTTTCCCCGCCATCGGCGCGCGCGCTGTTCCCGGGGCTGGTCTACCAGACCGGCAACCTGCTCAGCTCCTACGTGGTCGCCTCGCAAGCCGGGATCGCCGAAGCGCGCGGTGACGACTATGCCTATGCCATCGCCGTCTTCGCCGCTGCGGTTGCCGTCGCGCTGGCACTGTGGGCGCAGCTCGGGCCGGAGCGGAGCCGCGAGGTCCTGGCCAAGGCCTAATTTACATCACTGTCAGTATTTGATCCGGCGCAAAGACTCGGGCACCGGGCGGCGGATAGGTGTGCGCTGAAATGCCCATAAGTGGAGAGCGCCGCCGTGACCATTTCCGAAGACCTTGCCCGCACCATCATCGACCCCAAGGCCTATTCGCAGCGCGAGATTGTTGACGCCGCCTTTGCGAAAATTCGCGCCGACCAGCCGCTCGACAAGGCTGAGCTTGATGAGATCGAGCCGTTCTGGGTGGTCAGCCGTCACGCCGACATCAAGGAAATCGAGCGCCAGCCCGAGATCTTCCACAACGGCGACAAGAGCACCTTCATGACCAACCGCGAAGGCAACGAGCGGGTCAAGGCGCTGACCGGGGGCGATCCCAACATGATCCGCAGTTTGGTCTCGCTCGACGGGGCCGAACACAAGGCGCTGCGCGGGGTGGTCTTCCCGCATGTCACCCCGCGCGCGATCCGGCCATTGGAGGAATCGATCCGCGGGATTGCGCGCGAATTCGTCGACCACATGCTGAGCTTCGGCGGTGAGGTCGATTTCGCGCAGGACGTCGCATTCCTTTATCCGCTGCGAGTGATCATGACCGTGCTCGGCGTGCCGCAGGAGGACGAGCCGTTCATGCTCAAGCTGACCCAGGAGCTGTTCAACAACGCCGACCCCGAGCTCAACCGCGCCCGCGCCGAGCTCTCGCCCGAGGAGATGCTCAAGTCATTGTGGGAAACCACGATGGAGCTTGAGAATTACTTCAAGGCGGTAACCGAAAAGTTCCGCGCGCATCCGACCGAGCAGATCAACAGCCTGATCGCCAATGCCAAGGTCGACGGCGAATACCTCAACCACCGCCAGCTGATGGGCTATTACATCATCGCCGCCACCGCCGGACACGATACCACCAGCAACACCACAGCGGGGGCGATGTGGGCCCTGGCCGAGCGGCCACACCTGCTCAAGGAAATGCAGGCTAATCCTGACGCGATCAATGCCTTCATCGAAGAGTCGATCCGCTGGGAGGTGCCGGTCAAACACTTCATGCGCAGCGCGGTGAGCGATACCGAGATTGGCGGTCAGCAGATCAAGGCGGGCGACTGGCTGATGCTATCGTACCAGTCGGCCAACCGCGACGAGACGGTGTGGGCCGATCCGTTCGAATTCCGGATCGATCGCGAGGCGAATCCGCAGATCGCATTCGGCTACGGCGTCCACGTCTGCCTCGGCCAGCACCTCGCGCGGATGGAAATGCGGATCCTGTGGGAGGAGCTGTTCAAGCGGCTGAAGTCAGTCGAACTCAATGGCCAGTGCGAGCGGACGATCTCCAACTTCGTCTGCGGACCCAAGCACGTGCCGATCCGCTTCTTGGTGAACTGACATGCGCAAGTGGCGCTGCCGCAACTGCGGCTTCATCTATGACGAGGTGCTGGGTTTGCCCGATGAAGGCATCGCCCCGGGCACCCGGTTCGAGGACATCGACGAGGACTGGTATTGCCCCGACTGTGGCAGCGAGAAGTCGGACTTCGATCCGGTGGATTAACCGTTCGATTAAATTCCGTTGACCGCCCCCGTGCGCGCGGGCAACGTCAGGCGCGATGCACACCGAAACGATCCGCATCCCCTTTGCTGATGGACTGTACCTGACTGCCGATGTCGCCGGACCCAAGGGTGCGCCCACCGTCGTGCTCGGCCACGGCGGCGGGCAGACCCGGCATTCGTGGGACAAGTGCGAGCACCAGCTCGCCAATGCCGGCTACCATGCGATCAACTACGACCTGCGCGGCCACGGCGACAGCGACTGGTCACCCGATGGTGATTACGGGATCGAGACCCGTGCCCGCGATCTGATCGCGGTTGCGGAGCAGGGGAGTAAGCCCGTCGCGCTGGTCGGCGCCTCATTGGGCGGGATGACCGCGCTGGCCGCTGCCTCGCTCGGGTTCGATGTCGCGGCGCTGGTGCTGGTCGATATCGTCCCCAAGATGTCACCAGTCGGGGTGGCCAAGATCCGCGGCTTCATGATGGCGCACGGCGACGGCTTTGCCAGCTATGAAGAGGCCGCCGACGCGATCTCGGAATACTACCCCGACCGCCCCCGGCCCAAGGACCTCTCAGGCCTCGCCAAGAACTTGCGGCACCATCCCGACGGGCGCTATCGCTGGCATTGGGACCAGCGGATGATGACCGACACCCGCGCCGATCCGCGCCATATGCTCGACCTGCTCGACGCGGCCGACTGGACTGACCGGGTCCCGACGCTGCTGGTCCGCGGAATGAAGAGCGACATCGTCACCGACGACGGTGTCGAGGATTTGAAGCGCCGCATCCCCGCGCTCGAGATCGCCGACATCCGTGGCGCCGGGCACATGGTCGCGGGCGACCGCAACGACGAATTCAACGCTGCGGTGATCGAATTCCTGCGCCGGGTGATGCCGGCCGGCGCGTGATCTCCGCGACTCGACACTCGCCCGGAAATCCGTAACCTTTGCCGCTTAGGGATAGTCCTGGGCGGGCAGGGGAGAGTCGATGAAGTTTTCGCGTGCCGCTTTGGCGCTGCTGGCCTTGCCGACGGTCGCTTTGGCCGATGCCCCCGGCGTGCTGCAGGTCGCGCCCCAACCGGTCGCCGCTAGCCCTGCCAAGTCCGATGCCGCGCTGCCCCGGCCGCTGGTGGCGGCGCCGCAAGGCTGGGTCGACGTTGCTCCGCTGCCCAAAGCCCCGACCGACAGCGCCGGCGCCTCAACGATCCAACTGCTCGGCGATATCCAGGTCCGTTTCGCCAAGGTGGGTTACGTCAGCTATTATGCCAGCGCCTGGCAAATCGGCACCGCGCAGGGGCTCGACGGCTCGGCGCTGCAGGTCGATTGGGACCCAGCGCTCGAAACGCTGACGATCCATAAGTACCGCATCCTGCGCGATGGCCAGCCGATCGACCTCCTGGGTGATGGCCATTCGATCAAGGTGATCCAGCGCGAGGGAGGCCTCGAAAACGCGATGCTCGACGGGCGGCTGACCGCTACGCTGCAGCCGGAGGATCTGCGCGTCGGCGATGTGGTCGAGCTGGCCTATTCGGTCGACAGCCACGACCCCGCGATGGCAGGCTTCAGCGAATATATCGCCGGGCCCTCGGACGGGGTCAACTTTGGCCGGTTCCGCGTGCGGATGCTGTGGGACAAGGACAAGAAGATGCAGTGGCGCGTCTTCCCCGGCATCATCCAGCCCAAGCTGAAGAAGACAGCGACTGGCAACGAGCTGCTGGCCGATGTCATCAATGGCACCGCTCCGCTTGGCCCCGAAGGTGCGCCTTCACGCTTCAAACTGGTCAACGGGATCGAGATTACCGAATTCACCGATTGGCAGGGCGTCTCGCACACCTTTGCCCCGCTTTACGCGAAGGCAGTCGCGCTGGCCCCGAACAGCCCGGTCAAGGCTGAAGCAGCAAAGATCGCCGCACAGACCCAGGACCCCAAGCGCCGTGCCGAACTGGCGTTGAAGCTGGTGCAGGACCAGATCCGCTATCTGTTTTTGGGCATGGACGATGGCGGCTTCGTCCCCGCCACTGCCGACCAGACCTGGAACCGCCGCTTCGGCGATTGCAAGGCTAAGACCGTGCTGCTGGTCGCGCTGCTCAACGAACTCGGAGTTTCGGCCCGGCCGGTGCTGGTCAATACCAAGCAGGGCGATCTGGTCGCGGCGCGGCTGCCGACGATGGAAGGTTTCGACCATGCGATCGTCGAGGTGCAGCTGGGCGGCAAGAGCTACTGGCTCGACGGCACGCGGCTTGGCGATGACAGCCTCGACCGGCTTGAGGCGCCGAACTACACTGTCGGCCTGCCACTCACCCTGGCGGGATCCCCGCTGGTGCCGATCGTGCCCGACCCGCTCGATCGCCCGACCCAAGTGGTCAGCCTGAAGCTCGACGCTTCACGCGGGATCGATGTGCCCGCATTGGCGAGCGGCGAAATGCGCTTCCACGGCCGCACCGCTTCGGACATGCGGCAGACCTATTCGGGCTATTCGCAGGCCGACCGCCAGCGCGAATTGCGCAAATTGTGGCGCCAGACCTATGATTTCGTCGCCCCCGGCAAGATCACTACGTCCGACGATCCGGTGACCGGCGATTTCGTGGTGACCATGACCGGCAGCGCCGAAATGGACTGGACCCGTGATCAGGGTACGCGGTGGTACGAGATGGACCGCAGCCGCGTCGGCTGGCGTTTCGACATCGCGCGTGAGGGCGAGCTCAACCCCGATGCACCCTATGCCTTCGATTACCCCGATTGGTGGACCTACCGCGAAACGATCGTCCTGCCGCGCGAAGGCAAGGGTTTCCGCGTGCAGGGCGAAGACGTCGATCGCACGGTGGGCGATCTCTATCAATTCCACCGCTCGGTCACCCGCGACGGGGCGAAAGTAGTGGTCGAGGCAGAGACCAAGGCAATCGCGGGAGAACTGCCCGCCGCACGAGCATCGCGCGCCCGCGCTGAAATGACCGAGCTTGCTTCAAGCGGGGTCTATCTGCGCGTACCGGGCGATTACGAACCGACCGACGCCGAAAAGGACCAGGCCCGCCGCGAGGATGAAGCCGAAGCGGCTGCCGCCCGGGCGAAGGGAGCCAAGGGTGCGGGTTCATCACAAGGCGCCGCTGGCGATCGCTGACTTGGACGCTCGGAGTCGGCCTGTACTCGTCCTTGGGGCCGACAGCCCGATAGGCCTTACCGTGGTGCGCGAGCTTGGCGCACGCGGAGTTCCGGTGATCGCGCATGGCCGCAGCGAACGGGCGTTGGGGCGGTTTTCGAGGTTTGCCCGGAGCTTCCTGCTCGACAAACGACCGCTGGCGGACTGGCTGCCAGACTACACGATGGCGCAGGGTCTGGGCGCGGTGATGGCGGTGTCAGAGGGGCATCTGGTCGAACTCGCCGCACTGCGCGAAGCGCTGCCATGCAAAGTGCTCACCCCCGATGCAGAGCGGCTCGGCTCGGTGCTCGACAAGGCGCGGACGCTCGAGGCCGCGAGGCGGGTCGGCATCGCAGCTCCTGGTGACTGGCAACCGGTCGCGGGCGAGGATTTCGCCGCGCGCGCTGCCGAAATTGTCTATCCGGTCGCGATCAAGTGGGCCGATCCCAATGCGGTGCGAGGCGCCCTGGAGGATGCGGGTATAGCCTTCGAGAAGGTCGAATATGCGCAGGACCCTGTCGCACTGACGACGATCCTTGCGCGCTACGACGGGATCGGCAGCTGGCCGCTGGTCCAGCAGTATTGCCCCGGCTTCGGACTGGGCCAGATGCTGCATATGGCCGAGGGCAATGCGACGCTGCGCTTCCAGCACCGCCGCCTGCGCGAATTCCCGCCGAGCGGCGGGGTTTCCAGCTTTTGCGCTTCGGTCCCGCTTACCGAACACGCCGCGCAGATGGTGAAGTCCGAACAACTCCTTGCCGCGCTTGGCTGGCAGGGCCCAGCGATGGTTGAATACCGCTTCGACCCCGCCACAAGCACCTATTGGCTGATGGAGATCAACGGCCGGTTCTGGGGCAGCCTGCCGCTTGCTTACCATTGCGGCGCACACTTCGGCTGGGAGACCTACGCCTGCGCGATGCTGGGCGAGGACGCAGCAGAGCAGGGCCGTGGCAGTGCCGTTGCGGCGCCGCTGCGGCGGGCGCGTTACCTGATCC
>JBJTLY010000136.1:0-10117 GCA_046063275.1 Novosphingobium sp. | reverse complement strand
CAAAAGCGTTGGTGCGCAGCATCGCTTCGATAAGCGCTCGATAGAGCCGCAGCAGGCGGTCGTCGTTGATCGCCGAAACTCCGGCGAGCCCATCGCGGATCTCGCCCTGCGCCAGCGCTTCACCCTTGGTCCGGTCGCCGTGATGGGCCGGATCGTGGCGGATGCGGAACAGGTGGATCAGGCCCTTGGTCACCGCCGGCGCGTTTTGCAGCGCGTCGACCGCGGTGGCGATGCCGTAGTTGACCCCGGCCTGGCGCAGGTAGCGATACCAGGCGCGCAGCCAGTTTGCTTCGCGCGCCGACAACCCGACTCCGGCGATCAGGCGGTTGAACGGATCGTCTTCGGCCATGCCGTTGAGCACCGCGGCCAGCGCGGCTTCGAGCGTTTCGCTGCGTTTCATCAGCGCATCGGCGGTCAGCCCTGCCGGCAAGCCCAGCGTGAAATCATGGATGGTGCCGAGCCGGCCTTCATCGAGCTCGGTCGGCTGATCCTCGATCACCTTGAAGCCGAAGTTTTCAAGCGCCGGAACCACGTCGGACAGCGCCAGCGAGCCGTGGCGCTGGTAGAGCTTGAGCCGCAACGTGCCGGTGCAGTCGCCGGTCAGGCAATGCAGCCGGGCATCGCGTTCGTTGCCAGGGGCGGACAGGCGGCGGAGGCGCGAGATGTCGATCGCCGCCTCGGCGGGACCATAGATCGAGCGATAGGCCAGCGGGAAGGCTTCGGCGTGGCGGGCTGCGATCGCGGCGGCACGGCCGGCATCTTCCTCCTCGCGCGCGACGATCTCGTCTTCGACTGCATCGTTCCAGCCGCGCAGCATGCCCTGGATGCGTGCATCGAGCGCGGCCTCGTCGGGCAGCTTGGCGACTTCGGGTAGGTCAAGCACGAACCGCAGCAGCGCCAGGTTGCCCTCAACCTCGAGGCTCCAGTCGAGCACAGGCGAAGAGGCCGCATCGACCAGCAGCTTCTCGATCTGGAGCCGGGTGCCGGTCGACATCACGTCGCGCGGCAGCCAGACAAAGGCGTGAAGGTGGCGGGTCAACGAACTTGGCACCAGCGCCAGCTTGGGCCGCGGGCGATCGACCAGGCTCATCGCGGTGGTCGCGACTCTTTCGATCTCTGAATCGGAGAACCCGATCAGGATGTCGTGCGGCAGCTCGGTCAGCGCATGGACCAGCGCCTTGCCGGCGTGGCCCTGCGGCGCGAAGCCCAGCTTCTTCGTCAGCTTGTCCAGCTGCGCGCGCATTTGCGGGACTTTTGTGGGCGGCGCGAGCAGCGCGGCGCTGGTCCACAGGCCCATGTGGGCGGACAAAGCGGTGACCTTGCCGTTCTCGCTCACTGGCACGATGAACAGATCGAGCGGGGTGCGGCGATGGACCTGGCTGATCCGGTTCGACTTGACCACCAGCGGCAGCCGCTGGCCCTTCTTCTTGTTGTCGAACCAGGCGAAGGCACGGTCCCAAGACACTTCGCCGAGCAGCACCTTGGCGCTGCGCCGGCATACGCCGAGCGCACCGGACTGGGTGCCGTCACGGTGATGCAAGGCATAGCCCAGCTGGGTCAGCGCGCCGTCCTTGAACCAGCGCAACAGTTCGGCACCTTCATCGTCGGCGAGGCCATCGGCATCCTCGGCCATGCGCGTCTGCATCTTGGGCCAGTCGGCCACCGCGACGCGGACATCGCCCAGGGTCGAGCGCAACGCGCTTTCCAGCGCGCGACGGGCTTTGGCATCGGCGCGGCCGGTCTCGAGGTAGATCATCGATTCGCGCGCCGCGTCGCCTGCGTCGGCGAGATCGACCAGCTTGCCCTTCGCGTCGCGCTGGACCGCAACCACGGGGTGGACCAGGCGGTCGATCTCAAGGCCCTGGGCGAAGATCGTAGTGGCGATCGAATCGACCAGGAACGGCATGTCGTCATTGATTATCGCAATCCGCATGAAACGTTCGCTGGCGCTGCCCGAGACGGTTTCGATTGCGATGGTGGCCTCGCCGGGGCTGCGTTCGGCCGCGGCTGCAGCGACGAATTGCGCTGCGCTTTCCAGCCCGCTCTTGCTGAACGGCGCATCGCCGGGGAGCAACCCGCTCTTCAGCTGTTGGGCCAGCGCCTGGGTGAGGTTCGAACGGGCGCCGCTGCGGGCGGTTGAAGAGGCCATGGGTGTCGTGCGCTCCTTGCGGCCTGCGCCGCCAATCCTGCGAGTTATTTTATTGCCAACTTACGTAGCATTCATGCGCACTGTACGAGCAAGGATGAGCAAGCGCAACCACCTGCCCCTAGGGAATTGGCCCTAATTGAGCGCCTCCACGGTGAGCGCAAGCGATCGCCGCCGCGCGGCGGGATCGAAGGTCGCACCCGAAACGATGATCTCGTCCGCTCCGGTGCGCTCGACAAATTGCGCGATCGACGCGGCCACAGTCGCCTTGCTGCCCACCGCGCTGACCTGCCGCATGTGTTCGAGCATGGCGAGCTGACCCGGCGGCAGAGTCTGGCGGTAACCGGGCACCGGCGGCTGCAGCTGCTTCGGATTGCCGCTGCGCAGATTGACGAAGCTCTGATCGATCGACGAGGCGAGCAGCACCGCCTCTTCGTCGCTGTCCGCCGCGATCACGTTCATCGCCGCCATCACGTGCGGCTGCGCCAGCTCCTCCGAAGGCCGGAACTGGCGGCGATAGACTTCGAGCGCCTGATCGAGATAGTCGGGCGCGAAGTGCGAGGCGAAGGCATAGGGCAGCCCCAGCGCCGCAGCGAGCTGCGCGCCGAACAGGCTTGAGCCAAGGATCCACAGCTCGGGCCGCGCGCCGTAACCGGGGGTGGCACGGATGCCCACGTCAGGCTCGCCGGTAAAGAATGCGCGCAGCTCGACCACGTCCTGCGGGAAATATTCGGAGGCCCGGCCCAGGTCCTTGCGCAGCGCTTGGCCGATCCGCATGTCCGCTCCCGGCGCGCGGCCGAGGCCGAGGTCGATTCGCCCCGGATAAAGCGCGTCGAGCGTGCCGAACTGCTCGGCGATCACGAAAGGATTGTGGTTGGGCAGCATGATCCCGCCCGCGCCGATGCGGATGGTCTTGGTCGCCGCGCCGATATGCGCGAGCACGACTGATGTCGCCCCGCCGGCCACACCGTTCATGCCGTGATGTTCGGCCACCCAGAAGCGCTTATAGCCCGCGGCCTCGGCTGTTTGTGCCAGTGCGGCGGCATCGCTCAACGCTTCGCCCGGGGTCCCGCCCTCGCGGACCGGGACAAGTTCGAGAACGGAAAGGTCGGGTTTTTCAGGGGTGCTCACTTTGCCGGTGATGCGCGCGGTGGGCCCAGCTGGTCAAGATAACCTTGCGCGGTCTTGGCAAAGGTGCTGCCCGGTGCGGCGGTGATGACCGATTGCCAGCTTTTTCGCGCGGCTTCGTCGCGGCCCGATTCGACCGCGATGACCCCGGCTTCGAGGCCGATTTCAGGATCGATCGGCATCAGCTCGGCGGCGCGCTCGATCTGTTGCTGCGCGTCGGCAAGCTTGCCCTGCCGGCGCGACAGCGTGGCGGAAAGCAGCCAGGCCTGTGCATTCTTCGGTACTTCGGCGCGCGCCTGTTGCAGCGCCTTGGCGGCTTCATCGCCGCGGTCCAAAAGCACCAGCGCACGGGCGCGGTCGATCTGGATCAATCCGTCGAGCTCGCTCGCACCCGCAGCGAGGGCATCGGTATGCGCCTTGTCGAGCGGGATCAGCGCATCGGCATATTCTCCTGCAGCGATCGCCGCGTTGCCAGCCAGTGCGCCAAGCCGGGCGCGTTCGCGGATCTCGTTGGCGGGGGTATTGTCACGTGCGGCCCAGAACAGCTCTGCCGCCTCGGCCCAATCGTCGCTGCGGCTCAGTGCGAGCGCCTTGCACTGCTGTGCGCCTGCTTTGTCTTTCATGGTCTTGGCCCCGGCGAGCCAGCCATCGGCTTTCTCGACCGCGTCGGCGGGATTTTCCATCGCCGCTGTCAGACAGCCCTGCAGCTCGGTTGACAGCTCAGCCGGGCGGGGCGGCAGCGTGGACGCCTGGCTGGTCGGAGCTTTCGCGCGGCGATCGGGCAAGGGCGCCTGCGGCAGCGCGCCGCCGGGGCCGACCTGAGCCAGCAGCGGCAGCAGTAAAGTGGCAAGGGACATGCTATTCTCCGAGGGCGTTTCAGGCCAGGCTATCCAGCGTCCGCAGCAGCAGGGCAAGGTCTGCCTCGCGCGACAGCCGGTGATCGCCGTCCTTGACCAGCGTGACCTGCACATCGGCTGAACGCAGGCGGTCCGCAAGCCGCAGCGAGGTCTCCCACGGTACGTCGGGATCAGCCTGGCCGTGGATCAGCCGCACAGGACAGGTCAGCGCGATCTCACCGCCGAGCAGCCGCTGCGCCTCACCATCGCGCCAGAACGCTGCATGGGTGGGCGTCGGTTCTGGGCCGTAGGGATTTGCCTCAAACACCGTCTCGCCCGCCGCAAGCCGGGTCTTCTGCGCCGCATCATAACCCCAGTCTGTGAAGTCCGGTGCGGCGGCGATCCCAACCAGCGCGTGGACCCGCCCGGGGAATGCCAGTGCCACCAGCAGCATCAGCCACCCGCCCATCGACGATCCCACCAGCACCACCGGGCCATCGCACTGAGCCGCGATCAGACCGAGCACCTCGTCGCGCCAGCGGCTGAGCGTACCCTCGGCAAAAGTTCCCTCGCTCTGCCCGCAGCCCGAATAGTCGAGCAAAAGGCAGGCGCGGCCCTGAGCCTGGGCCCAATCGAACACGGCGGTGGCTTTGCTGCCTTCCATGTCGCTCATGTAGCCTGGCAGGAACACCAGCGTCGGCCCCGCGCCCGCGGCATGGCGGTAGGCGATCCGCCCGCCACCGGGCACTTCTTGGCAGCAAACCTCGCTCACAATGCGGCGCGCATCGCTCGGCAGCGGGGTTCCCAAGGAGCGGCGGCTTCGATCTCGCCCGCCAGCGCAATCAGCAGTGCTTCCTCACCTATCCCGGCGACGAATTGCACACCCACCGGCAGGCCATCGGCGCTCCAATGCAGGGGCAGCGAAATCGCCGGTTGCCCGGTCCCATTCTGCAGCGCGGTGAAGGGCACGTAGTCGATCATGGGAGCCATGCTTTCGGTCGCATCGGTGTTCGAAAAATCGATCAGTCCGTTGGGGATCGGCGGCATGCCAAGCGTGGGGGTGATCCACACATCGAAGGTCTGATGCCAAGCCGCGACCGCGCGGCCGACCGTCTGCATCGCGGCGGCGGCGCCCAGCACCTGCGGCCCGGTCACCGCGCTTCCGGCCTGATAAAGCCCGAAGGTCAGCCCTTCGAGATTGTCCAGCGACGGGGTCTGCCCGGTCAGCTGACACACATAGTCGATCTGCATCGCCAGGCCTGCGCTCCACAGTGCCATGAACGGCATGATCAAGGTGTCCTGATCGACCGGCGGCGACGCCTCTTCGACATGGTGGCCCATGCTCTCGCACAGCTTCGCCGCAGCCTCGGCCGCCGCGACGCATTCCGGGTGGAGCGGCTGGCCGTTCATCTTGGTCCGGGTAAAGGCGATGCGCAGCCGTTTGCCTTTGCCTTGAAGCGCGGCGGCGAAGCTCTCCGGCGCAGGTGGTGCGGCGTAGGGATCGCCAAGACCGGGACCCGCCGTACAGTCGAGCATCCGCGCGGCATCGCGGACCGAGCGGCAGACCACATGCTCCTGCACCAGCCCGGCCATGATGTCGCCTGCCACAGGCCCCAGCGGATTGCGCGCGCGAGTTGGCTTGAGACCGACCAGTCCGCAGGCCGATGCCGGGATGCGGATCGAACCGCCACCATCGTTGGCATGCGCTATCGGCACCATGCCCGATGCCACCGCGCAGGCCGATCCGCCTGACGAGCCACCGGTTGAATGCGCCGGGTTCCACGGGTTCTTTGCCGCGCCGTAAAGCACCGGTTCGGTCGTGCCGACCAGGCCGAATTCGGGGACGTTGGTCTTGCCCAAGGGGTTGAGCCCGGCGGCAAGGAAGCGGTTGGTCAGTTCAGCATTCTGCGCAGCGGGGACTGACGGCATGATCCGTGAGCCTTGCCGCGTGGGCTCACCCGCCAGATCGCCGAGGATGTCCTTGAGCAGGAACGGCACCCCCGCAAAGGGTCCCGAAAGCGGCTGCTGCGCGGCGGCGCGGGCGCGGTCATAGAAGGTATGGACCACTGCATTGAGCCTGGGGTTGAGCGCCTCGATCCGCTCGACCGCACATTCGGTCAGTTCGGCCGCACTGGCCTCTCCCGCCGCGACCATCTCCGCCAAACCGGTGGCATCCCGTTCCAGATATTCCTTGATCATGCCTGCTCTCCCTTGGCGTGCAATCTGCGCGAGCGCACGCCCGGGAGCAAGGCATCAATCGCGGCTGAAGATTGCCTCGATCGTGCATTCGAACAGGTCGGCGATGCGGAAGGCGAGCGGCAGCGATGGGTCGTACTTGCCGGTCTCGATCGCGTTGACGCTCTGGCGCGAGACGCCTAGCCGCTCGGCGAGGTCCTGCTGGCTCCAGTTGCGCTCGGCGCGGAGCACCTTGAGGCGGTTGTTCATGATTCGCCCGTCGCGCGATCGCGCATGACTTGAATGAAGTTGCCCAGTCCCAGGCCGGCCGCCCAGACGCCCACCGCCCAAAACCCTTCGGCATGCGGGGCGATGCCAAACACTTCGAGGAAGCCCCAGACACTGGCTATAACCAGCAGGAATCCCGTGGCAAACAGAGCGGCGTTGATCTGCCGCATTCGCTGATACTCGTCATCTTCTTCGGCGAGGTACCGCCCCATCGCCCAGACGAAATAGGCAATTGTCAGGCTGGGCAGTAGAGCCAGCAGCCACAAGATTGGCCCGGTGGGATGCCAGGTGTTGCGCGCGGTCAAAGCGAGCCCAAGCAGCACAATGTAAGACAGAGCCCAGATCAGCGCGCGGCGATTGTACGCCCTAAGCGCGGGGGTATCGATCCCGCAGCGGGCAGCACGATTGAGCGAGGCCTGCCGCAGCAAGACGAGGCTGAACGAAAAGCCCGCGATCATCACCGCATTCCACGGCCAGTCGATTTGCCCGCTCCGCTCAAGCCAGGCGGTTAGCGCCAAGCCAAGGCCGAACACCCCGCCCCACACCAGCGGGTGCCGTCCAGCAAGCCTCGAAAGCACACCCTTGCTCATGCTGCCGACTTGCGCAGGCAGTTACCGCGCAGGCCGCCGGTGGCCACCCACAGGGCGGGCCAGATGACGAACATCGTTGTGGCGTCCTTGTCGGCGATCCAGCCAAGCCGGTTGGCAAGCGCGAGCAAGATCAAGGCGGCGGCCCAGCACAGGCCGGATCGGATAGGGGTCATGGTCAAGTCTCCTTGCAACAATGTAAAGCTAACTTGTCAAAGATTCGACACAATGTCAAGCTACCTTGTCATTGCTCGATCAGCCGACATTGCCCTGTCACGAAACGGCGCTACCTTGCTGCGAAAATCAGGGAGATAGCGATGTCGATGTACCCGCCCGAACCGGCGCCGATCCTGCCGGCCAGCCGCCGTGCCGTGCTGAAGCTGGCGGCTTTGGGGCTCGCCGGCGCCGGGGTGCCATTGCTGGCGCAGACCGCGAAGGGGTTCACGCACGGCGTCGCCAGCGGCGAGCCGGGGGCGACGCGGGTGTTGCTGTGGACTCGCTATGTCAGCGGCGGCGACGCGAAATTGCGCTGGGAAGTGGCGAGCGACGATGCGTTCGCGCATGTCGTGGCGCACGGCGAGGCTTTGGCGTCACCCACGTCCGACAGCTGCGCCAAGGGCTACGCGGTCGGCCTCAATCCAGGCACCTGGTACCACTACCGCTTCATCGCGCCCGACGGGACCAAGTCGGTCACCGGCCGCACCCGCACTCTGCCGCAGGGCAAGGTCGACAAGTTCCGCATGGCGGTGTTCTCATGCTCGAACTTCGGGTTTGGCTGGTTCAACGCCTATGCCCATGCGGTCGAAAGCGGCGATTTCGACCTCGCGGTGCACCTCGGCGACTATTATTACGAGTACAAGCGCGGTGAATATCCCAGCGCCAAAGCGACGCTGGAAGGCCGCGTCCTGCCGCTCGACGAAGCTGCGACTTTGGCGACCTACCGCGAACGCCATGCCACCTATCGCGCCGACCCGGATCTGCAGCGGCTCCACCAGCTGCTGCCGTGGGTGCTGATGTGGGACGACCACGAAAGCGCCAACGACAGCTACCGCGACGGCGCCGAGAACCATGATCCCAAAACCGAGGGCCTGTGGTCGTTGCGCAAGGCCGCGGCGCGGCGGGTCTACCGCGAATGGCTCCCGGTTGCGGATCACGACTGGGGCACCTACGAGATCGGCCAGCTCGCCACTCTCTACAAGCTTGAAAGCCGTCTGACCGCGCGGACCAAGCAGGTCGATTTCATGGGTCTGACCAAGGGCGTGCCGGCCGATCAGGCCGAAGCGGCACTGGCGAAGTTCCACGACGGCACCTGGCGCGATCCGAAGCACACTTTGCTTGGCGCGGGGCAGGAGGCATGGCTCGCCACCGCGCTCAAGGCATCGGTCAAGGCACGCAAGCCGTGGCAGGTTATTGCGCAGCAGGTCATCATGGGTTCGGTCGCGATGGGGCCCGACGTGCTCGCCGGGATGCCAGACAATTCGCCAAGCTATATCAAGGAACGGATCGTCGCCGATGTCGAAGCCGGCAAGGCCGACCTGCCGCTCAACATGGACCAGTGGGACGGCTATCCCGCCGCGCGCGACCGCCTGTTCAAGTCTGCGCTGGGTGCCGATGCCAATCTGGTGGTGCTGTCGGGTGACAGCCACAACGCCTGGGCTTTCGACCTCGATCGCAAGGGCACCCGCGTCGGAGTCGAGATGGCCGGAACTTCGGTTACCTCTCCGGGCGCGGAAGGTTCGATCCGCTGGCTGAAAAGCGACGAGCTCGCCCGGGCCAACGTTGCGCGCAACCCGCAGCTCAAGTGGTGCGACATGTCGCAGCGCGGCTATATGGCGGTCGAGCTCACCCCGGCCGCGGCCACCTGCGAATACCGCTTCCTCGCTACGGTGCGGCAGAAGAGCACTGCACTAAGCGGGACCAAGCGGATGACGGTGCTGGCGGGGCAGCGGAGGTTCGAGACAACTTGATCGCCCCCAAATCTCCGTTCGCATCGAGCGAAGTCGAGATGCCGCGCGCAGTGTCTCGACTTCGCTCGACACAAACGGAGGTTAGTTGAACCTTCAGGATTGGAGTGGTAGGGGGCTTTGCGATGACGCAGCGCTTCGCCTTGCCGACTACTACCACCACCCGGGCAAACCCGGGGCTGGCCGTCTTCGCCTGAGCCGAAGCCGCGCCGCCGTCCGGGTTCGGGCGGCTGGCGTCACCTCCCGAACCTGATCCAAGCAGACGCCGCCCCTTCCGGTGCGCGGCCGCTTGTGCCAAAGCGCCGCGCAGAAACGCGAAAGAGTGAGCATGTCAGACCAGTTCAAGATCAGCCTGCCCGATGGATCGATCCGCGAAATGCCCGCGGGATCGACCCCGGCGGATGTTGCTGCGGCGATTGGCCCGGGCCTTGCCAAGGCGGCGCTGGCCGCGCGGATCGATGGCGAGCTGGTCGACTTGACCCGGCCCTTCGTGGGCGATGCCAGCCTCGCGCTGGTCACCTCGCGCGACGAAGCCGATGCGCTCGAATTGGCGCGGCATGATTATGCCCACGTCCTCGCCGAAGCGGTGCAGGCGCTGTGGCCGGGTACGCAGATCACCTTCGGTCCCTCGACCGACGACGGGTTCTATTACGACGTGTTGGCCCCAGCCAGCCGCGAGCCGTTTTCGATGGACGACTTGCCCGCGATCGAGGAAAAGATGCGCGAGATCATTCGCGCCGACAAGCCGCTGCGCCGCGAAGTATGGAGCCGTCAGGCGCTGATCGACAAGTGGTCGGGCGAGGGCGAGACCTTCAAGGCCGAATGGGCCGCCGAGCTTCCCGAAGGCGAGGAGCTGACGGTCTATCGCAGCGGTGACGCCAACTCCGCCGACAGTTGGCTCGACATGTGCCGCGGTCCGCACCTCGCCTCCACTGGCAAGCTCGATCCGGCCGCGTTCAAGCTGATGCGCGTCGCCGGGGCCTACTGGCGCGG
>JBJTLY010000135.1:0-3200 GCA_046063275.1 Novosphingobium sp. | reverse complement strand
TGACTGCGCTACGACTTCTTGCGCCGTCCCGCGGGCGAGCAATTCCCCCGAAGCGATATAGGCGATCTCGTGGCAGCGCTCGGCCTCGTCCATGTAGTGGGTGGAAACGAGCACGGTCATGCCATCGCGGGCCAGACCGTGGATCTGGTCCCAGAAGTCGCGCCGCGCCTGCGGATCGACCCCGGCGGTGGGTTCATCGAGCAACAGGATTTTCGGCTCGTGCAGCACCGCTGCAGCGAGCGCCAACCGCTGCTTCCACCCGCCCGAAAGCTTGCCCGCAAGCTGGTCGGCGCGGCTCGACAGGCCAAGCTTGTCGAGCGCCTCGGCCACCCGTGCGGAGCGATTGTCGAGGCGGTAGACGCGCGCGATGAACTCGAGGTTTTCGGCGATGGTCAGATCGCCAAACAGCCCGAACTTCTGGGTCATGTAGCCGATCTGGGCCTTGATCGCGTGGCGTTGGGTGCGCAGGTCCAGCCCCAGCACCTCGCCCTCCCCCGCATCGGGCAAAAGCAGCCCGCAGATCATCCGCAAGGTGGTGGTTTTGCCCGATCCGTTGGGACCCAGAAACCCGCAGATCCGCCCCGGCTGGACGGTCAGATCGACGTTGTCGACCACGGTTCGCGCGCCGAACCGCTTGGTCAGGCCGTGCACCGCGATTGCCGGGGCCGTCATTGGGGCATGACTTCGACCGGGAGGCCAGGCGGCAGCGGCTTGTCGCTCGGCGGCAGCATTGCCTCGACCAGGAACACCAGCTTGGCCCGGGCGTGTTCGGAATAGATCACCGGCGGAGTGAATTCGGCGCGCGGGGCGATGTAGCTGATCTTCGCCTGCCGTTCCGCCCCGCAGCCGTCGCAGGTAAAGCTGATCGTGCTGCCCGTCCGCAGCGCCGCGATCCGGTCTTGCGGGACGTAAAACCGCAGCTTGCGCTTATCATCGGGCAACACCGCGACCACCGGCGAATTGGCCGGGACCCACTCGCCAGGATTGTAGAAGGTCTGCTCGACCACGCCCTTCGCCGGGGAAACCGGGGCAATCTCGCGGCGGCGCTGGTGCTGGGCGCGCAAGGTCGCTTCGGCTCCGGCCACATCAGCTCCGGCTGCAGCGATCTGCCCGCTGCGCCCGGCAGTGAGTTCGCCCGAGGCGATCTGCGCGCGGGTTTGGGCAAGGTTCGCCGCCGCGCCATCGCGGGCGGCGCGCACCGCATCGAGCTGCGACCGGCTGGCAAAGCCGCGCGCAGCCAGTGCCGAGATGCGGCTGAAGTCGGCCTGCGCCCTGGTCAGCTGTGCCTGCGCCGCAGCCTCGGCCGCGCGCGACACCGCGATTTCAGGTGCGCGCTGGCGGGCCTGAGCCAGATCGCCTTGCTGCGCCCTTGCGGCAGCGACCTGGGCTTCGGCGCGCGCCGTATCGGCATCGGTGGTTTCGGGATCGAGCGAGAACAGCACCGTCCCCGGTTCGACCGCAGCTCCGCGATCGACCGTGCGCTGGGCCAGCCGCCCGGCAACCGGCGCGGCGACATATTCTGTTTCCGCTTCGACGTAGCCGAGCCAGTTGCCAGTCTGGCTGGGGCGCGTGAAGTACCACAGCGCACTGCCAGCCAGAACAATCGCGAAAAGTGCAATCAGGGGCTTGGGAATTCGGTTCATGTTGCACCCGCCCTTTTCAGCAAGCCATTGAGGATCGTATCGGTGTGAGCGCGGGCCATCGCGGCAACCTCGATCGGCTCTGCCCCCACTGGCTCAAACGTGGTCTTCCAGATCGCGGCAAGCAGCACCCCACCAACCAGCGTGCGGCACGCCTGCGGCGGATCGTCGCAGACGAATTCGCCGCGCGCGACCCCATGGCGGATGATCTCTTCGAGAATCCCGAGCCCGCGGCGCACGACGTGATCGTGGTAGAACCGCGCCAGATCGGGGAAGTTCGCCCCTTCACCGATGATCACCCGCGGCACGAAGATCATGTCATCGCCCGTCAGCCGTTCGCTCATGAAGGCGATGAACCCGCGCAGCAACTGGTCGGCGGGCAAGTCCCCCAGCTGCGCCGGGGCAGCCTGCGGCAGCATGGCTTCGATCAGTTCGCTGACCAGCGCCTCGAACAGCGCCTGTTTCGAAGCGAACTGGAGGTAGAGCGCAGCTTTGGAGATCCCGGCGGCGGCGGCAATGTCGTCCATCCTGGTCCCGGCAAACCCGCGCGCATTGAAGGCATCCCGCGCGGCAAGCAGGATATCGGAACGACGCGAAGGAACGGACGGACGAGCCATGCGCGTTTATAACTGACCAGTCAGTTATTCGACAAGTGCTAAAAAAACGGGCGGGCAACCGAAGCTGCCCGCCCGCGAGGATGGAAGGGAGGAAGGGTCCCTTAGAACTTGAACGTGGCATCCATACCGAAGGTCCGCGGCACGTTGAAGTTGCCGTAATCGCCCAGGATGCCGTTCACGTTGCCGATGGCGACCACGTTGGGCACGCCCGTCACCGGCGAGGTCTGGACGGCCGGAATGCTGTTTGAGGGATCGCGGCGATAGACGTGCTGTTCGTTGAACAGATTGCGGCCCCAGATGCTGACGTTGAATTTCGCCGAGTCGCCGCCCAGAGCGATGTCGAGCAGCGAGATCCGGCCGTTGACGATGAACGAGCTGTCGGCCTTGGTCGCGAACTGATCGAACGACTGGGTGGCCGAGGCATAGTTCGCATCGAGGTGGAACTTGACGCGCGTCTCGCCCGAAACCGGCACTTCATAGTCGATCGTGCCAGCCGCTGCGTTGCGCGGGGTGAACACGATGTAGAACTTCTGGAACGCCGTCGTGCTGTTAAGCGCCTGTCCATTCGAGGTGCAAGCTGTCGAAGGGGTGCCGACGCCGGTGCAATATGCGGTGTACGTCACGCTGACTGGCGGAATGTCGGTGTAGGTATAGGCATAGGACAGCCCCATGGTCAGGCCCTCGGCCGGCTTGAGTGTAAGATCGGCCTCGATCCCGCGGATCTTGGTGGTGCCCGGCGCGTTGAAGGTAACCAGGTTGTTGAAGTTGCCGGTCGCGGTCGGCTGGATCGTCGACAGGTCGACCTGGCTGCCCTTGCGGTCCATCATGTAGGCCGCGATATTCAGCCGTGCGTGGCGATCGAACAGGTCGGCCTTCAGCCCGACTTCGTAGTTCTTGACATCTTCCGGGTTGAACGCGCGGTAGTCCGAGGTGCGCGAGCTGG
>JBJTLY010000008.1:0-9257 GCA_046063275.1 Novosphingobium sp. | reverse complement strand
AGCTGGTCGGGATCGCGATCTTGAGGCTGGCGGCGAGCTTCTGCATCGCTGCAACCGAAGGATGCTCGGCAGTCGGACGGGCCAGCGCAAACAGCGCTTCGTCCTCGACCTTGCAGAAATAGGGGCCCGAGAACAGCTCCGGAGGCAAGACGACCTGCGCGCCCTTGGCCGCCGCCTGCTCGACCAGCGCGGCCACGGCGGCGATGTTCTCGCCCTCATCGGACGAACCAAGCGGCAATTGCAGGGCGGCGACTGTCAGCGTGCTCATGGGGTAGCCGCATATTTCGCTTGTAACCCCAAGTCCACCATTGCCGAATGGGCCGAGGGACCCCAAATCGGGACCCAACCAGCAAACAAGGAGAATTCCCCATGGCTGAGGCCATTATCGCCGGCGGCTGCTTCTGGTGCGTCGAGGCGGTGTTCACCAGCATCGACGGCGTCAGCGCGGTGGAAAGCGGCTATATCGGCGGCTCTGTTCCGAACCCCACCTACAAGGCGGTGTGCACCGGCCAGACCGGCCATGCCGAGGCGATCAAACTGACCTTCGATCCCGCCGTGGTGAGCCTCGCCGACCTGCTCGACATCCACTTCGCGACCCACGATCCGACCCAGCTCAACCGCCAGGGGAACGATATGGGCACGCAGTACCGTACCGCGCTGTTCCCGCTCGACGACGAGCAGCGCGCCGAGGGCGAAGCTGCCATTGCGCGCTGGGAAGACGCCCATCAGGGCGAAAAGGCGGTGACCCAGATCGAAGGTCCTGCCACTTGGTACCCGGCCGAGGACTATCATCAGGAGTATTGGCAGGGCGAAGGCCAGCGGAACCCCTATTGCCTCGCGGTGATCCCGCCCAAGCTCGCCAAGTTGCAGAAGGGCTTTGCGGAGAAGCTGAAGGCCTAGCGCGCAATCATGCCCAGCCCGCGCAGCCAATCCTCGGCGAGCGCGGGCCAGTTGGAAACCGGCATTCCGGTCGGGCGAAACCCGAAGGCATGCCCGCCCTTCGCGAACAGGTGCAATTCGGTCGGTACCCCGGCCGTAGCCAGCGCGCGGGCATAGACGATGCTGTTGCACACCGGGTCGGTCGGATCGTCCCACGCCTGCACCAACATCTGCGGCGGGGTCTGCGCGGTGACGGTCAATCCAGGATCGAGCTTGCCATCGTTGCGGCACAGATGCCCAGGATAGAGCGCGATGCCGAAGTCGGGCCGGCTACTTACCTGATCGATCGCATCGACTGGTTTGTAAGCGGGCGCGAACACGTTGCTGGTCTGCGCAACCAGATAGCCGCCAGCGGAAAATCCGATCACCCCGATCCGCTTTGGGTCAATACCCAGTGACGCTGCGCGCGACCGCGTCAGCCTGATCGCGCGCTGTGCGTCCTGCAGCGCGGTAAGGTGCGGCGGGGTGACCCCGCAATCGCACTTCTCATCGTAGTGGTGGTTGCTGTTCGGGACGCGGTATTTGACCAGAATGCAGGCAATGCCCTTGGCGGTCATCCAGTCGCAGGCCTCGGTACCTTCAAGATCGATCGCAAGCTGCATAAAACCGCCGCCGGGGAACACCAGCATCGCGGCGCCGGTCGGATTTCCCTTGGCCGGAAAGACCGTCATCGTTGGCACGGTCACGTCATAGATCCCGGTAACCGGCAGGCCGGCAAAGCGCTTCGGATTGGTGCCGGTTTTGGTGGTTTCCGTGGGTAGTGAACCGGTCGGGGTATCAGGCGGCGTTTCCGGCCACAGCGGCATCTGGGCGAGTCCGCCGGGGGGTTGCCACGGCCCACCGGTTGAGGGCTGCACGGACGCGGCCTTCGTCTGAGGCACTTGGCCGCCAAGTGTCCTAAGGTATGACGCTGCCGCACCTCCCGCGAGGGCCAGCAAGGCACCAACGGCAAGAGCAGCAGACTTCGGCTGCAGCATTGCGGCTAGCGCCCCTTCACCACCTTGGTCGAGACGATATGGCCCGCCTGATCTTCAGGCCAGAAGTAGACCGGGCGCAGGTTGCCGGCGGCGTAACGGCCGACCTGGTCGCCGAAATGCGGTGACTTGGAATCGCCGCTTTCACCGCCTGCTGTGACCGCACGAGCCTTCACCTTGGGGCCGAATTCCACTGCGGCGACGAAGCTGTTGCCGTAAGTGCCGTAGTACCGTTTGGTGCCGGGATAGCGCTTGGCCCCAAAGCTGGCGAGTGAGCCCCATTGCGCCGAGGCGAACGGCACCGGCACGCTGGGCTTGGCGTCATCGAAGGTCTGGACGATGCTGGCATCGTTGCGCTGGTAGCGGTTGATTTCGCCCCACGGCACTTGCCAAGAGCCGAAGTCGGCCTTGAGCCGCGCTATCGCGCTGTCGAGCGCAGCGAGCTGGTCTTCGTCGCTCGCCTTGGCCATCCATTGGGCCACGCCGATACCTTGGGCGGGAGCGGTTTTCTGGCCGCGTTCCCACAGTGCCTCGCCCCAGAACACCGCTAGGCTGGTCTCGGTCGAGGTCAGGCTCCAGCGGTCGTCCCATTTGCCCAGCAGCGCCACCGCATCGGCGCGCGCCGGATCAGGATGGCGGGCATGCGCCGCGACCAGCCCCGGAATCAGTTCGGCAAAGCTGGATAGCCACGGATCGTAGGCCGCCTCGACCAACTGATCGAGGGTAAAAGTCGGGCGGGCAGAAAGCACCGCGATCGCGTGCGGGGTGCGCGGCTGCTTGCCCTCGCTGTCGAAATAGCGCGCAAAGGCCGCCTGTTTGGGGCTGTCCTTGCCCGCGCCCCACCATGGCCCGTCGTTGACGTTGAAGACCCAGCCGTTCGCCGGATTAACCACCTGCGGCAGAGTGGCAAAGGTGTGGAAGCCATGCCAGTCGGTGCGCGGATCGCTGCCGTCGACCGGCTTGGTGTAATCGTAGCGGTTCGAGCGGATCGGCATGAATTGCGGCAGGAACAGCGCGAATTCGCCCTTGTTGTCGGCAAACAACGTGTCGTTCGAACTGTTTGCGGCGAGCGCCGCGACCTTCTTGAACTCAGCAATCGAGTGGACCTTGGTGCGCAGGAAACTTTGCTGCAGCGCTGCCACGGGCTTGTTCATCAGCGCGGTAGCGATCCACTTGCCGCCCTCCTCGCGGGTTATCGGGCCGTGGCGCGTTGCAAAAGTTGAGAAGGTGCGGCTGCCCATGCTGCCATCGGTCTTACGGAAGCGCAGCGTGATCTGCTTGGTCGAGACCGGCAGCACTTCCTTGCCGTAGTGATAGGCGAAGCCGCCGACGGGGCGTTCGAAGGTCTTCTCGACAAATTCGTCGATATTGTCGACCGTGCTCGAGGTGTGCATCCACCCGGCCTGATCGTTGAAGCCCTGATAGATGAAGAACTGCCCCCAGGTCGCCGCGCCATAGGCGTTGAGCCCTGCGTCGCTCTGCACCTGCTGCTCGGAGCGGAAGAAGAAGCTGGTGTGCGGGTTGATCAGCAGCAGCGGATGGCCATTGGCGCTGTGCGTCGGGCCGATCGCGAAGCCGTTCGAGCCGAGCGGCTCCTTGAATTCGAGCCCCCGCTCGGCCGAGGTCATGACCTGCTCGCGCCCGGTGTAGAACGCCTCTAGCTGACTCAGCGGCACCGCCTCGATATCCCCGCCGATGCTGCCTTCGGAAAAGCTCAGCGCCATCCACGGCTCGAAGTGCGTGATGACCTTGGGGTGCACTTCTGGGTGATCGGCAAGGTACTGGTTGAGCCCCGCCGCCCAGCCGCGCATCAGCGCGCGCAGCCACGGCGGGCTCTTGGCATATTGCGCCTGAAGGTCCGACGGATCGATCCATAGGCGTTGGCGCAAGTCGCTCCAAATCGCGCCCTCCCCGTCCGCTTCGGCGCGGCGGCCGAGGTTGGTCAGGTAATTCATCTCGATCCGGTTGAAGTCATCTTCCGCCTGGGCGTAGATCATCCCGTAAACCGCATCGGCATCGGTTTTGCCGTGAATGTGCGCAATGCCCCAGTCGTCGCGGCGGATCTCGGCCTGATAGGCCATGGCTGGCGTTGCCGTACCCAGTGCAGCGGCGGCGAGTGCGATGGTGCGGTACATGTCTGGTCCCCTCTTCTGCACCGATAGTGGCACGCTGGAGGAAGAGGGCAAGGCCCTTGGCGTCAGTCCTTGCGCCACCGCGCGATGAAGAACCCGTCGAGACCACCTTGCTCTGACAGCATGCCGGGATCGGTTCGCACAAACCCGTCGCTGCTCGGCACAATCCCATTGGGAGCCTCGTCGGCGCGGATCGGCTCGGGTGTAAGCGCCACTGCAGCGGCCTGCATCTCGCCTTCCTCAGGTTCGAGCGAACAGACGGCATAGATCAGCGTCCCCTCCGGCTTGACCCACTGCACTGCACGATCCAGCAGCGCGGCCTGCAGTTCGGCCTGCTCGGCGATCTGCCGCTCCCCGATGCGGTGAAGCACGTCGGGATGGCGACGGCAGGTTCCGGTTGCAGTGCACGGGGCGTCGAGAAGAACCGCATCGAACGGCTCGGCAGGTTCCCATTGCAAGGCGTCGGCAACCAAAACCTCAGCCGAAAGTCGGGTTCGTGCGAGGTTCTGTTCCACCCGTTCGAGCCGCTTGGCACTCGCATCGAGCGCGGTGACCTGCCACCCGGCTGCCGCGAGCTGAAGCGTTTTGCCTCCCGGCGCAGCGCAGAGGTCAAGCACGGTGCGCCCCTTACCCTCACCCAGCAACCGCGCAGGCAGGCTGGCGGCGAGATCCTGCACCCACCAAGCACCTTCATCGAACCCTTCGAGGTTTTCAACCGCTGTCCCGCGACCAAGTCGGATATGGCCCGGTATGAGAGAGGTTCCGCCAAGGCGCTCGGCCCAGACCGCAGTTTCGCCCGCGTCGCGCAATGTCAGGTCAAGCGGTGGCAGGGCAGCGAGCCCAGCCGAGATCGCTCCCGCGCGTTCGCCCCAACGCTCAAGTACAACCGCTGGCAAAGTCGGCGTGGCAGGCAGCGAGACCGCGAGTTTGGCAAGGGAGGAGAACACCCCATGCGCCAGCCGCCTCGGTCCTCCCGTCAGCAGCGGCAAACCGGTGGCAATCACCGCGTGCGGCGGGGTTTCGAGCCGCAGCCAGCCGGCAAGCATAAGCCGCAAGACCGAACGAACCTTGGCATCATCCGGCAATATCTGCCGGGTCGCGCTATCAATCAGGCTGTCGAGATCGGTCAGCCAGCGCAGCGCTTCACCCGCCAGCGCCCTTGCCAGGGCCCTGTCGGCCTGACCATGCACGCCCTGGAGCGCATTGTGCGCAGCCTGGTCGAGCGTCTCGCCCCGGTTGAGCACCGCATCAAGCAGCTTGAGCGCGCCCTTGCGCGCGGGAAGGCCGGGAATGTCCATGGCCCTGCCCCTAGGGGAGATTGCAATCGAGGGCCAGCGGGCGCATTTGAGGGGCATGACCCAGCGCGCCACCAAACGTCCGGAGAAGTTCGCGAAGCCCGCCAACTGGACCAACGACCCCGCGCCGCAGCCCGAACCGGTCCCGCCACCTGCCGATCCGCTCGACCCGACCCGCTATGGGGATTGGGAGAAGAACGGGATCGCGGTCGATTTCTAGAGCGGCGTGAGGCTGACCTTGAGCCCGTCCTTGGGCTTGGGAATGGGCCACGGTTGCCATTCGGGCGCATAGCCCGGCTCCAGCTCGATCCGGTAGCGCGTCAGCATGTGCGCCATCAGCAGTTTGATCTGCATGTAGGCGAAGTGCAGCCCCAGGCACATGTGCGCGCCGCCGCCGAATGGGACCCAGGCGTATTTGTGGCGGCCGGCCGAGTTCTCCGGCGAGAAGCGCAGCGGGTCGAACTTGCGCGGATCGGGCCAATGCTCCGGCATCAGGTGGACGCTTGCCGGGCTGATCCCGACGCCGGTTCCGGCGGGAATGGTGAAGCCCTGAAAGGTGAAATCGCGCAGCGCGCGGCGCGGCAAGCTGGGCACCGGGGGGATCAGCCGCAGCGCTTCCTTGAAGGCCATTTCGGTGAGGTCGAGCTTGCCCAGTTCCTCGTACGTAATCGCGCGCGGCGTGCCGCCGGTGATCGCCATGATCTCGGCGCGGACCTTGTCCTGCCATTCAGGATGCTTGGCCAATTGCCAGACCAAGGACGTGGCCGACGAGGTAATCGTGTCATGCGCCGCCATCATCAGGAAGATCATGTGATCAACCACCTGATCAACCGGCATCAGGCTGCCGTCTTCGTGCGTCGCGGTGGCGAACTGGCTGAACATGTCCTGCCCGCCGCCTTCCGCGCGGCGACGCAGCGTTTCCGCCGTGAACCATTCGACCAGATACTTGCGCCCCGCCACGCCGCGGCCCATCGCGGTGAACGGCAGCGGTTTGCGCACCACTCCGATCGAGGCGGCGACCATATCGACGAAGGCTTTGTTGATTTTGTCGGCTTCGGGCCCAAGCGGCAAGCCCATGAAGCTGTCGGCCGCCAGATCGAGCGTGAGCTGCTTGATCGCCGGGTAAAACAGCATCGGCCCGCCCCATTGCTCGGCACGCGCCGCGATCCCGCGATTGAGCGCATCGGCATAGTGCCGCATCGGCTCGGGCTTGAACGCGATCGACAGCGCGCGGCGGTCGGCGCGGTGATGATCGAAATCGATCAGCATCAGTCCGCGCGGGAACAGCTGGTCGAGCACGGGGCCCCAGCCCTGCTCGGACGAAAACAGCTTGTCGCGGTCGAACAGCACCAGTTCGTTGGCCTCGGCGCCGTAAAGCATCACCCCGCGCCGTCCGAATCCCTTGTTGCGATAGACGTTGCCGTACTTGGCACGCATCCGTTCGCCGTAGCCGAGCGGGTCGGCGAGCAGCGAGAAAGTGGTACCGACGATCGGCCAGCCATCTTCGCCCGGGATGTGATCGAGCGCGTGTTCGGGCTGGGGCTGGGCCCAGTGCGTATAGACCGGCGATTGGGGAGCGAGAGTGGCCATGGTGTTCCTCGTTACTGACACCGATGTAACTTGTTCGGGTTAAGGAATCCAGCCCGCCAGTTCACGCCGGACCAAGGTTTCGAGCATGTTCATCCCGGCATCGGAGGCGTTGAGGCAATCGAGCGCGGCAAAGTGCTCGCCCCCGGAATCGGTGAACTGCTCGCGTCCGCGAATGGCCAGTTCCTCGCGGGTTTCGAGGCAGTCGGCAGAGAACCCCGGTGCGGCAATGGCAAGCCGACGCGTGCCCTTGGCAGCCTCGGCGGCGAGCACGGCATCGGTCGCGGGTTCGAGCCACTTGGCGCGGCCGAAGCGCGACTGGAAGCTGATCTCGATCCGCAAACCCGGATGATCGACGACCAGCGCCTCGCGCAGCAGCCGCGCGGTCTTCTGGCACTGACAATGGTACGGATCGCCCAGTTCGAGCGTGCGCTGCGGCATGCCGTGGAACGACAGGAGCAGCACCTCGGGGGTGAAGTCCAAGGCCGCAAGCTGGCGCGAAAGGTCAGCCCGCAGCGCCGCGATGTGCAGCGGATCGTCGTAGTACGGCGGTAGACTGCGCAGCGCCGGTTGCCAGCGCATGGTGGCGAGCTTGGCACCGATCGCATCAGCGACCGTCGCGGTGGTTGCCCCCGAATACTGCGGATAGAGTGGCGCAATCAGGATCCGCTCGCAGCCCGCATCCTTCAAGCGCTGAATTTCGGCACCCAGCGCTGGATTGCCGTAGCGCATGCCGTAGCTGACCATGATCCCGGCACCCAGCCGCAGCTGCAGATCGGCAGCCTGCGCCCTGGTAATCGCGGCAAGCGGCGAACCGTCTTTACTCCACACCTGGCTGTAAGCATGCGCGCTCTTCTTCGGGCGGGTGTTGAGCACGATGCCATTGAGGATCGGCCACCACGCCAGCCTCGGTATTTCCACCACGCGGCGGTCGGAGAGGAATTCCTTGAGGTAGCGCCGCACCGCTTTGGGAGTGGGCGCGTCCGGCGTGCCGAGGTTGACCAGCAGCACCCCCACGCGCGGGCTGGCGACCGGGGGATGGCCGGGGGGCAGCATCAGACTTGTCCTCCATTGAGCGGCAGGCTCCGCGCGCGCACCGATCCCGACGAGGCCAGCGCATTGGCGATTGCCGGCGGGGCGACAACTGTGCCAAGTTCACCCGGATCGAACAGCGGCGCATCGCTTTCGATGAATTCTGTCTCGATCTCAGGGCAATCGACTAGCAGCGGCAGGCCAAGCATCCCCAACCGGCCGGTCTGCGGCAGGCCCTGCGCGTAGCGCGTGCTTGATCCATTGGCGAGACCGAGGCCAAACAGCAGCCCGCCCTCGATCTGCTGCCGCGCGATGTCGACATTGAGAATTCGCCCGATATCGGCGACAGCAGTGAGCTTGTCGACCCTGATCCCGCGCTCGTCGCGCCGGGCACTGGCGACCACTGCGATGTAGCCCTCAGCATCGCCAAGCGTCATCTTCCAGCAGGCCAGACCCTGTCCGCTGCCGCCTCCCCCGCCGCCCCATTCGGCCAGCGTCGCGGCACGCTGCAGACAAGCGACAAGGCGCGGCTGCGCGGCGAGCAGGAACATGCGGTAGGACAGCGGTTCGTGCCGCACCTTGGCGGCCAGTTCATCGAGAAAAGTCTCGATCAGGAAGGCGCCGATCCCGTGTGAATTGCCGCGCAGCCGCCCGGTGGGAAGCTGCGTTTGCACCGGTACGTGCTCAACCAAAAGGTTAGGGATCGCATAGGGCGGAACCAGCCCCATGGTCGCCAGGCTATCGCTATCATCCTGCAGTTCGAGCGCGGCTGCGGCGCTGCGCCCGCCGAACAGCCGCCCGCCGAATTCGCGCGCGGTGGCGGGCATGGCGACCTTGATCCGCAGCGCAGTGAGCGATCCGTCGCTGGTGACCTGCGCCGCGAGATGCGCCGCTGCCGGGGTGCGCGGACGGCCCGCAACATGCTCCTGCCAGCGCGACCAGACGAGCTGCACCGGGCGCTTTACCGCCCTGGCGATCAGCGCCGCTTCGACCGCGTGATCGTGCTCCAAGCGCGCGTCGAAACTGCCGCCGGCTGGCAGCGGGTAGAGCGTCACGTCTTCAACCGCGAAGTCCAGTGCTTTTGCCACGGCGGCACGCGCGCTTTGCGGGGCCTGGCTTGCCACCCAAAGTTCGCAGCGCCCGTTCTCGATCCGCGCGGTCGCAGTAGCGGTTTCGATCGCAGCGTGCAGCGCCGGGGCGATCGTGTACTCCGATGCCATGTCGACCGGGACCGAGAGATAGGCCAGCGCATCGACCAACGTGCGGACGGGAGCGTCATCCGGCGTGAGCCCGGCGGC
>JBJTLY010000134.1:0-3353 GCA_046063275.1 Novosphingobium sp. | reverse complement strand
CTTGGCATAGCTGAGCTTGAGTGCGGCCTCGATTCCCGCCTGCTGCTGCGCCGCTGTGGGATTGAGCGGCAGCGCGGGTGCACCGGGCTTGCCGGCGAGAACCTGCCGCGCGATCGCGTACATCTGCGCGCGCGTATCGGCCTTGGCCTTGAGCGCGCGGGCCTTGAGCTGCGGCCGCGTCATGTCGCTCATCAGGCCGAACTTCATCTTCTGGTCGTAGAGCTTCGCGCCAAGCCGGAAGTCGCCCTTGGCCTGCGGGACCAGCACGGTGTCGAGCCACTTCTGCTGATCAGCCACCGCCGCCTTGAGTCCGGTGAGCGCCGCATCGAACCGCGCGCGATCGGCGCCTTTCAGCTCACCGGCGTGCGGGGCGAGCATGCCCTCGGCAATCTCGACGATGCCCGCGTTCTGCTTCGATACCGTTTGGGCAAAGATCAGCGGCACCCGCGCCGGGACCAGCTGCTTGCGGCCTTCGAGCATCAGCGCGGGCAGCGCCTCCATCCGCGCGGTCGCGCTCTTCAGCCGCACGTCCCACGGCGCGAAATCGCGCGCGGCGAGCGTGTAAAGCGATCCCGCCGCCACATCGTTGTAAATCTGCGCGTTCCACGCCCAGCCCTGCTCCTGCTGGTCCGCCCACAGTCGGTACTGCAGCTCGTTCTTGAGCAGCGCCATGTCGACCTGGTTGTCGCGGCTCAGCGCCGCCGGGTTGATCGCATTGAGGCGCGTCAGGAAGCCCTGCCAGGTCTGGCGCCGATCGGCGCGGCCCTTGGCGGTGATATCGGGGAGCAGGCTGTCGTATTTGTGTTCGCCCAGCGCGGTCGCCTCGATCGGCGAGCTATGCAGCGCGGCAGCGATGAACTGATTGGCGATGCTCTGAAACAGCTCGTCAGCCTTGGCCATTCGCATCGCGTGGTGGGCAGGTTTGGCCGCGTCGGCGGGCAGTTGCGCGAAGGCCAGCGCGGCGAGCGGCAGGGCGGCAAACACTGCGAAACGTTTCATGACATTCTCTCCCCGGGGATTTGTTGGGGAGAGGCTAGCGCGCAATCAATCCTGCGTCGAGCGTGCCAAGGCCAGACCCGCCGCCACCGCAGCCATCCCGGCGAAATCGAGCGGCCCCAGGCTCTCGTGAAACACCAGCCAGCCCACCGCCACCGCAATCGCCGGCTGGGTCAGCAGTGCGAGGCCGATCACCAGCGGCGCAAAATGCTTGAGCGCATAGACCAGCAGCCCCTGTCCGAGCAGCTGGCTGAGCACCGCCAGTGCGATCACCGGCCACCAGTTCGTCGGCCAGACCGGCTCGCCGAGTAGCAGCGCAATGCCCAAGAGCACCGGCATGCCTGCGAGGCTTGACCAGGTCAGCAGCGACCAGCCGCCCAGCGAGGCGCGGTACTTCTGCAGGATGATGATGTAGCCCGAATAGAGCAGCCCGGCGGCCACGCAGTAGAGGTCGCCGATCAGGGTGGTGTGGTCGATCTCGAGACTGCGGCCGAGCAGGATCGCGCCCCCGCCCAGCGCCGCCGCCAGGGCCAGCCATTCGCGCAGGCGCGGGCTCCGGTGCAGGCTGATCAGGCCCCAGATCATCACCACCAGACTGCCGGCATTGCCGAACAGCGAGGCGTTGGCCATCCGGGTCATGCCGATGCCGATGTGCCAGGCCCCGATGTCGAGCGCGAAGAACAGCCCTGCGGCCATGATCGCCCACCACACGCCGGTGCCCAGCCCGCGCAGCTTCTGCCCGCTGACCCGCGCCAGCAGGGCCAGTACCGGGACCGCCAGCGCGAGCCGCCAGAACGCCGAGGAAACCGGTCCGCAATCGGCCAACCGCACCGACCACGGGCCGAGCGCCAAGGCTGCATTGCCGCCGAGCAGTGCCGCCAGCCGCGCCCAGCGCACACCGCGCGTCGGCGCCTCGGTTGTCCCCATTGCAATGCCCATGGCCATGCCTTAGCGAGCCGACAAAGATTGCAAAACGAAATGTGATGGAGACCCGACTTGCACGACGCTCTTTTCCAGCCGCTTCAACTTGGTGCAATTGCCGCGAAGAACCGCATCATCATGGCCCCGCTGACCCGCGGCCGCTCGGACCCCGGATCGGTCCCCAATGCGATGATGACCGAATATTATCGCCAGCGCGCCGGGGCCGGGCTGATCATTTCCGAAGCGACCGGGATCAGCGTTGAAGGCCTTGGCTGGCCCGCCGCCCCGGGCATCTGGAACGATGCCCAGGTTGCAGGGTGGAAGCCCGTCACTGCTGCGGTGCACGAAGCCGGCGGCAAGATCGTGCTGCAGCTGTGGCACATGGGCCGGCTGGTCCACCCCGATTTCCTCGGCGGCGAAGCACCGGTTTCGGCCTCGGCCACCCAGGCAGGCCAGACCGCGCACACCCCGCAAGGGCGCAAGCCGACCGAACAGTCCCGCGCCGCGACGCTCGACGATATCAAGCGGATCGTCGGCGACTATGCCCAGGCCGCTCGCAATGCCAAGGCTGCGGGATTCGACGGGGTCCAACTGCACGGCGCGAACGGCTACCTGGTCGACCAGTTCCTCCGCTCAGGGAGCAACCTGCGTACCGACGAATACGGCGGCAGCCCGCAGAACCGCACCCGCTTCATGCGCGAAGTGCTCGAAGCGCTGATCGAAGTGTGGGGTGCGGACCGGGTTTCGATCCGGCTCTCCCCCAACGGCGAATCGCAGGGCTGCGACGATCCCGATCCGGCGAGCATCTTCGGTGAGGCGGCGCGGGTCATTCAGGAACTCGGCGTCAGCTTTGTCGAGCTGCGCCAGCCCGGCCCCGACGGCACCTTCGGCCAGACCGATGTGCCGATGCAGGACGGCCTGATCCGCTCGATCTACACCGGACCGCTGGTGCTCAATTCGGACTACACCGCGGAAGCTGCCGAGGCCGACGTGGCCAGCGGCCGCTGCGACGCGATCAGTTTTGGTCGGCCCTATATCTCCAACCCGGACCTTGCCGAACGCATCCGCGTCGGCGCGGAATGGGCGCCCAACACCAACGTGCCGAAAAGCTGGTATCTGCCCGGGCCAGAGGGTTATATCGATTACCCGGCGCTGGTGCCGGCCTGACACCTTTAGCCCTTCCCCTTGGGGAAGGGTTGGGATGGGGGGTCGACGCCGATGTGGTACCCCCACCCCCGCCCCTCCCCACCGGGGAGGGGAGAAAGAAAAAGCTGAAGAGGTCCATCCCTATGCCCGTACGGTCGTGGCTGTTCGTTCCCGGCGACAGCGAAAAGAAGCTGGGCAAGGCCGCCGCGACCGGCGCGGATGTGCTGATCCTCGATCTGGAGGATTCGGTTGCACCGGAGAACAAGGCGGCGGCGCGGGCCATGGCAGGG
>JBJTLY010000133.1:0-4813 GCA_046063275.1 Novosphingobium sp. | reverse complement strand
CGCAGATCAGCCGCAGTGCGACCGACTGCACCCGGCCCGCGCTCTTCGCCCCGGGCAGCTTGCGCCACAGCACCGGAGACAGCGTGAAGCCAAACAGGTAATCGAGCGCGCGGCGGACCAGATAAGCGTCGATCAGGTCCTGATCGAGCTCGCGCGGGTGCTTCATCGCCTCAAGGATCACCTCCTTGGTGATCGCGTTGAAGGTGACCCGCTCGACCTCGCGTGGCAGCGCCTTCTTCTTGGCCAGCAGTTCGCGCACATGCCACGAGATCGCCTCGCCCTCACGGTCAGGGTCGGTGGCGAGGATCAGGCGGTCGGCCTGCTTGGCCGCATCGGTAATCGCCTTAACCTGCCGCGCCTTGTCGCCGTAGAGTTCCCAGTCCATCGCGAAGTCGTCGTCGGGGCGCACCGACCCGTCCTTGGGCGGCAGATCGCGGACGTGGCCGTACGAGGCGAGGACCTGGTAGTCCTTGCCCAGATACTTCTCGATGGTCTTGGCCTTGGCGGGGGATTCTACGATGACAAGCTGCATGACGGTGGCGGTGTGTCCTTACGCGTATGTGTACGCGCGAGGGTGGGGAGCGCTGCCCTGCCCCGTCAAGCGGCTTGTTTTTTCTGCTGCTGCCAAGCGATGAAGAAGCCGAGGCCAAGCGCGAGGTCGATGCAGGCGAACAGCGCGACCGGCGGGATCACCGCATAACCGCTCACAAACAGTGCAAGGCAAGGCACGGCGAAGACCAGCTTCTCGGCTACTGCAATCGGCATCAGTGCGCGGTACTTCGCGGGATCGCGGCCGATGATCCAGAAAACCGCTTGAAAGACGAGCGCCAGGCCGACGAACCCGAGGTATATCTCGGCACCATCTTTCCCCAACGGTGTGAACAGATACAATGGCAGCAGCACGATCACCCCGTAGAACGCGGCCCAACGAAACATCCGTGACGGAAACTTGCCCATGGCTTCCCTCCCCTATGAGGCGCGGCTCACCCGGCCGCCGGCGTGGCGCACCAGCCCTCCGCCCAGTTCCAATTCGAGCAGCGCAAGCTGCACCGCAGCCCCGCTCACCCCGCTCTGACGGATGATCTCATCCACCGCGACGGGCGCCGTCGTCAAGAGTGCAGCGATGTCGGGTGGGCTGTCATCGAGATCGTCCGGCAGGGCTTCGAAATCGACCGCGCTTTCGCGAAAAGTCGAACGTGGCTGGCCGTCGAAGCCTTCGAGCAGTTCGATCACATCGGCCGCGCTCTGCACCAGAACTGCGCCTTCGCGGATCAGCTGATTGCAGCCTTGCGCGCGGGCTTCGAGGGGCGAGCCGGGAACCGCCATCACCTCACGCCCAGCCTCGCCGGCAAGCCGCGCGGTGATCAGCGAGCCGGATTTGGGCGCGGCCTCGACCACCAGTGTGCCAGCGGCCAGCCCCGCAATGATCCGGTTGCGCGCCGGGAAATGCCGCGCGAGCGGATCGGTGCCGGGGGGTTGCTCAGCCAGAAGCAGGCCCCGCGTCGCCACCGCTTCCTGCAGTTCGGCATGTTCGGGCGGGTAGGCAATATCGATCCCGCTGGCGATCACGCCAATCGTCCCGGGCAGCGCCGCCTGGTGCGCCGCCCCGTCGATCCCGCGAGCAAGACCGGAAACGACGACGAAGCCCGCCTCGGCCAGTTCGCCCGCGAATTGCCGCGCCAGCTTGACCGCCGCGGCGGAGGCGTTGCGCGCGCCGACGATTGCCACGCTGGGCTTCGACGCGAGCGCGAGGTCGCCGCGATAGGTCAGGATCGGCGGTGCGCTGTCGAGATCACCCAGCAGCGGCGGATAGGCCGGATCGTCATGGAACAGGTAGCGCGCGCCAGCGCTGCGGGCGGCGGCGATTTTGGCCGAAACGCGATCCGGCGCCGCGACCGCATATGCCCCGCCCTTGCGTGAAACAAGATCGGGCAGCGCGGCAATCGCCGCCGCCGCATCGCCGAACCTGCGCAGCAATTGTCGGTAGCTGACCGGCCCGACATTGGGCGAACGAAGCAGGCGAATTCGGGCAAAGGCTTCGTCCTGCGAGAGCGTCATGGCTTAGTTCTTCTGTCCGACGCGCGGTTCGGTCCCTGCGCGCAGCCGGGCGATATTGGCGCGGTGCCGCCACAGGATGACCAGCGCGATGCCGGCGAGTGGCAGGATCAACTCACCGTGGCCCAAGGCCCAAGCGGCAGGCGCTGCGGCGATCGCCGCGCTGATCCCGCCGACCGAGGAGATGCGTGAGATCAGGAAAGCCACCAGCCAGACAGCGATGCAGACCAGTGCAAGCTGCCACGATAGCGCCAGCAGGATGCCGAGCGCGGTGGCCACGCCCTTCCCGCCCTTGAAATTGAGCCAGACCGGGAAGCAATGCCCGACGATCGCCCCGAATGCAGCGACGGGTGCGGCAAGCGGCCACCACTGCGCGGCCAGCCACACCGCCAGCGCGCCCTTGCCCGCATCCAGCAGCAGAGTTCCCGCAGCCAGCCCCTTGCGCCCTGTGCGCAGCACATTGGTCGCCCCGATGCTACCCGATCCAATATTCCGCAGATCCCCCGCGCCGAACGCCTTGGTCAGGATAAGTCCGAACGGGATCGAGCCCAGCAGGTAACCCAGCCCCAGCGCATAAAGCGATTCCACGACCGAAACCTCCGTTAGGGCTGAGCTTGTCGAAGCCCCGTTCTTGCCCCTATGCCAGCTTAGCCAGAAGGACGGTCCTTCGACAAGCTCAGGACGAACGGCTTTGGATATGATTCCCGCAGATGCACCGATCCTCCTGTTCGATTCGGGCGTCGGCGGACTGTCGGTGCTGGGCGAAGTGCGCAAGGCCCTGCCCGATGCCCCGGTGATCTATGCTGCCGACAATGGCGGCTTGCCCTATGGCCCCAAAACCGAAGCCGAAGTCGCTGCGCGGGTCTGCGGGCTGCTCGGCCGGATGAGCGAGCGCTACTGCCCGCGACTGATCTGCATCGCCTGCAACACCGCCAGCACGATCGCGCTGGGCATGGTGCGCGATGTGCTGGCGGTGCCGATTGTCGGCACGGTCCCGGCGATCAAGCCTGCTGCCGAGCGAACCCGAAGCGGCATTATCGGCCTACTCGGCACGGAGGCGACGATCCGCCAGCCCTACGTTGACCGCCTTGCCGCCGAATTCGCAGCGGACAAGCGTTTGCTGCGCCACGCGGCACCCGAACTGGTCAGCGCGGCTGAGGCCAAGCTGCGCGGCGAAGTGGTCAATCCGGCGGTGATCGCGCGCGCGGTGGCGGGGCTCCGCGAGCGGCCGGGCGGCAATGCGATCGACACCGTGGTGCTGGCCTGCACCCACTTCCCGCTGCTGGCCGACGAACTGGCAAAGGCGTTCGGACCTGAAGTCTCGTTCGTCGACGGTGCCGCAGGCATCGCGAGGCGCATCGCGCATTTGACGCAAGGCCAGATATTCGAACGCACCCGCCCTGATTTTGCGCTATTCACCCGTGCCGAGCCGGATCTTGCCCGGCTTCGTCCGGCGCTGGCACACTACGGCCTCGGCGCGATGGAGGTGCTGTAGACCATGACGCACCGGCTCAACCTGATTCTCCTGATTCTGGTCCTCGCGATCGGCGGGCCGTTCTACTGGTTCCTGATCGACAATTCGGGCGACACCCTACCGGCCAAGCGCATCGACTTGGTCGAGCTGCGCCGGCTCGCCGCATCAATCCCGGGTGAGGCACCCTATGCGATCGAGGTGGAGCGGTCAGGCTTCCGCCGCCTGCCCGGTGACTTGCTGGTCGCGGGATCGGGCCTGAAGCGGCGCCTGATCGGCTATATGGCGTTCCGGCTGCCGGTGCATGGCGGCAAGCCAGTGCTGATCGAAAGCGGGATCACGCCTGAAATCTCTGCAGCGATCCATGCCGAGCAGTTCAATCTGTCCGCGCAGAACCGGATCGAGCTCGAGATGGATCGCGCCGGGCTGATCCTGGTGACGCACGAACATCCCGACCATCTTGGCGCTCTGGCTGCGCATGGCGGCGGCGCGCTGAGCGAGGCGGCTAGGCTCAACCAGACCCAGCTCGCCGCCAAGCTTGCGTGGAAGGGAGAGCGGCCAGGTCCACGCATTTCCGGGACCTCGCCGCAGGCCGTCGCTCCCGGGATTGTCGTGATCCCTGCCCCGAACAGCCACACCCCCGGCTCGCAGATGATCTACGTGCGGTTGGCCGATGGGCGCGAGGCATTGTTTGCAGGCGACGTTTCAAGTTTCGCGCTCAACTGGATGGAACTCCGCGCGCGTTCGCGCTTCATCGAGACCTTCTTCGTGGCTGACAATCGCGCCGAAGTGTTCGCCTGGCTCAAGGCGCTCCGCGCGCTCAAGGCGCAGGATCCGGCGCTGCTGATTGTCCCAGGTCACGACTGGGAATGGCTAGCCGATCCCGAGAACCATACCGGGGTGCGGAATGGGTTTTCCAACGCGAATTAGTGCGAATGATTCGCAGCAAAACCGCTGGAAATGCTGCTATTCCTGGCGTAGAGCGCGCGGCGGAAACTGGCTGCGCGAGTCCCTGCAAGTGGACGCAGCCGTAGGGCGGTGAAGCAGTGAACTACGACCAGATTTTCGATGCAGCGATTGGCCGGCTCCACTCGGAAGGCCGCTACCGGGTGTTCATCGACATCCTGCGCAACAAGGGGTCCTATCCCAACGCGCGGTGCTTTGCCGGGCACAACGGCCCCAAGGACATCACGGTGTGGTGCTCGAACGATTACCTCGCGATGGGTCAGCATCCCAAGGTTATCGCAGCGATGGAAGAGGCGCTGCATGATGTCGGCGCCGGCTCTG
>JBJTLY010000132.1:0-4079 GCA_046063275.1 Novosphingobium sp. | reverse complement strand
GCCAGAGTGTCGGCCACCGTCACAACATCGTCTGCGGCCTTGGCTTCAATCTGGTGCGCTGAGAGATGGCGATAATGCGGCAGTATGGCACGGGCCGAGACGTCGCGAAGCAGCGCATGCATGGCTGCGTGAAACGCGTCGATGTCGCTCAAGACCGGTAGTCCGCGTTGATCGAGATGTAACCGTGCGTCAGGTCGCAGGTCCACACGGTGGCCCGGCCGTCACCAAGGCCAAGGTCGACCTGGATGGAAATGTCCTGTCCTTTGAGGTGCGCCGCCACGGGGGCTTCGTCATAGTCGGCCAGCGGCATGCCCTCGCGCGCGGCCCATACACCGCCGAAGCCGATCGAGAGCTTGTCGCGGTCGGCGGGTTCGCCGGCCTTGCCCACCGCCATGACCACGCGGCCCCAGTTGGCGTCTTCTCCGGCAATCGCGGTCTTGACCAGCGGTGAGTTGGCCACGGCGAGCCCGACCTTGCGCGCGCTCTCATCGCTGACCGCGCCGGTAACGCTCACGGCGATGAACTTCTGCGCGCCTTCGCCGTCGCGTACCACCAAATGAGCGAGCTGCAGGCAAACGTCGTTCAGCGCTGCGGCGAAGGCATCGGCACCGGGGCTGTCGAAGCTGGCTAGCTCGGCATTGCCTGCCGCTCCGGTGGCGAAGGCGAGCACCGTGTCACTGGTCGAAGTGTCACTGTCGACGGTAATGCAGCTGAAGCTGCGCCGGTTCGCCGCGCTTAGCAGTTCCTGCAGGAAAGCAGGCGCCACCGCGCAATCGGTGAAAATGTAGCCGAGCATCGTCGCCATGTCGGGCGCGATCATGCCGCTGCCCTTGATTATCGCGCCGAGTGTGACCGTGCGGCCATCAACGATGGCAGTCGCCAACGCACCTTTGGCAAAAGTATCGGTCGTGCCGATGGTATTCGCTGCATCCTCCCACGAGCAGGGTTCCGCTTGCAGTGCAGCGCGGACACCGGCTTCGGCCTTGTCCCTGGGCAGCGGCACACCGATCACCCCGGTCGAGGAGACGAACACCTGCTCCTGCGGGCAGCCGAGTTGTGCCGAAACCTGCAGCATGATCGCCTCTACCGCCTCGCGCCCGCGATAGCCGGTGAAGGCGTTCGAATTGCCCGCGTTGACCACCAAGGCCCGCGCGTGGCCTTGTCCCACATTGGCGCGGCCCAGTTCGACCTCGCTCGAACAGCAGACGTTGCGGGTGAACACCCCCGCCACCGCCGTGCCCTCGGCCAGCTCGGCAAAGGTCAGGTCACAGCGGCCCCAGTCCTTGTATCCCGCACGTGCCACTCGCAACGTAACCCCGGCAATCGGTGGGATCGCGGGAAAGGGCTGGGCGAGCGGAGAGGTAGCGTCAGACATGCCCCGCGCCTTAGAATTGGCAGGAGGCGGGGGCAAGCAGTTGCTTGGCCCCGGATAAGTACTTAAGAGTCAGACTGATCAGGGGAATCGAGGGGCAGAGTATAATGCCTAATAATTGCAGAGCCGTTGTCATCGCTGGCTCCATCGGATTGGGGTTGGTCAGCGGGGGCGCGGACGCCAAGCCCGCGCCAATACCCGCGCCACCAACGGAAATTCTGACGACTCCGGTTCCGCCTCCGCCCACGAAACCGGTTCCGCCGGTGCCCAATCCGCCAAATTTTGAGGGACCGGTCCCCACAAGCAACCCTGGGACTTGGGTTACTGATAACGACTATCCAGCGGCTGCGCTCCGTTCCCATACTGAGGGCACAACCGCCTTTAGGCTGCGCATCGGGCCTGATGGATTGGTTAAGGACTGTACCGTGACCGCGAGTTCGGGATCGATGCAGCTGGATGAGGCGACCTGCGAGGTCGTATCTAGGCGTGCCCGATTTAGTCCAGCCCGGGACTTGCAAAATATCGTCACCAGCGGCTTTTACTCGAACCGGGTACGTTGGATTATTCCCGCTGATGCCACTTCCGATTGGGGAGCATTGGATCAGCACCCCTCGCCCGGTGTTAGCGTAATCGGTTTTACGGTCGGGATAGATGGTTACGCGAGTGGGTGTCGGATTATCTCGGGGCCCGATCCCGCCAATTTCATTCCGTTCGAAATGCCTTGCGAAAACAATGCAGTCTTTCCGAAGTACACTGACGATTCCGGCAAGCCTGTGGCAAGAGCAGTGAGGGTGTCGATCGGCGTTTCGTTCCCGGGCAAGGCAGCGTCGCCGCGCAAGAAACGGCGGCGCTGAAGCTACTACTTATCCAACCCCACCAACGCCATCGGGCTGATCGCGGTGAAGAAGTTGATATCCCAATCAAGCTGTTTGCCGCCCGGCACAGTCTTGGCGCCGTGTTCGGTGTTGTTCGACAGCACCACGCCGTCGGTGATCAGCGTGAAATGACCGTCGACCACCGGGAAGTCCTTCATCTCGCCAGCCCCCTTGCCGCCAAGCCCGCCGTAATACTGCGCGAAGGCCTGAGCGGCGTTGCCGCCGGGCATTGTCATTGCAGCCTGCTGCATCAGCGGCGAATCGATCCGGACTTCGCCGTTGCCGCGCTTGTTGAGCACGATGAACGGCACCACTTGCGGCATCCGTTCGATGGTCGGGAAGGCGTAGTCATAGGTCAGCACACCAGAAATCGCGTAGTCGACATCGTAGCGGCCGTTGCCGAGGTAGGTTACCCGCTTGAACCCGGCCTGTCCGCTCAGCCGCGCGGCAATCTCGGCCGCCGACTTGGGATCATTGGGATCGACCCCGCCGAGCACCTTGACGATCAATTCGTGATCTTTGGCGTCTTTCTCGGCCTTGGCGGTCTGTTCGGCTTGCCAATCCTTCTTCTGCGCAGCGGTTTCGGCGGCGGTGCAGGGCCGCTCGGTCTCGCCGTCGGCTTTGTAGCAAGGCGTCGGAGAAAACTCCGGCTTGGCCTTCTGCGCCATCGCGATCTCGGCCATGCGTGTCAGCCCGAGCACAACGATATCGCCCTTGTAGGTGTAGGTAAAATGCCCATCCTTGCGCAGATCGAGCGTCGCGGCGAACTTGCCGGGCAGGATCAGACAGGCAGAGAGCAGCAGCGCACCGGCAACCACAGAAAGCACCGCAGCAAGACGCTTCGGATTGATCGAATTCAGCATTGCAAGCCCCCGCCAGATTGCTCTCAGCCGCGGGTCGCTATTGCATAGAGCGCGATGGCCGCAGCATTCGAGACGTTGAGGCTTTCTATCGCGCCGCTGATTGGCAGTCGAGCCACCGCGTCGCAGTGCTGCACAATATTGTGCCGCATGCCTTCGCCCTCGGCGCCAAGCACAAGTGCGACTGGCCCGGTGGGAAGTGCTTCGCCGAGCGTGGTCTTGCCTTCGCCGTCGAGGCCGATGCGCCAATACCCAGCCTCGGCAATTTCATCGAGCGCGCGCGAAAGGTTGACCACGCGGACCCATGGCACGATTTCCAGCGCGCCTGAAGCGCTCTTGGCGACCACGCCGCTTTCGGGCGGGGCGTGGCGGTCCTGCGTGATGATCGCAGCAGCATTAAACGCCGCGGCCGAGCGCAGGATCGCGCCGACATTGTGCGGATCGGTGACCGAATCGAGCACCAGCAGCGGACGGTCCGCTTCGCCGCTCAACACGTCTTCCAAGTAGATGTCCTCGAGCGCATTGCATTCGAGCACCAGCCCCTGGTGCGGAGCATCGCGCGCGACCAGTCGGGCGAGATCGGCAGGCGAAGCATATTCGACCTTGAAATCGGCCGGAAGCTCGCCGTTCAGCGAAGCCACGCCTTCACGGGTGGCCCACAGCTTACGGTGTTGGCGTTCGGGATTCATCAAGGCGGCCTCAACCGCGTGGCGGCCCCACAGCCGCACCGCGCCGGTACTCGCCTGGCCCGAGCCGCGCCCGCCCTTCATCCGTCCGGCTCGGCCGCGCAGTGCGCGCTTCGGCTTTTCGTCGGTGGGTCGGGCCATGGCGCTGCTTTCGTGCTTCAGATGGGGCTGGGTGGTGGACAGGGGTGGATTCGAACCACCGTACGCTCTCGCGGGCAGATTTACAGTCTGCTGCCATTAACCACTCGGCCACCTGTCCACACCAGCTTGCCGGTGTCGGGTTGCC
>JBJTLY010000131.1:0-7562 GCA_046063275.1 Novosphingobium sp. | reverse complement strand
TATCGACCGAGGCGGCTCCCCTGCCCCTGAATTCGGGATAGACGATCAGCGCGCGCACACCGCGCGACACTTCGCCATCGGTTTCCTCGCCGAAGATCAGGCGTCTTCGCCGTCTTCGCTATCGCCCATTAGGTCGATCGGTCCAAGCGGTTGGATCGTCGATACCGCATGCTTGTAGGCAAGCTGCACATAGCCTTCGCGTTCGAGCAGCATGCAGAACAGGTCGAAAGCAGCCACCCGGCCCTGCAGCATCACGCCGTTGACCAGGAACATGGTCACCTGGACCCCGCTTTCACGAACGCTCGACAGGAAAACATCCTGCAGCAGTCGGATCTTCTTGCCGCCTTCGACCGCGCTGCCGAATTGGGCAACGTCAACCGGCTGGCTGGGCATGATCGTTGATACCGCGTGTTTGTAAACCAGCTGAGCCTGGCCATCGCGGCGCAGCAGGATCGAGAAATTGTCAAACCAGGTGACGATCCCCTGCAGCTTGACGCCCTTGACCAGGAACATGGTCACCGGGACCTTGTTTTTGCGCAGCAGGTTGAGGAACTGATCCTGGAGGTTCTGGCCCTTGCCCGAAACCGGGCCGCTCGGCACGGGAGCCGGCGCATCGGCAACCTCGTCTTCAGCTTTCGGAGGACGCGGGCGTGCAGTCAGTGTTCGCGAGGTCATGGCATTTGTCCTTCTTGTTGGCGGCCGCCAATACGGTCCGCAATCTGGTCCCTCCTGCGAAAAAGGAACCGATGTCGTTGTCGCTTCAATCTACCGCAGTGCAGCACCGGCGTAAACGCCCTTAGTGTTACACATTGGTGTCATAGTTGCACTTCGATTTCCCCGTCTTCCTCGTCGTCACGGCGTTCGACCATGCCGAGCAATTTGAGTTTGCGATGCAAAGCTGACCGCTCCATGCCGATGAAACTCGCCGTACGCGAAATATTTCCCGAGAAGCGGCGAATTTGTACGCGCAAGTATTCGCGCTCAAAGTTTTCGCGGGCTTCGCGCAGCGGAACGCCCATCAACGAGGGCATGCCCCCATCACCGCTGATCCGCCCCGAAACCACTTCACCAGGAAGCATGTCGGATTCGATCCGGGCGAGCCGATCCCGCGGCGTGAGGATGATCGTGCGTTCGACCACGTTGCGCAGCTGGCGCACGTTGCCGGGCCATTCGTAGCTTTGCAGCGCGGCCATCGCCTCCATGCTGACTTCGGGTGGCGGCACACCCTGGTCCGCAGCGAAGCGGGCGAAGAAGTGATCGACCAGCATCGGGATGTCGTCACGCCGTTCGGCCAGCGAAGGTATGGTTACGGGCACCACGTTGAGGCGGTAGAACAGGTCCTCGCGAAAACGCCGCTCGGCAATCTCGCGCTCAAGATCGCGCGCGGTGGACGAGACAACCCGCACATCGACGCGGATCTGGCGATTGCCCCCGACCCGCACGAAAGCCTGTTCAGTCAGCACGCGCAGGATACGAGCCTGGGTCGAAAGCGGCATGTCGGCAACTTCATCGAGATAGAGCGTGCCGCCATCGGCCATTTCGAGCAGCCCGGCGCGGACCAGCTTGCCCTGAGCCTCCTCGCCGAACAGCTCCTGTTCGAAGCGTTCGGGCGTGATGCGCGCCGAATTGACGGTGACGAAGGCATGTTCGGCGCGTCCGCTCCAGCTGTGCAGCAGCCGCGCGGCGACCTCTTTGCCCGATCCGCCCGGCCCCGAAATCAGCAGCCGGCTGCCGGTGTTGGCGACACGCTTGAGAGTGGCGCGGACCGTGTTGATTGCAGTGCTGTTTCCGGTGAATTCATCGGCGGTGACGAAGCCTTCACGCAGCCGGGCATTCTCGCGCCGCAGACGGTCAGTCTCGGTCGCGCGTCCGACCAGCAGCAACAGGCGCTCGGCCTCGAATGGCTTTTCGATGAAGTCCATCGCTCCGCGCCCGATCGCCGAAACTGCCGTATCGATGCTGCCGTGGCCGGAGAAGATGATCACCGGCAGTTCGGGTTCGCGGCTCTTGATCGCATCGAGCACTTCGAGCCCGTCCATCGGGCTGCCGTGAAGCCACACATCGAGCAGGACAAGACTGGGCCGGCGTTCGTCGATCATCGCCAGTGCCGAGGTGCTGTCCCCCGCCATGCGGCATTCGTAACCTTCATCGCTCAGCACGCCGGCCACGAGCTCGCGAATATCGCGTTCATCGTCGACAATCAGAATTTCGAGCGCCATCAGACTTTACCTCAACTCTTCATTCGGCCGCTTCGGAGGCGCGGTGGCCTTCGAGCGGATCGCGCGCAAAGCGCATGGTCACCACGGTTCCGTCAGGATCGCCCGCGGCAAAGCTCATTTCGCCCCCATGCTCCTCGACAATCTTGTTCACGATCGCGAGCCCCAGTCCGGTCCCCTTTTCACGTGTGGTCACATAGGGCTCGACAATTCGTTCGCGGTCCTGCGGCAGGCCTATCCCGTTGTCGGTGACCCGGACGATCACGTCCTCCGGACTGCCGGTCAGGCTGACTTGGATGCGTCCGCGCCAGGTTTCGTCTTCCTGTTTTTGCCGAGCATCGACCGCTTCGGTAGCATTCTTGAGAACGTTGGTCATGGCCTGACCGAACTGGTGCCGGTCACAGGCGATGATCCCCATGTCGGGGTCGGCGGCGAAGGTGAAGTTGATTTCCGGTCGCGCGACTTCCTGCAGAAACAGCGCCTGACGAGATAGATCGACTGGGTCCTCACCCCGGAATATCGGCTTGGGCAACCGCGCAAATGATGAAAACTCGTCCACCATGCGCCGCAGCTCGCCAACTTGGCGGATGATCGTCCCGGTCAGTTCCTCGAACAGCTCACCGTCGCTGGTCAGCTGCTTGCGATAGCGCCGCTTGAGCCGCTCGGTAGCCAACTGGATCGGGGTGAGCGGGTTCTTGATTTCATGCGCGATGCGGCGGGCAACGTCGGACCATGCGGCCTGGCGCTGATCGACCAGCTGGCGGGTGATGTCCTCGAAAGTGATGACGTCGCCGCTAGCCGACCGGGTCGACTTGACTGCCAGCGTGAGGAGTTCGTTGCCCTTCGAATACTGGACAATGCCGCCTTCCTCACCGCTTTCGGCAAGGCTGGAAATCTGCGGGGCAATCGCAGCAAGGCGTGCGCCGATCGGCGGAACCGAATCGCGATCGAGCAGAAGTTTGTGTGCCGAACTGTTGATCAGGCGAATCTCGCCCTTGGCATTGGTGCTGATGATCCCGGCGGTGACCGATTCCAGCACCGCTTCCATGAAGGCGCGACGCTCATCAAGCTGCTGGTTCGCTCCGACCAGTGCCTGGTTCTGCTTCTCGAGTTGCTGGGTCATGCGGTTGAAGGCACGGTTGAGCAGCCCGATTTCGTCGGCTCCGGTCCGCCCTTCAACCCGCATCGTGAAGTTGCCCGCCCCAACCTGCCGCGCCGCGTCGACCAGATCGTAGAGCGGTTTAACCTGCCGATCAGCAAAGCGCAGCGCGAACCATACCGATAAGGCCACAAGTGCGAGACTGGCGACGAGCAAGGCCAGATTGAAGCGCAACTGCTGAATTCGCGTGCGCTGGGTCAGCTCGTCGTAAGCTCGTACGATATTCTGGGCGTGTCCGGCCGACAGCAGGTCGGACTTGCGAACGGTGTAGAGATAAATGCCGGCCCGCCTGTCGATGGGTGCGATTGCGCGAATGGAATCTCCGCTGGAGCTGACCGATACCGCCTCGCCTCGGTCAATTTGGCGCAGAACGCTAGTCGATATCTCGGATAGCGGAGCAATGCCGCGCGTAAATGCCGCTTTATCCAAACCGCCATCGGCGCGCTTCTGTAGAATTGTGGACTCGTCGATCTTCCTCTGCCGAACCTGAAAGAGATAGAATTCCTGAAACTCCGGACTGGAAAGCGGGACCTGTCCGATTTCATCCCGAAGATCCGCAGCCATTGCCAGAGTTTCGTAGGACATATCCTTTTGGGTCTGTTCGTAATAGCCGCGTGCAAGCTGGTTGGCATTTTCAAGCAGACCCCGCGACTTGTCTGAAAACCAGAACTCAACGCCGGACTGGAACAGGAACGAGGCGAAGATCACTACCAGCAGGGTTGGCACGGCGGCGATAAGGGAGAACAGGAAAACCAGGCGAACATGAAGCTGGCCACTTCGTCCTGCGGCTTCGTCGCCGCGCTTCAAAGCGATCTGGCGCCCGAGCAGGACAAGTATCGCCATTCCAGGAACAAGCGTACCGACCAGCAGGGCAGTGGTCAGGTCGGTGGGCAACATCTGCGAACGGTTGGACTGTGAAGAATAGACGTACCAAATGATGCCCCACATCACTACGAAGGCAACGACGGCAGCGATTTCGAGCGCAGGGAAAAGGTTGGATCGCCGGGCTGCAACCTGCATGCGCCGCCAAAGCCGCGGCCACCGCCTGTTGCGTTCGGGAACGGGCTGATCCACCATCGTTGCGCGATTACAACACCAGTGTGGCAAATGTGCAAGGCAATTCAGCCTTGCCGCCACTCGGTTCAGCGCTGAAGCAGTGCCGGATCGATCTCGAGCTCGGTCAGCCGCTTGCGCAGCGTATTGCGATTGATGCCCAGATGCTGCGCTGCGCGCAGCTGGTTGCCACCGGTCGTGCGCAGCACTTGCTCGAACAAGGGTCGTTCGAAGGCCGCAAGGGCGGCATCGTAGACCCTGCCAGGGGATATTTCATTTTCGCGGAGCCAATTCCCCACGGCGTTGGCCAGGGTCCCGCCCTCGGATTCACCATCGACACCTTGCGCCGTGGCCAGGAGAGGTTCGATCGAATCCTCGTCGATCAGGTCGACCCGCGCCAGCAAGGCGACGCGAAACACGAAATTGCGCAATTCGCGGACATTGCCGCGCCAGGGTTGCCTGGCAAGAAGTGCCGCAGCATCGTCGGACAACTGGTGAAAAGGCAGACCTTCGCCCGCCGCCTGGCGCAGGAAGTGACGCGCCAGATCGGGCACATCATCGGCCCGCTCGCGCAGCGGCGGGAGGTTGATCGGCACGACGTTGAGACGGTAGTACAGATCTTCGCGAAACAGCCCTGCGGCGATCATTGGTTCAAGGTTCCGGTTGGTCGCGGCGATAATTCGGACATCTACCGAGATCTCCTCGCGTCCGCCGACACGCCTGATCTGCCCCGATTGCAATGCGCGGAGCAGGCGGGTCTGGGCGTCGAGCGGCATATCGCCGATCTCGTCGAGGAACAGTGTGCCACCCTGCGCCTGCTCGAACTTGCCATGGTGGCGGGCGACAGCGCCGGTAAAGGCTCCCTTTTCGTGCCCGAACAGTTCGCTTTCGATCAGGTCGGCAGGAATTGCCGCGGTGTTGACCGCGACGAAGGGGCCGGCCTTGCGCTGGCCGAGTTTGTGGATCGCTTCGGCGACGAGTTCCTTGCCGGTGCCGCTCTCACCCAGCACCAGGACGCTGAGATCGTTGCGCAGCACCCGGGTGATCATGCGGTAGACCGACTGCATCGCCTGCGATCTTCCGACTAGCGGCAGCGCTGGTACTTGCGGTTCATCGTCGGTTTCGCCGCGCTGCGCCGCGTTGCCGACCGCTTGCCGCACCGTTTGCACCAGCTCATCAAGATCGAACGGCTTGGGGAAGTACTCGAAGGCCCCGGTGTCGCTCGCCCGCACCGCAGTATCCAGCGTATTCTGCGCGGAAAGCACGATGATCGGCATGTCGGGCGCGGCTTCGCGCACAAGGTGCAGCGTCTCGAGCCCATCCCCGTCGGTCAGCATCACGTCGGTGACCAGTGCTGCGTATCGGTTCACCGCCAGCAGGCGATCACGTTCGGCAATCGAATCGCAGCAGGTAACACCGAAACCTTCCGCCTCCAGCGCGGCGGTGATGACCAGTGCGATGCCCGCATCGTCCTCGACCAGCAGCACGCTCATGCCGCCGCCTCGCGCAGTGCGCGGCGCGGTTCGCTGGCGAGCGGCAGGTGAACCCGGAAATGGGTCAGGCCGGCAGCGTCGTCACGGTCGTAAGTAACCCGGCCATTCATGTCGCCGACCAGACGGCGCACCAAGGCGAGGCCAAGCCCCTGCCCGCTCTTCTTTGATGAGACAAAGGGCTCGAAGATGTGGTCGCGCAGCGCTGCGTCGATGCCCGGGCCGTTGTCACTGACGCGCAGTTCGATGGGAAGGCGAACTGCGCTGCCATCAGAGCTGCGGTGCAGCTGAAGGCCGCTGGCAAAGCGCGACCGCACCACGATCTTCGGGGCTGCGATACCGGCAGTGGCCTCGGCAGCGTTGGAGAGCAGGTTGATCAAAACCTGGACCAGCGTGTCGATATTACCCATTACCGGTGGGAGCGAAGGGTCGAATTCTTCGGCGATCTCCGGAATTCTGCCGCTGGCCTCCATGACCGAGCGCGCCCGGCGCACTGCTTCGTGGAGGTTGCACGGCTGCAAATCCGGCGCAGTGCGGCGCGACAGGGTTTGCATCTGGTCGATCAGCTTGGCGATCCGGTCCACCTCATCAGCGATCAGGGTCGTGAGCGCCTTGTCCTGCCCTTCGACCTTGCGCGAAAGCAGCTGCGCCGCGCCGCGGATCCCGGCGAGCGGATTCTTGATCTCATGCGCCAGTACCTGCGGCGCACGCACCGCGCTGTCGTCGCCTTGGGTCTCGCGCATGGCTTCGGCGCCGCGGATGTCGTGCAGGGTCAGCACCTGCCAGCCGGGTTGATCGATCACCGGCCCGACCGTGACATCGACCCGGCGGGGTCCCTGCCCGGCGATCTGCACTCCGGTGGCGCGAGCGGAAAGTTGTGCATCCGTTTCAGCCAGCCGCGCAGCAAGCAAAGGTTCGTCGAATTGCAAGTGTTCGCCGATTGGTCGCCCCGACAGCCGGCGGAAGCTCTGCCCGAGCAACTGTTCTGCGGCAGGATTGGCCGCCGCCACCACTTGCCCAGGACCCAGCAGCAGCACCGCGTGCGACAGGCTAGCAAGCTGGCGCGGCGCGTCGGGCATCAAGCTGCTGCGCGGCTGAGGAAGGGACCGAAGAACTGGTGCAGTTGCCGCACCACTTCGGCCGGATCGTCGATGAAGTTCACCTGATTGCGAAATGCCGCCGAACCCGGCAGGCCCTTGGTGTACCAGGCGAGGTGTTTGCGCGCCATGTTGACCCCGGTCTGGGTGCCATAGAGTTCGAGCATTGCATCGTAGTGTTCGAGCACGGTGGCAAACAGGGTGTCGGTGTCGGGATCCGCCATCGCCTCGCCGGTGCGCAGCCAGTGCATCACCTGCGCAAGGAACCACGGCCGGCCATAGGCACCGCGTCCGATCATCACTCCGTCTGCGCCTGACTGCTCAAGCGCCTTGGCACTGTCCTCAATGGTGCAAATGTCACCGTTGACGATCACCGGGATGCTGACCGCTTCCTTGACCGAGCGGATAAAGGCCCAGTCAGCATCGCCGCGGTACATCTGGTTGCGGGTGGATGGCCCAGAGGACGGCCTGCGAGCGGGACGTGACCTCGATCTTGGCGTAGGCACCGCGGATGTAGGACTTCACCGAGTTGATGCTGAGGTTGGTC
>JBJTLY010000007.1:0-9331 GCA_046063275.1 Novosphingobium sp. | reverse complement strand
CAAGAATGCCGGCTTCGATCATCGAATCGCCCGAAACTTCGAGCGCGTAGTGCTCACCCGCGCCGAGCAGCGCGGCAGGAACCGGCAACATCGCCAAGGTTTCCATCGCTTCGATCGGCATGCCCGCGGCGATCTTGCCGTGCAGCGGGATCTCGATCACGTCGTTCGCCGGGGCGGGGCGGGGCGGCTCGGGCCGCTTCAGCGTGACGACATTGTCAGTGCTGCTCAGCGGCGCCTTGCTGGTCACGTCTTCGGGCTGCTTGATAACTTCAAGCGCGCGGGCGCGGTTGGGCAGGCGGCGGATAAACCCGCGTTCCTCGAGTGCCGAGATCAGCCGGTGCACCCCCGATTTCGACTTCAGGTCAAGCGCCTCCTTCATTTCCTCGAACGAAGGTGACACCCCCGATTCCTCGAGACGAACCTGGATGAAACGGATCAATTCGTGCTGCTTGCGGGTCAGCATGCGCGTCACTCCCATAGAAGGGCAGAAACACCGATGTTCCTGCGCCGTTCAGTGAACGAATGCGGAACAAGTAAGCAACGTTCTCACCCGAGTCAAGCAATCCCGCCATTTTCGAGCAGATAGACCGGAACGGCGCTGCCAGCCGGTGCGGCGGGGGCTCCGGCAGGACGCTCGATCAGCGCGTTACTTGCCGCCAAGGTCGCCAATGCGCCGCTATCCTGGTTGAAGAGCGGCATCACAGAGCCACCATCCCTGCACCCACGAATGAACTCGCGTCGCGCACCGCCTGCAGGCAGGTCCTTGGCGAGTACGGTCTCAAAGCTGCGTGGTAACGGTTCGGCCGCACCCGACAGCGCGCGAATCAGCGGGAGCATGAACAGGTAGGCGGTGACGTGGCTCGACACCGGATTGCCCGGCAAACCCAGCACCACAGTCTTGCCCTTGCGCGCAACCAGCAACGGCTTGCCCGGCTTGATTGCCACGCGCCAGAAATCGATCTCCGCACCCCACGCCTTGAGCGCGGGCTGGAGCAGATCGTGATCGCCCACCGAGACGCCGCCGCTGGTCACGATCAGGTCGGCTCCGCGCGCCCCTGCGAGAGCTGTCACGAGCGCCTCGAGCCGGTCAGGCACCGGCGCGCCGTGCGCCACCTCGGTCGGGAGCGCAGCGGCCATCGCCGCCAGCATCGCACCATTGCTCGCTGGAATCTGGTGAACGCCGCATGCGTCTGCATTGCTCGCGAGCTCATCGCCGGTGTCGATCACCGTCAGGCGTACCTTGCGCCGCACCGGGATCAGGCGATGCCCCCCGGTCAGGGTCAACGCAATCTGCGCCGGACCAAGCCGCACGCTTGCAGCAAGAAGCGATTGACCTTCGGTAAAATCGTTGCCCTTCGCGCGGACATTCCTTGATGGTCCTGGGTCGCCGGTCAACGCAAGGCTGTCGCCGTCGCGCTGGCAATCTTCCTGCAATAGCACCTGGTCGGAGCCCGCAGGCATCAAGGCACCGGTTGAAATCCGCACTGCCTTGCCTGATGGAATCGCCCCTTCGTAGGGATGGCCGCAGGAACTTTCGCCGATGATCTGCCACGGTCCCGGAATGTCATTCGCGCGCACCGCGAAGCCATCCATTGCGGAGAGATCAGCCGGTGGCTGCGTACGCCGCGCGAGCAAGGGCTCGGCTAGGTAGCGCCCAAGCGCCTCGCGTGCTGGCATCCGCTCGATCTCAAGCGGCGAAGCAAGCGCGAGCAGCCGAGCCTGCGCTTCTTCAAGTTCAAGCGGCGGGATCACGCCGGGCGCACCCAATCCCCGGACTTGCCGCCGCGCTTTTCGATCAGCATCACCTCGCCGATCACCATCGCCTTGTCGACCGCCTTGGCCATGTCGTAAATTGTCAGCAGGGCAACCGAGACAGCGGTCATGGCTTCCATTTCCACCCCGGTCCGGCCGCTGAGCGAGGCGCTGGCGGTGACGCGTACACCGTTCCCTTCCATGGCGAAATCGACAGTAACCGCATCGAGCGCGAGCGGGTGGCACAGCGGGATCAGTTCGGCGGTCCTCTTTGCGGCCATGATTCCGGCGATCCGCGCGGCAGCGAGGACATCGCCCTTGGGACCAGTCCCTTCAGAGATCGCATCACGTGCGGCTGTCGACATCGCGATGAAACCCGAAGCTACCGCAACGCGGCGAGTCTCAGCTTTTCCGCCAACATCCACCATCCGCGCATGTCCATGTTCATTAAGGTGAGTCAGTTCGTCCATCTCTCGTCCTCAAAAAACGCACCTTGGACCACTTGGACCACAGTCCAGATCACAAAATCCAGACTGTTACCTGATCGCCTGAACTTGGCGAATTGTGCGGTGATGGGCAGGCTGGTCATCGCGGCAATGTTGCAGAATGCAGCCCTGTAGGACAGCCTAACCTTCAAGCAGGCTGCGCGTTGCCGCCGCAACGTCGTCTTGCCGCATCAGGCTTTCGCCGACGAGGAAGGTGCGGATGTCGCTCTTCGCGAGCCGCTGCAGGTCGGCGTGGCTATTGATCCCGCTTTCGCTGACCAACAATGTTCCTTCGGGGGCGAGCGCGGCGAGCCGTTCGCTCACCGCAAGGTCGGTGACGAAGCGCTTGAGGTCGCGGTTGTTGACCCCGATCAGCCGCGATTTGAGACGCGCGGCGCGGTCCATTTCGGCTTCGCTGTGCACCTCGACCAGCACATCCATCCCGCGTTCGAGCGCGGCGGATTCGATCTCTGTCATCTGAGCGTCTTCCAGCGCGGCAACGATGATCAGGATCGCATCTGCGCCAATGCTGCGCGCCTCGCCAACCTGCCATGGATCGACCATGAAATCCTTGCGCAACACCGGCAGTTCGCAGGCGGCGCGCGCGGCGATCAGGTAGTCTTCGTGGCCCTGGAAGTAGGGCGCATCGGTCAGAACCGAGAGGCACGCTGCACCGCCCGCCTGATAGGCTGCGGCATGGGCGGTGGGATCGAAGTCAGCGCGGATCAAGCCCTTGGATGGGCTGGCCTTCTTGACCTCGGCAATCAGGGCGAAGCCGGAGGCTGCGCGGGCGCGCAAGGCAGCTTCAAACCCGCGCGGTGCGGTCTGTCCAGCGGCGCGCGCATCGAGATCGCCCAGCGAGACCAGCGCCTTGCGGGCCGCAACTTCGCCGCGCTTGGTATTGCAGATTTCGGTGAGCTTGTCGGTCATTTCACGGTCTCGATCCAGCAGTCAAGCAAGCTGTTGGCAAGCCCCTTTTCGATCGCTTCAGCCGCTTCCTCGACACCTTCGAACCAATCATCGACCTCGCCAGCCACGATCAGCGCGGCGGCGGAATTGAGCAGGACCGCATCGCGGTAAGCGCCGGGTTCACCGAGCAACATGGCCCGCAAGGCGTCAGCGTTAAACGTTGCATCGCCGCCGCGCAGGGCGGACAAATCGTGCGGCATCAGCCCGGTGTCGAGCGGGGCAATCTCGCCGGCGAATTGTTCGAGCCCGATCGAGGCGATGTGGCTCGGCCCGGCGATTGACAATTCATCGAGCCCCTCCTCGCCCGAGACCACCATCGCAGCTTCGGTCCCGAGCAGGCGCATCGCGTCGCGGTACAGCGCGATCAGGTTGGGGTGTGCCACACCGACCAACTGGCGGGTCACCCCGGCGGGATTGGCGAGCGGACCAGTGAGGTTGAAGATGGTGCGGTGGCCCAGCGCCTTGCGGATCGGGGCGAGCCGGGCGAGCGCAGGGTGGTGCGCCTGCGCGAAAAGGAAGGCGATGCCGAGATCGGGCAGGGTCTCTTCGGCCATGTCGCTGGCGCGGGTCAGGTTTAGCCCGAGCGCTTCGAGCGTATCGGCCCCGCCGGCGAGGCTCGATGCAGCGCGGTTGCCATGCTTGGCCACCGGCACCCCGCAAGCCGCAACCACCAGCGCCACCGCGGTCGAAACATTGACGCTGTGCTGCCCGTCGCCGCCGGTGCCGCAAACGTCGATCGCGCCCTCAGGGGCCGAAACCCGCTTCATCCGTGCGCGCATTGCCAGGACTGCTCCCGCGATCTCCTCGGCGCTCTCGCCGCGCTGATGCAGTTCGGTCAGGATCGCGGTAATTTCAACTTCGGCCAGTTCGCCATCGAGCATCGCGCCGAACTGCGCTTCGGCATCGGCGAGCGAAGTCACGCCAGTTCCTTGACCGGGAGCCCGCAGATTCGCAGGAAATTGGCGAGCATCGCGTGGCCGTGCTCGGTAGCGATGCTCTCGGGGTGGAACTGCACGCCGTGGATCGGCAGCGAAGTATGACGGAAGCCCATCACGTGGCCGTCATCCGAGGTGCAGTTGACCACCAGCGCTTCGGGCACATCATCAACGATAAGCGAGTGATAGCGGGTTGCGGTGAAGGGTGAGGGCAAACCGGTGAACAGCCCGGTGCCGTCATGGCTGACCTGGCTGGTCTTGCCGTGCATCAGCCCGCCGCGCACCACTTCACCGCCGAAATGCTGGCCGATCGATTGGTGACCGAGGCACACGCCGAGCAGCGGCTTGCCGGCATCAGCGCAGGCCTCGACCAGATCAAGGCTGATTCCGGCTTCGTTCGGAGTGCAGGGGCCGGGCGAAATCAGGAAGCCTTGTGCCCCACTGGAGATCGTCTGTCCCGCCGACAGCGCGTCGTTGCGCACGACCTCGACCTCGGCCCCCAGCTCCATCAGGTAATGGACCAGGTTCCAGGTGAAGCTGTCGTAGTTGTCGAGAACCAGGATCATGCCGCGCCCATAGGCGGGCTTGCGCGAATTATCCAGCCTTCCCGGCGTACTTGTCACTCGCCCGCACAAGGCCATCGGTCACGCCAGGTTCGGTGTAGAGATGCCCGCCATCGGGGACGATCTGGAGGTCAACCTCGGGCCAGGCTAGCTTGAGCGCCCAGGCCGCGGACGGGGGCGTGCAGCAATCGTGGCGGCCCTGGACGATTGTGCCGGGGATGTGGCGAATTTTGTAGGCATCACGCAGCAGTTGTCCGGGTTCGAGCCAGCAATCGTGCATGAAATAATGGTTCTCGATCCTCGCCACCGCGACTGCGTGATCGTCGGCTGTGAAATCGGCCATCATTTCGGGATCGGGGAGCAGCGTGACGGTGACCCCCTCCCACATCGACCAGATCTTGGCGGCGGCGAGGCACACCGCCGGGTCATCGCTGGTCAGGCGTTTCTGGTAAGCTGCGGCGAGGTCTTTCCGCTCGTCCTCGGGAATATGCCCGACGAACTCACTCCAGGCCTCAGGATAGAGCTCGCTCGCGCCGTATTTGTAGAGCCAGTCGGCTTCCTGCTGGCTGGCGAGGAAAATCCCGCGCAGCACCAGTTCGGTCACCCGGTCGGGATGGGTCTGGGCGTAGGACAGGCTGAGCGTGGAGCCCCACGAGCCGCCGAACACCAGCCACTTCTCATGCCCCGCCATTTCACGCAGCTTCTCGATATCGGCGACCAGGTGCCAGGTGGTGTTGTTATCAAGACTCGCAAATGGCGTTGATTTACCGCAGCCGCGCTGGTCGAACAGCAGCACATCGTACAGCGCGGGATCGAACTGGCGGCGCTGGCCGGGGCTGATCCCGCTGCCCGGGCCGCCGTGCAGGAACACCGCCGGCTTGCCGCCGGGTGTGCCGACGCGTTCCCAGTAGATCGTGTGACCATCGCCCACCTCGAGCATGCCCGAGGCGCAGGGTTCGATTTCGGGGTAGAGCGTGCGGCGCTCCTTCGCATTATCGCTCATTTCATCACCATAAGTTTGGCCAAGTCGGCTTTCCAGAATTTGGCCCAGGTGTGAGTGCCGTGGCCGTGCGTGTCCTTGGTCTGCGGGATCAGGATGAAGCGGGCGCGGGGCATCAGTTTGACCTGCTGCTGGGCCAGGCCAAGCTCGGGCGGATTGATGAAATCATCGGCCGAATTGATCCACAGCACCGGCACCTTGACCGCCTTGAGCCCCGGAAGCGGGTTATAATTGCGCGAGGCGTCGAGCTGGTAGATCTGGTCGTTCGCATCGGGCAGGGCGGCTTTGCCCATTGCGGCGACGAAGCCCTCGGCCTTCTCGCGGGTCGGATAATCGGCCTGCATCGCCAGCGGGTTCATCCCCGCAATCGCGCCCAGGTCCGCAGCCGTTCGGAGGCCCGAAAGCGGCGGCTGCGTATAATTCCCGCCGTTCCACAGCGGATCGGCCTCGATCGCGTCGATCGACAGCTTGCGCCAGATCCGGTTGCGTCCGGCGATCTCGACTGCATTGCAAGCGAACGGGGCAAGGCGTTTGGCAAACCCGGGATGCTCGGTACCCCAGACAAAGCCGTGCATGCAGCCCATCGAGGTTCCGAGGATCAGTTCCAGATGCTGGACCCCAAGACCTTCGGTCAGCATCCGCAGCTGGGCATTGACCATGTCCGAATAGTCATAGCGCGGGAACTTCATCCGCAGCCCGTCGCTCGGCTTGGAGCTTTGTCCGTGGCCGATATTGTCGGGCAGGATTACGAACCAGCGCTTGATGTCGAGCACTTGGCCGGGGCCATAAAGCTCATCGGCGAATTGCGGCCGGAAGAACTGCGCCCCGCTGCCGCCGGTGCCGTGAAGCACCATCACCGCGTTATCGATTTCGCCCTTGGCGTTCCGATGCGGAGTGCCGAGCGTGGTGACGTGGATCTTCACGTCCATTGTCTCGCCCGTAGCGAAGTGGAAGTCGTTCAGCGTGACATCACGCTGCTGCGCCTGTGCGGCCCAGTTGACCACCGGGGCGGCGCTCAGCGGGGCGGCGAACAGGGCGAGGATCAGAAGGACAAGTTTGCGCATGATCGGTACGCTAGCCGTCCGCCATGGCAGGTCAAGCTACTGCCCGTACCCGGCCTCAGCCGCCACGCGGACTGCCTCGCGTGCGGCGGCAATTAGCGCGCCGGCCTTGGCCTCGCATTCGCGCTGTTCGTAGGCCGGGTCCGAATCGGCGACGATCCCGGCGCCGGCCTGGACGTGCAGCACCCCGTCCTTGAGCACCCCGGTGCGCAGCACGATGCAGCTGTCGAGATTGCCGTCGGGGGCAAAGTAGCCGACCCCGCCGGCGTAGGCGCCGCGGGTTTCGGGTTCGAGTTCGGCGATGATCTCGGCGGCGCGGACCTTGGGCGCGCCGCTGACTGTGCCCGCAGGAAATCCGGCGAACATCGCGTCGATCGCGTCGTGTTTCGCGCCATCGAGCTGGCCGACGACGTTCGAGACAATGTGCATCACGTGGCTGTAGCGTTCGACCGTATAGCTCTCGGTCACGGTGACCGAGCCAGCGGTCGCCACCCGGCCAACATCGTTGCGGCCAAGGTCGAGCAGCATCAGGTGCTCGGCACGTTCCTTGGGATCAGTCAGCAAGCTGACCTCGTTGGCGCGGTCTTCCTCAGCGGTTGCGCCACGTGGGCGGGTTCCCGCGATGGGACGGATGGTCACTTCGCCGTCCCGGACCCGGACGAGGATTTCGGGGCTCGAACCTGTCAATGCAAAGCCCGGCAGATCGAGGAAATAGAGGAACGGCGAAGGGTTTACCCGCCGCAGCGCGCGGTACAGCGCTAGTGGAGACAGGGTGAACGGGCAAGTGAAGCGCTGCGCCAGTACCACCTGGAAGATGTCGCCCGCCGCGATGTAGTCTTTCGCGCGGAGAACCATCTGGCGATAGGCCCCCTCGGGCAGAACTGGCTGAAGCACAGGTTCGGGCAGGGTGGCATCGAGCGCAGGTGCAGATGCGGGTTCGCCAAGACGGCGAAGTGCCTCGTCGATCCGGTCCTGCGCCGCGCCTAGCGCAGCCTCGGCGCTGCCACTTTCAGGCCAGACCGGGGCCACCGCGTAGAGCTCATCACTCAGACGGTCGAATATCAGCACCAGTGCAGGACGCACGAACAGCATGTCGGGCAGGCCGATCGCGTTCTCGGCCGGGCGGGGCAGCTTTTCGACCAGGCCGTAAGTCTCATAGCCGAAATAGCCAACCAGGCAGGCGAGCACCGGGGGCAGGGCGGCGGGCACTTCGAACCGGCACTGTTCGACCAGACCCCGCAGTGCGGCTAGGCTCCCGCCCGGCACCGGTGCGAACGCCTCACGATCGTGCCGCCAGGCCCGGTTGATTTCAGCTTCATCGCCCGCAGCCCTGAACACCAGATCGGGATCGAGCCCAAGCAGGCTGTACCGGCCGCGCACTTCCCCGCCCTGGACCGATTCAAGCAGGTAATCACCGCGCCCCGGCTGGATCAGCTTCGCGGCTGCGCCCACCGGTGTTTCGGTGTCGGCAATCAGCCGACGCCAGATTACTCCGGCGCGACCAGCGTGTAGTGCTGCGGCAGCCGCATTCCAGTTCTCAGCCTGCGCGCCTGCCATGGAGCGGTGCTAGTTGCTGCCCGAAAGCTGAGTCTGCAGCTTGCGGAGATTGTCTTCGTTGCGGGTCGAACCCAGTTCGGAACGGAAGCCGCCGCGCAGCTGGTCACCCAGTTCGGACCCCTGCTGATCAGCCAGCTCCTTGACGAAGCCGTCATATTCCGGGTTTTTCTCGTCGACCTTGCCGGGGGTGACTTCGCTGACATCACGACATACCAGCCGTGGTTGCGGCCGCCCTGCATCAGGCGAACCTTGCCTTTGGCCATGGCGAACAGCATCAGCAGCGGGCGCGAGGCGTTCTTGCCCTGCTTCTGCACTGCCTGGCGGTCCATGTCGACATGATCGACCGGGGGCAGGGCAACGCCGAGCGAAGCCACCGCGGCATCGACCGGCACGCCCTTTTCGATCTGCGCCTTGACCTTGTCGGCCGCGGCCTTGGCCGCTGCTTCGCCCTTGGCGATGCGCGCGTCCTCGGCCACCTGCGCCTTGATCGAGGCCAGCGGGGGCGGGGCGGCGGGATCGATCTTGCCCACGTCGAAGATCACGAAGGTCTTGCCGGCCTCCACTTCGCTGAGCTGCGGCTGACCCGAGCCGTCCATCTGGAACGCCGCGGGGACGACCTTGGCCAGCATCGCCGGGGCGGTAGCTCCGTTCTGTCCATAGACCGATCCGTTCGCGGTGAGCGCGGGCGTTTCCGTCACGGTCAGGCCCAGCTCCTTGGCGATGTCGCCGATGGTGGCGCCGCTGTCGATATCGTCCTCGATCTTCTCGCCGAATTCAGAGATCGCCACCTTGCGCTTTTCCTCGGCCGCGGCCTTGGCAAGCTCGGGCTTGACCTGTTCGAGAGTGCGGCCGGGGCTGCTTTCGCGCCCTTCGATCCGCACGATCAGGAACCCGAGCGGGGCCTTGAGCGGTCCGACCAGCTTGCCGCTCGCCGCGAACACTGTGTTGGCGATATCCTCGGAACTCTGCAGCGCGTAGGCTTCCTTGGTGACCATGCCGAGCGGCGCGA
>JBJTLY010000006.1:0-5777 GCA_046063275.1 Novosphingobium sp. | reverse complement strand
GGGGCTGATCGACATGGCCTCGATGTTCGAACTTATCGACACCCGGTTCGAGGTGGAGGACGCGCCGGGCGCGCCCGCGCTGGTGGTGAACCGCCCCACTCTGGTGTTCGAGAACGTGGTGTTCGGCTACGAACCCGACCGTACGATCCTCAAAGGTCTGAGCTTCGAGGTGCCTGCCGGATCGCAGGTGGCGGTGGTCGGGCCATCGGGCGCGGGCAAAAGCACGATCGCGCGGCTGGTGTTCCGCTTCTACGATCCGTGGAGCGGCCGGATCCTGATCGACGGGCAGGACATCCGCGAGGTGACGCAGGAGTCCTTGCGCGCCGCAGTGGGCATCGTCCCGCAGGATTCGGTGCTGTTCAACGACACCATCGGCTACAACATCGCCTATGGCCGCGACGGCGCAAGACAGGTCGATATCGAAGCAGCGGCGCGCGGGGCCTCACTGACCGACCTGATCGGCCGACTGCCGCAAGGCTTCGACACCGAAGTTGGTGAGCGCGGGCTCAAGCTGTCGGGCGGGGAAAAACAGCGGGTCGCGATCGCGCGGACTTTGGTCAAGAACCCGCCGATCCTGCTGCTCGACGAAGCGACCAGCGCGCTCGATACCCGCACCGAGCAGGACATCCTCGCCACGCTGCACAGCATCAGCAGCGGCCGCACCTCGCTCTCAATCGCGCACCGACTTTCGACCGTCGCCGATGCCGACCGGATTTTCGTGCTCGACAACGGACTGCTGGCAGAAAGCGGCAGCCACGCCGAATTGCTCCGCCGAGACGGGCTTTATGCCGACATGTGGAACCGGCAGGCCAATGAGGTTGAGGACGTGGTCGAGGCGGCGGAATGAGCTGGCACGAGCTGGAACTGTTGGCACGCGGCGGCACGCTGGCCCTGCTGGCGCTGTGGTCATGGCTGCTGTGGCGCGACAGCCGTCGGCAGCTGGCGGCACGGACCGCAATTGCAATGAACGTGGCGATTGCCAGCTATTTGGTGGTGACCGCTGGCTGGTCCGAACGGCCCAGCCCGGACGGTTTGTGGTTCTCGCTCGCGGCCGGATCGACCCCTGGGTTGTTCTGGCTGTTCGCCAAGACCTGGTTCGAAGACCGCACGCGGATCGCACGGCGCGATCTGCTGCTGGTGGGCTTGTCGGTGCTCAATATGCTGGTGATGCAGCTGACCTTTGGCACAGGCGGAATGCTGAATGCGGTGTCCGGAGTGTTGTTCCGGTTGGGCATGCTGGCCTTTGCCGGGGCCGGTTTGTGGCACGCCTGGCGCGGGCGCGCGGGCGATCTGATTGAGAGCAGGCGGCGGCTGCGGTTTTGGCTGATTTTCGCGGTCGGGCTTTATGTGGTTGTAATCGGAATTGCCGAACCGGCGGTTTATGGGGGTGGCGCACCGCACGCGATCATCTCGCTGATCGGCAGCAGCACGGTGTTCATCACCTTGGGGTTCTGCGCCGCGATGTTTGCCGCACGCCAAAGCGATCTGTTCGGAGCCAGCCCAAAAACCAGCGGACCGTCCGCTGCGACGCCAGGCGACGATCCGCTGGCACAGCGGCTACGGCACACCATGCAGCACGACAAACCGCACCGCGATGAAGGCTTGACCATTGCCGCGCTGGCGCAGCGGCTGGGCGAGCAGGAATACCGCCTGCGCCGCCTGATCAATCGCTCCATGGGGCACCGCAACTTCGCGCAGTTCCTCAATTCCTGGCGCCTCGCCGAGGTCAAGGAAGCGCTGGCTGACCCGGCCCAGCGCGAGGTGCCGATCCTGACCATCGCGCTCGATGCCGGGTTCGGTTCGCTCGGCCCGTTCAACCGCGCGTTCAAGGAGAGCGAGGGCATCACCCCCAGTGAGTACCGTGTGAATGCACTGGCCGATTCCGGAATCGGCTAGCCGGATTTGAATTTGGCGGAGCGCTTCTGGCAGAGGGCTGGCAACGAGCAGGCAACCGACACACTAGAGGTGCCCGATGAACCAGCCTGCCACCCTGCTTGAAACCGCCCAGACCATGTTCGTGGGCAGCTTTACCTTCGACATGGCCCGTTACCTGATCGCCGCATCGTTGATCGCGGGTATCGTCTGGCTGCTGCGCCAGACCAGTTGGTCATTGCGCAAGATCCAGAAGCGTGAGGCCACCCGCGGTGATTTCATGCGTGAGTTTGCAGCCTCAGTCCGCACCGTAGTGGTCTTCACGGTGCTCGCGGTGCCGATGGTCTGGGCCTTCAACCATGGCTACCTGAAATCCTATCAGGGGGTGGTCACACCGCTGGCTTTTGCCCTCTACCTTGCCGCGATAGTGCTGGCGCACGATACCTGGTTCTACTGGACCCACCGGGCGATGCACACCAAGTTGCTGTATCGCCGCTTTCACCGCTTCCATCACCTGACGATCACCCCCACTGCCTGGACTGCCTACAGCTTTGCCATTCCCGAAGCCGCCGTAAGCTTCCTGTTCATGCCCGCCTGGCTGGCATTGGTGCCCACCCCCAAGCCGGTGGTGTTCGTGTTCCTGGCGCTGATGATCCTGCGCAACACGATGGGCCATGCGGGCCTCGAGCTGCATCCGCGTGGCTGGGCCTCGCACCCGGTGCTCAAATGGATCAGCACGACCACGCACCACGACATCCATCACGGCACCAGCTACAACCACAATTACGGCTACTACTTCACCTGGTGGGACAAGCTCATGGGCACCGAGCATCCTGACTATGTGAAGATGTTCGATCGGGTGACCGGGCGGGTCAAAACTCAGCCTTTGACCACGTCGGCCTCGCCCCAGACCACCGCCTGAGCGCACTTCATGTAGCCGCCTTCCTCGTCCCAAGCGATCGAGGGCGAGCCGTAGAGCCGCCAGCCCAGCTCCAGCGCCTCGGATACCCGCTCGCAAAAGGCGCGGTCATCTTTGCCGGTGAGGAGACGGTAGATCGGCTTGTCGTCGGGGGTCTGCATCTGGCTCACCTAAAGGATATATTTCGACAGGTCAGTATCCTGCGCCAGCCCGGCCAGCCGGTCCTGAACATAAGCCTCGTCGACCGTCACGGTCTCGCCAGCGCGGTCTTCGGCTTCGAAGCTCAACTCCTCGAGCAGCTTTTCCATCACCGTCTGCAGCCGCCGCGCGCCGATGTTCTCGACCGCTTCGTTGACCTGCGCGGCGATGCGGGAGACCGCGCGGATTGCTTCGGGGGTGATCTCGACCGTGAGCTTCTCGGTTGCGAGCAGGGCTTGATACTGCGAAACCAGATTGGCGCGGGTTTCGCTGAGGATGCGGACGAAATCGTCCTCACTCAGCGCCGACAGCTCGACCCGGATCGGCAGGCGGCCCTGCAATTCGGGGAGCATGTCGCTGGGCTTGGCGACGTGAAACGCGCCGCTGGCGATGAACAGCACGTGGTCGGTCTTCATCGGACCATACTTGGTGGCCACAGTGGTGCCCTCGATCAGCGGCAGCAGGTCGCGCTGCACGCCTTCGCGGCTGACCGAGCCCCCGCGCACGTCCGATACGGCAATCTTGTCGATCTCGTCGATGAACACGATCCCGTTGGTTTCGGCATTAGCCAAGGCGACGCGGTTGACGTCATCCTGGTCCATGCGCTTGTCGGCCTCTTCGTCGACCAGCTTGGCCCAGGCATCGGGGACCTTGAGCTTGCGGCGCTTGAGCGCCTGCTTGCCCATGGCTTTTGACATCATGTCGGACAGGTTGATCATCCCAACCCCGCCGCCCATGCCCGGAATTTCGAACCCGCCGCTCGGCGTGTCCTCGACCTCGATCTCGATCTCGGTGTCGTCCATCGCGTGTTCGACGATGCGCTGGCGGAAGCTTTCGCGGGTGGCTTCGCTCGCGCCGTCGCCAACCAGCGCCTTGAGCAGCCGATCCATCGCGCCCTTCTCGGCAGCCTCGCGCACCGCCTCGCGGCGGCGATCTTTTTCGAGCCTTATGGCTTCCTCGACCAGGTCACGCGCGATCTGCTCGACATCGCGGCCGACGTAACCGACCTCGGTGAACTTGGTCGCCTCGACCTTGACGAATGGCGCTTCGGCGAGCTTGGCCAGGCGGCGCGAGATCTCGGTTTTACCGCAGCCGGTGGGCCCGATCATCAGGATGTTCTTCGGCGTCACCTCGTCGCGCAATTCGGGCGAGAGCCGCTGGCGCCGCCAGCGGTTGCGCAGGGCGACCGCTACGGCTTTCTTGGCGTCTCGTTGTCCGATGATGTGTTCGTCGAGGGCGGCGACAATGGCTTTGGGGGTCAGGTTATCGGTCATCCCCGCATAGATGGTGGGCGCGTCGCGGCGTTCAAGGCTGGACCGGCATGCCAGGCCCGCGCTAGAGCCTACCCGCATGGCACCTCCTTCGCTGATCGTGGTCGATGGCTTCCTCGCCGATCCAATACTGGCGCGGCAGCGCGCGCTGGCGCTCGACTATGATCCGAAGTTCAAGGAGGGCAATTACCCGGGCCTGCAATCCACTACGCCGTTGGCGATCCCGGGCCTCGATGAAGCCGTCTCGCGGCTTGCCGGCATTGCGCTGAAGCCACAGGACGGGACGATGCACGCGCATTGCCGGCTGACTTTGGCGGGCGATCAGGGGCGCTCCGGCGTGCACATCGATCCCTGCGCCTATTCGGGCATCCTCTACCTCAGCCTGCCGCAGCATTGCCGCGGCGGGACTGACTTCTTCCGCCACAAGCGCACCGGGCTCGACCGGGTGCCTGACCAGCGCGAGCCTATGCTCGCCGCAGGCTACAGCGACATCAACGTGCTGATCGAGGAGGTGGTCAACCGCGATACACTCAAGCGGAATTGCTGGGACCGGGTCATGACCCTGCCGATGCGGTTCAACCGCCTGATATTGTTCAGCCCGTGGCAGTTCCACAACGCCGCAGCCGCTTTCGGCAAGGATGCGGAAAGCGGCCGGCTGGTGCAGACGTTCTTCTTCGCGGCGGCTTAGACGGTCTCGACTGTCACCCGGTCGTTGGTGAAGACGCAAACCTCGGCCGCCACCGCCATCGCGCGGCGCGCGATCTTTTCGGGGTCCTGTTCGTATTCGACCAAGGCCTTCGCGGCGGACAACGCGTAGTTCCCGCCAGAGCCGATCGCGGCGATCCCTTCCTCGGGTTCTAGCACATCGCCGTTGCCGGTAAGGATCAGCAGCACGTCCTTGTCAGCCACGATCATCAAGGCTTCGAGGTTGCGCAGGTACTTGTCGGTGCGCCAATCCTTGGCGAGTTCGACTGCGGCGCGCATCAATTGCCCGCGATGCTGTTCCAGCTTCTTTTCGAGCCGTTCGAACAGGGTGAAGGCATCGGCGGTCGCACCGGCGAACCCGGCGATCACGCTGCCGTCACCAATCCGGCGCACCTTGCGCGCGTTCGGCTTCATCACCGTGTTGCCCATGGAGACCTGGCCATCGCCGGCGATGACGGTCTTGCCGTCCTTCTTGACGCCGATGATGGTCGTGCCGTGCCACTGGACCAATCCGTGGCTGTCGCTGTGATTGTTCATGCGGCGGGATATAATTCGCCCCGCCGCGCGTTCAAGATATCCGGACCTCTATGGACCGATCAGCTGCCGTTCGGGCCACTACCGCCGCTGGGACCAGCCGGGCCGCCCATGCCGCTGCCGACCGTACCGATGTTGCCGAACAGGTCTTCAAGGAAGCTGCGTTCGCGGCCGAGCGTGGGCGTCTTGTTGCCATCGGGATCGAGCCGCACGACCTTTTCCATGCCGATGCGCTCAACGTTCGCCACGTTGCCGCGATCGTCGAAGCTGACCTTCAG
>JBJTLY010000130.1:0-3552 GCA_046063275.1 Novosphingobium sp. | reverse complement strand
GGATGATCGTGCCGTCAGAGAGCCTGTTCGAAGTCGATCCGCTGCCGCGCCCCTATGTGGAAGCCGGTCAACGAAGGCTCCTCGGTCGGCGTCGCCATCGTCACCAAGGAAGGCAATTACGGCAACCCGATCAGCCCGGCCGCGAAAGGCCCGTGGCAGGAGTTTGATCGCCTGCTCGCCGAACCGTTCATCCGCGGGCGCGAGTTGACCACCGCCGTGCTGGGCGACCGCGCGCTGCTGGTGACCGAGCTCAAGCCCAAGTCGGGCTTCTACGATTTCGATGCCAAGTACACCGACGGGATGACCGAGCACGTCTGCCCTGCCGAGCTGCCCGATGAGATCACTCAGGCCTGCCTTGACCTGGCGCTGCGCTGCCACCGGCTGCTCGGTTGCAGCGGGTGCAGCCGCACCGATTTCCGCTGGGATGACAAACGCGGCATCGAAGGCCTGTTCGTGCTCGAAACCAACACCCAGCCGGGGATGACGCCCTTGAGCCTGGTCCCCGAACAGGCGCGGCATCTGGGGATTGAATACGGCGAACTGGTCGAGATCATCATCGCTGATGCTCTGGCTGCGAAGGGGACAGGCAAGTGAGCGGGACCAAGATCAGGCGCGGCGGCAAGAGCGTGCGACGAGCTGCGTCTGCACAGGGCAAGGCGCGGCAGGTCCGTGCGGCGAAAGCGCGGACCGGGTCGGCGATCGACACCGTGATGGCGCTGCAGCCGTTCAACGAGCGCCAGCTGCACCGCATCTTCCTCGCGGTGATCCTTGGCGGCACGGTGGCGCTGGCATGGATCGCAGCGAGCTTTGCCGGGGTGCCGGCGATGGCGCAGGATCAGGTGGCGCACCTTTCGCATCAGGCCGGGTTCGAGCTGCACAACGTCAACGTGCGCGGGACCAAGCATCTCAACGAGCTCAAGGTCTATCAGATCGCACTGGCCGATCGAGACCGGGCGATGCCGTTCATCGATGTCGGCGCGGTGCGTGACCGGCTGATGAGCCTGTCGTGGGTCGAAGACGCCCGCGTTTCGCGCCAGCTGCCCGATACGCTGGTGATCGATATCGTCGAGCGTAAGCCGGTTGCGGTGCTGGCCAAGCCCGACAAATTCGTGCTGATCGACGGCACCGGGCGTGAGCTTGAGGTGGTTGGCGAAGAGCGCACCAAGGGCAAGCTGGTGCTGAGCGGTCCCGGTGCGGGCCAGCAGGTTGCCGCGCTGTCTGGCCTGCTCGACGCCGCGCCGGCCTTGCGGCCTCAGCTCAAAAGCGCCGAATGGATCGGCAACCGCCGCTGGAACCTGACCTTCAAGACAGGTCAGCTGCTCGCGCTGCCCGAAGGCAAGGACGAAAGCGCCAAGGCGCTGATCACCTTCGCCCAGCTCGACGGGCGCAACCGCCTGCTCGGCGGCAAGGCCACGGCCTTCGACATGCGCGCCGGTGACCGGATCTACATCCGCATGCCCGAGCGCACCGACGCGGTGGAATCGGCGCATCTTTCGCCGACGGTCACCGCCAGCGCGTCGCCGACGCCGACCACACCCAAGACGCCCAAGAAGGAACAGAACTGATGCCGCCGCCCCGCATCGCCCGCGTGTTCGGCGCGGTCAACATCGGCTCATTCCGCATTTCCGCGATGGTCGCGGGGCTGAGCGAAACCGGCGAGATGCTTGTGCTGGGCAGCGGCCACCGCGCCGCGCAGGGGATCAAGCGCGGCTATGTCACCGACATGGCCGCCGCAACCTTCGCGGTGCGCGATGCGGTCGAGCGGGCTGAAAAGATGGCCAACACCTCGGTCTCGAGCGTGTGGATCGGCACTTCTGGCGCCGGGCTCGCCAGCTCGGTCGCGCAGGTCGAGGTCGATATCGGCGGACGCCGGATCGAAGCCGACGATGTCGATCACCTGCTTGTTTCTGCGCGCGATGTGATCCAGCCCGACGGGCGCATGGTGCTGCATGCCCAGCCCGCGCATTACACGCTCGACGGTGCGGACGGGGTGGCCGATCCCAAGGGGCTCCATGCCGAACGGCTCGGGGTCGATATTCACGTGATGCTCGCCGATGGCGCGCCGATCCGCAACATCACCGAAGCCGTGCAGAACGCGCACCTAGATGTCGAAGCAGTGGTCGGCTCGCCGATCGCTGCGGGCTATGCCTGCCTTAGCGCGGAGGAACGCGAACTGGGCGTCGCGCTGGTCGAATTCGGCGGGGAGGTTACCAATGTTTCGGTTTACGCCGCGGGCATGCTGCTTGGCCTCGTCACGATCCCGCTCGGTTCGGGCGACATTACCGACGCGGTGGCTTCGGCCTTCGGCATCCGCCGCTTTCAGGCCGAGCGATTGAAATGCGTCCACGGCTCGGCGATCGCCAGCCCTTCCGATCACCGCGAGATGATCCCGGTCAATGCGCCGGGCGAGGAAGCCGGCGGACCTGCAGCGCGCCACGCCGACGACAAGAACCGCGTGCCGCGCGCCGAGCTCGTTTCGGTGATCACCACGCAACTTGCGGTCTGGACCGAAGAGGTCTCCAAGGCTCTGAAAGCGCTGGGTTTCAGCGGACAGCGCGGGCAGCTGGTGGTGCTCACCGGCGGCGGCGCGGAACTGGCGGGGCTGCCGGATTACGTCCAGGCGGCGCTGGGCAAGCCGGTGCGCATCGGCCGTCCACAGCATCTGAAGGGGCTTGCCGAGGCGCACGCCACACCCGGTTTCACCACGCTGGCCGGGCTGGTACTCTACGCCGCGGCCGATCCGGTCGATATTCGCGCAGTGGGGCACAATTACCAACCGATCGTGCGCTACAAGGGCTTTCGGCTCGCTGGACGGCTCTACCAGGCCATGCGCGAGTACTTTTGAGGTGTGGACAACGGCGGCAACAGCTTTGATTCGCTGATTCTATAAGTGCAAGAACCGTGTTAACTGTAAGATTAGCATCCGCCCGCCAAGGCCAGGAGACGTTTAAATGAGCATCAATATCGGAGCGCCCGCCGTTGAAGAACTGCGGCCCCGGATCACGGTGATCGGGGTTGGCGGCGCCGGTGGCAACGCCATCGCCAACATGATCACCGCCGGGATCGAGGGGGTCGACTTCGTCGTCGCCAATACCGATGCGCAGGCGCTCAACAATTCGGTCTCCGAACATCGCATCCAGTTGGGCAGCGAGATCACCCAGGGCCTTGGCGCCGGCGCCCGGCCCGAAGTTGGCCGCGCCGCTGCGGAAGAGAGCATGGCCGAAATCGACCGCGCGCTCGAAGGGGTACACATGTGCTTCATCGCCGCGGGCATGGGCGGGGGCACCGGCACCGGCGCCGCGCCGGTGGTGGCCAAGGCCGCGCGCGAAAAGGGCGTGCTGACCGTGGGCGTGGTGACCAAGCCGTTCCTGTTCGAAGGCACCCGCCGGATGCGCGCTGCCGATGCCGGGATCGAGGAACTGCAGAAGCACGGCGATACGCTGATCGTCATCCCCAACCAGAACCTGTTCCTGGTCGCCAAGGCGGAAACCACCTTCAAGGAAGCCTTCCAGATGGCTGACGAGGTGCTCCAGCAGGGGGTGCGCTCGATCA
>JBJTLY010000129.1:0-4451 GCA_046063275.1 Novosphingobium sp. | reverse complement strand
GAAGCGGTCGTGCCGGGCGTGGTTGTCGAAGTGGTAAACTGCGGCCGCACCTGCATGCTGTTGGCGTTCGAGGGCTGGCAGAAACTGCTCATGTTGGTCGTGCCGTCCAGCAATAGCTTGTCCGCGACCAGCATCATGCACGCACCCGACACTGCCGAGGTTCCGTTGAACCACAGGGTGCGATGCGGGGTGTAGATGATACCGTTGAAATTGGTGGTGGAATTGCCATTGAACTTGATCTGGTCGGTTGAGAGCTTGTCGAAGAAAAGCATTCCAGCGAGCTTTGCTGCATCGGCCGAGCTATAGCCGTAGTCGCTCATCAACATGGATGAAGTGATGCCGGAGAATGCCAAATTTGTGTTTGAATTGATGTTGTTGATCGTATTCGCAGCGGTCATCACGAAGAGCACGCCAGCGCCAGTGACAGTCTGGTTCTGGCTGAAGTCGATTGTGCCGTTGATCACGAAGATACCAGGCTGGAACTCCGTTTTACAGGCAATGCTGATGTTGCTGTATGTGCCTGGAAGCGGCTTGGCCGTGCCGTCGTTTGCTGCAATTAGCGTGTGTACGGCGGTGATGGTCTTTTGCGTCCGCGTAGATGGCACGCGCCAGATTGTGCTCGAGTCGCTGCCGCCATTGGCGTTGGTTTCAGTACCGGCAGTCCAAGCGCTCCAAGCACCAGTACCAACTGCGGTCGTACTCGTTGCCGCAGCATTTGTGAAATTGGACTTCGGGGCGTCTGTACCAGTGACATCCGCAAGGAAGCCGGTTCCGGTGTAACTTGTTTGAAGGGTGGCGTTCTTGAATTGCTTGCCCTTGTAGTACGCATATTGAGTCTCAGTAGTCGTATAGCCGTCCGCCGTGTACGATCCTGCCGTTACGGTAGGACAGGAATATGTACGCGTAATGCCGTTACCGGTCGGAGTTGCAAGTACCCCAAGCGGGTCGACCAAGCCAACGGTGTTCGACTTGAGTTTGAGCGGGTCACCGCCAACATTGTTGAGCAGGCTGTATTCGATACCTCCAGTTGCAACGAGCTGACCGAACGTGGCGCTGGGATTGCCGTTTTCGCGGATCGCCGCAGACGGGTCGCTGGACAGTGCCGCGCCGCCGCAACCAACTGAGCCCGATGCGCTACCGCCGATTGTAAACGCACCCGATGCCGAAGGGTTTAGCGCAATCATGCATGCGGTAAGGGTGTTGTAAGTGGTCGTGGTAGTGACAGAGTTCCCGGCCTGCGACGCCGTCGCAATTGCGGAAACCGAGACGGTTACCGGGCGCCCCGTGACGATGTTGGTGAAGGGCAGGCTTTTCGAAGCCGAAGCAGTAACCTTGACCGCAGTACCATTGGCGTTCGCAGTGAACGCGTTCGTTGCAGAGTCCCAGTTGCCGAGCGCAATCGTGGGGGCAGCATCGAAATCGGCTGAATTCTGTACGTTGGCGTTGTATTCCTGCAGCGCGCGCGACGAGTAGGTCGATTGTGTCGCGGTGGTGGTCCGCGCCCAGGCACCTGCCAAGGCCGACTGATCGGCCGCATACTGCAGGTCGCGTTTCCACATGTAGTATTGCGCAGAATCGACCGCGAGACCCGAGGTGCCAATCAGCACCGGCATGCCGAGCGCGACAAGCAACATGGCGTTGCCGCTCTTGTTATGCCGCAGATCGCTGAGAAAGCGCCGAATTGTGCCGAGCATGGTGCCCTCATTTGGTTCCAGAACACCATGCCACTACGCGGTCTTGGTTCCCGTCCTCTCAAGCATCAGGGTTAATGAGTGGTTGATTTGCAGATTTTACCCAGCTGGCGGTTGCATCAATGGGTGCCGGGACTAGGCAGTTGAGCGATGTCTGAACCGGAATTTCTGGCCACTCTGCCGGTCGAGCGCCGGCTCGCATTGAGCTATGCCCCGGCACGCTCGCGCGGCCTGTGGCTTGGGCTGTTTGCCCTTGATGCAAGGCTCAGCGGAATTGTCCGCGACGCACGCGAACCGATGCTGGCGCAGATCAAGCTCGCCTGGTGGCGTGAGGAGGTGGCCAAGCCGGCGGAACAACGCCGAAGGGGTGAACCGCTTCTGGCGCTACTCGAACCATGGGGCGATCGGGCAGAGGGACTGGCACCGCTCGCCAATACCTGGGAGCCGCTGCTTGGAGACGAGAAACTCGGGCAACAGGAAGCGGCCATTGCCGCCGAAGGGCGCGCTGCGGCGTGCCTGGCTCTTGCGGAATTGCTGGGGATTCCACCAGCAGGGATTGCCGCAGCCGCGCGGGGCTGGGCTCTGGCGGACCTGTCTCCGATGCTGGCAAAACGAACTGATTATGACTGGCCCCGCGTTTCCCTGCCCCGTGAATTGCGCCCACTGCAGGTACTTTACGGGCTGGCTACGCGGCAAGGAGGACAATTACCGCTTTTGCACGGCCCAATAGCTGCACTCGCTGCGGTTAGGCTTGGCTTGCTGGGTATTTGAGCTAGACTTGCCGTCTACTGGAGGCGGCAAGATGAATCGGATTGTGCTGGGTGCGGTTTCGGCTTTGATGCTTGCCGGAGCTGGGTTTTTCTGGTGGCAGGGGCAGGCTTCGGTCAACGCCTCGGCCCCGCCGCCGCAGATGGTGGGTGAACCCGATGCGACCGGGCTTCCGCTGGAAGAATTGCCCGATGAAGACGGCGAGGGGATGAAGGGCGCGTCACTCCCCGGGATGAGCGAGGCCAGTCGCGAGGAAAAGCGCTTCAACCGGCTTGACCGCAACCGTGACAACGCGATCACCCGGGTCGAGATGCTGCAGCCCCGTATCGCGGTGTTCCGCAAGCTCGATACCGATCACAACAACCTGCTGAGCTTTGAGGAATGGTCGGTGATGACTTCCAACCGCTTCAAGGCTGCAGATGGAGACGGCAACGGCAGCCTGACCCGCGGAGAATTCGTAACGACCAAGCCCAAGGCGGGCAAGCAGGCCAAGTGCGGCTGTCAGCCGTCAGGCAAGCCAGGCGGCTAGGTCGGCCTTGGCCCGCCCGGTATAAGCTTCCTTGCGCTGCTTCTTTTTCACCGCCTCGTCCACCGGCGGGAACAGCCCGAAGTTGACGTTCATCGGCTGGTAGGTTTCAGCCACCGCGTCGCCGGTGATGTGTGACAGCAGCGCCCCCAGCGCGGTGGTGCGGGGCGGGGTGGTCCAGCTCCTTCCGGCCAGTTCGGCGGCGGCCATCAGACCAGTGAGCAGTCCAACTGCGGCGCTTTCGACGTAGCCCTCGCAACCGGTGATCTGCCCGGCAAAGCGGATGTGCGGCGCGCGCTTGAGGCGCAGCTGCCGGTCGAGCAGCACTGGAGAATTGAGAAACGTGTTGCGATGCAGCCCGCCAAGTCGCGCGAACTCGGCATTCTCGAGCCCGGGGATAGTGCGGAAAAGGCGGACCTGTTCGGCGTGTTTGAGCTTGGTCTGGAAGCCGACCATGTTCCAAAGCGTGCCCAACTTGTTGTCCTGGCGCAACTGCACCACCGCATAGGGCCAGCGCCCGGTGGGGTGCTCTTCGGTGGCCCAATGCGGATTGTCGAGCCCCACTGGTTTCATCGGCCCGAAGCGCAGCGTATCCACCCCGCGTGATGCCATCACCTCGATCGGCATGCAGCCTTCAAAATAGGGTGTATTGGCCTCCCACTCGCGGAATTCGGTTTTCTCGCCATCGAGCAGCCCTTGATGGAAGGCGAGATACTGCTCGCGGGTCATCGGGCAGTTGATGTAATCCTTGCCGTCGCCGCCCAGCGCGAGCGAGCTGTCCGAATTCTTGTCCCACCGCGCGGCCATCCAGCAGATGTCCATATCGATCGAATCGCGGTGGACGATCGGGGCAATGGCATCGAAGAAGGCCAGGCTGTCAGTTCCGGTCGCTGCGGCGATGCTGTCCGCCAGCGCGCCCGAGGTGAGCGGACCGGTGGCTACGATGGTGAGGCCAGCATCGGGCAAGGCATGAATGCGTTCGCGCACCACGGTCAAGGTCGGCTGGGCATCCAGCGCGGCTTCGACTGCGGCCGAGAAGACATCTCGGTCTACCGCCAGCGCTGATCCCGCCGGAACCTGCGCCTTCGCAGCCGCAGCCATGACCAGCGAATCGAGCGCGCGCATTTCGTGGTGGAGCAGGCCCACCGCGTTCTTCTCGTGATCGTCCGAGCGGAACGAATTCGAGCAGACCAGCTCAGCCAGCCCCGTCCCTTGGTGCGCCGGGGTCATATCCCCGCCGCCGCGCATTTCCGAGAGCCGCACCTTCAGCCCACGCTTGGCGAGCTGCCAGGCTGCTTCGCTCCCCGCGAGCCCGCCGCCAATGATGTGAACATCGTGTGTCATCCGCCAGCGCCTAGCCTTGCGCGGCGCAAATGGAAACGCCAAGCTGGCCTGCGAGAGGAAACGCCGAATGCCTAAACGCGCCTTGATCCAACAACGCCCGTGGCTGCTGGCGAGCCTGATCG
>JBJTLY010000128.1:0-19422 GCA_046063275.1 Novosphingobium sp. | reverse complement strand
GTGCGGATCTTCCAGGCCTCGACCAGCGAGGTCTACGGCGACCCCCACGTCCACCCGCAGGTCGAGGGCTATTGGGGCAACGTCAACCCGATCGGCATCCGCAGCTGCTACGACGAGGGCAAGCGCTGCGCCGAGACGCTGTTCTTCGACTATCGCCGCCAGCACAATCTGAAGATCAAGGTCGCGCGGATATTCAACACCTATGGCCCGCACATGCACCCCAACGACGGGCGCGTGGTTTCGAACTTCATCGTCCAGGCTTTGCGTGGCGAGGACATCACCATCTATGGCGACGGTCAGCAGACCCGCTCGTTCTGCTATGTCGACGATCTGGTGCGCGGGCTGATGGCGCTGATGGCAACGAACGACGATGTGACCGGGCCGATCAATCTGGGCAATCCAGGCGAGTTCACTATGCTCGAGCTCGCCGAGCAAGTGATCGAGCTGACCGGATCGCAATCGAAGATCGTCTTCCAGCCGCTCCCGCAAGACGATCCACGCCAGCGCCGCCCCGACATTACCCGAGCCAAGAAAGATCTCGGCTGGGAGGTCTCGGTGCCGCTGCGCGACGGCCTGGTCAGGACCATCGACTATTTCCGCGGCGTGGTGGCGGAAGGCGGCTGACTTAAGTGGCAATTGCGGGGGCCATCGACGAAGCAGCCGATGCTGTGGCAGCGCAGGCAACGCAGGCCCCCTGGTTTGCCTGGATGGATTTCTTCCGAACGGCCGCCGCCGTGATCGTCGTGGTCAGCCATGCCCGCGATATCGTGATGGCTGACTACAATGGAAATCTTGCATACGCGCCGTTTTATGCCGCCACGGGCTTCGGTCATTCCGGAGTCGTGGTGTTTTTCGTGCTTAGCGGCTTTTGGATCAGCCGATCTGTGCTCGGTCGGCTGGACAGTCCGAACTTCTGGCGTGACTACCTGATCGACCGGTTGTCCCGGTTGCTGATCGTGCTGGTTCCGGCGCTGATGGTTGGCGGATTGCTCGACTGGGTCGGGGCGGTGGAATTTGGCTTTCCGCTCTATTCCGGGACCAGCGGCTCGCACAGCATCATCAGTCCGATCCTGCCGAAGCTGGGCGGAGAGGTGCTGCTCGGCAATCTCGCCTTCCTGCAGACGATCCTCGTTCCCACATGGGGCTCGAACGGGCCTTTGTGGAGCCTCGCCGCAGAGTTCTGGTATTATGTCTGGTTTCCGGCACTTGCCCTGCTGTTCGTGAAGCGGAAATTTTCGCTCGGCCTCGCCGGGCTTGCGGTGGCGTGGCTGAATCCCGGGATTGCATTCGGCTTTGCCAGCTGGCTTTTGGGCTTCGCACTGATGTGGCTCAGCCCGATGACCGCGACGAAGCGCGCGCGCCCTTGGCAGACTGGAGCGGGAGCCGCTATATTCCTTGCCGTCTTGTTGCTGTCGGGAATACGCACTGGCGCCGCTATCGATTTTGTATTGGCGCTTGCCTTCGCGGGGCTGCTTTTCATGTTGCGTGCCGGTTCGGTACCGTTACCGCGCCTGTTCGAACCGCTGGCCCGCTATGGTCGCAATTCAAGCTATTCGCTCTACGTCATTCATTTTCCGCTCGTTGCGCTTGTCGGTTCGTGGGCTACTGCGGGGACGCGGCAGGCCGCCTCGCCACTGGGTGTTGTCTTGACGCTGGCTTTGACGCTCGGCAGCATGGTGGCCGCTTGGGCTTTCTCATACCTAACCGAACGCAATACCGGGAAGGCGAGAGCGCTCGTTCGAAGCCATCTTGCAAGCTGATCATACTGTTGTGGAAGGTTGGCGACTGCTCTGTAATTCAGGTTGCTAAAATCATCATCGATGCACCGCCGAACAGCCGGACCGCAAAATCTTCGTTGATCGACCTGGCGATCCTGCGCGGGGTGTTGAGCAGACGTGTCCGCAATGCTCGCCCTGGAAGCGATTCCGCACCGTGGGTATAGTTCCAACCAAGGATATCGTACCCACAGTCACTTATCGTTGCCAGGGCAGTGTCCTTGAAGAAGTAATGCAGATGACCAACGATCTTGCGGGACTGCATCAACGGTTTTCCTCTTAGCATTGCCTGCACCGAGAGATCCAAGGGGACATGGAATATCTTGTAGGTTGCCTTGGGCTTCAATGCGCGAATGAAACCCATATAATCCTCAACGTGTTCGAAAACGTCGATTGCCAGCAGAACGTCGGCTTGGGGAGTTTCCTCGGCCAAATAATCGCTTTGGATGAAATTCAGACCAGGGCCCGATTTTTCGGAATTGATCCGGGCGGCTTGCGGCGAAATATCGTAACCGGTGAAAGCTGCCTGCGGATAGATCTGGCGGAGTTGCACGAGTATTTCCCCGGAGCCGCAACCGACCTCGGTAATTGTCTTGGGCTTCAGGGCATATTGTTCGATGATGGCCGATATCCAGCGCGCCTTGAAGGGCGCATCGGCGGCGTGCCAATCCGGGTTGGCATCGAGATAGCTGCCGTCTTCGTAGATTGATCCCGCCACTCGCAACTCCTTCAAAAAATGTCATTTATTCCCGGCAGGCACCTGGGCATTGCTGCGGTGCGTCAGCGCGCACGGGATATGGCTAAAGGGGGATTTGGCCGGTTGCCTTGTGCCGCCCCGACTGCCAAAAGGCAAACCCGAAGGTCGGGCTGGCAAAAGAGCAGGGCAGTCATGTACGCAGCAGCGCTAGCCCTGTCGGTCATCTGCTTCCTTGGCGTGACGGTCTATTTCGTCCGAAGCCCCGCGTTCAGCATCTTTCACCCCCTCACTTTCTATTCGGCGTTCCACGGCTTCGTCTTCGTGTTTCGGCCGATCGTGGCTCGGTTGAATGATTTCAGCCTGATCTATCGCGGCTACCAGTTCACCCCGTCCGCGAGCGACAAGCTTACCGTTATCCTGGCATCGAACCTCGGCTTTCTGGCCTTCGCTCTCTTCTGCCTGATGTCGGGCAACGTTGCGATGCAGTTCAAGCAGGATCGCTTTGCCGTTGCCGAGCGTGAACGGTTCAAGCCTTTGCTTTTCTGGGTTCTGCTGCTCTGCGTTCCGATCGGACTCTACTCGCTTGCCAGCGTCTGGACTGGTGCCGCCACAACCGGGATGGGCTACGAATCGATGATCCGCGACGCCGGTACAGGTGTTTATGTAAACACCAAGGGCAACGGCTATGTTGCCGAAGCGCAATTGATGCTCGCCACCTGCGGTGCACTCATCGCCTGGTTGTTCCGGTTCCGCTTGCTCGCGCTCATGCCCTTGATCGGCTTTGTCGTGCTTCGGGCCGGAACGGGTGGACGCGGCCCATTCGTGACCGCACTCGTGACAGTGGGCTTGCTCTACCTCTACGAACATCGCCGCAGATTGCCCAGCTTGCAGGTTGCCGCACTTCTGATCGCGGTTGTGCTGGCATTCAATACGGTGGGCAACGATCGCGGCCTGACAATCCGTAAGGCGATCGGCAACGACACGGCATCAACCGTGTTCTACAATACCCGCGACAACGAGCGCTGGCTCGAAGGCATGGACTTCGGCAACCTCGAGTTCTTCGAATATCTGGTCTACGCAATCCCGCAGCGCACGCACACCTACGGCTATTTCCTTGATAATTTTCAGATATTCACCGAGCCGATCCCGCGGGTGCTGTGGAAGAACAAGCCGGTCGGCGCGCCGTTCAACCGCATCTATCTGATGGACTACGGACGGGCGATCGGCATGACGCGGTCGCTGCCCGGCGAAGGCTGGTATTCGCTCGGCTGGCCCGGCGTGCTGATCTGGTGCGGGCTATGGGGCTATGGGCTTGGCCTGATCTATCGGCGCTTTGTCGAAGGACCGCAGACCACAATCAAGACGGCGGCTTACATGATCTTCGTCCCGATCATGATCGTGGCGTTCCGCGATGGCCAGTTGATTACCGTATTTCGGGAAGGGCTGTTCTTCCTCGGCCCAGTCTTGCTGTGGTACTGGCTGTCCCGCTACGCCGGTATCCCGAGCGCGGTCGCCATGCGCGCCGTTGCGCGGCGAAAGCTGAAAGACGGCGGGGCAAACGCTGCTGTGCCTGCGGCGGTGCCTCAGGCAGATCCGGAGTGGGCGGCGTTGCCCCCTGCGGTTCGGCGCCGGCGCGCGACATTGCGAGCGGCTGCGACCCCGCGCGAGGCATGACCCGCTCGCTCACCGGCAAACGGATCGGCCTGCTCACCGCCTCGGCCTCGCGGCTGGGCGGGGGGGTGTTCGAAGCGGTGGTGGCGCAGGCCGGGATCATCGACGCGTGCGGCGGCGAGCCGGTGGTTTTTGCGCTCGACGATGCGCACACAGCGGAGGATCGCGCGCGCTTCGGCGCTGCTCAGGTGAAGACCTTCGCGGTGCGCGGTCCCCGCCAGATCGGCTATGCGCCCGAGCTGCTGCGCGGGATGCTGGCTGAGCAACTGGACTGCCTGCACCTGCACGGCATCTGGATGTATCCGTCGCGCGCCGGGGCGCAATGGGCCCGCGCCACGGGGCGGGGCTATGTGGTCTCGCCGCACGGCATGCTCGATCCGTGGATCACCGCGCGCGGCCGTTGGAAGAAGGCGCTCGCGCGAACCGGCTATGAAAGGGCAAGCTGGCAGGTGGCGAGCTTTATGCACGCCCTGACCCAGCGCGAAGCGAGCGATATCGCCGATGAGAGTGGGCGACAGGACAGTATGGTTATCGCCAATGCCGCGCCTCCGGTCTCAAAGCCCGATCCAGCGCCGCGCGCGCCGCATGTCATCTACATCGGGCGGATTCATTCGAAGAAGAACTTGCTCGCGCTGGTTGCCGCGTGGAACGAGGCGAACTTGCCGCCCGGCAGCTGCCTGACCATCGCCGGCTGGGGTGATCCGGCGGACGTCGCCGCGTTGCAGGCTGCGGTCGCTACTACGAGCGGCGCGGTGCAGTTCATCGGCCCGATATTTGGCCTGGCCAAAGCGGCGATGCTTGTGGAAGCGCGTTACATGGCACTGCCGTCACTGAGCGAGGGTCTGCCGATGGCGGTGCTCGAAGGCTGGGCTGCCGGGACCCCGACGATCATGACCAGCGAATGCAACCTGCCTGATGGCTTCGCGGCGGGGGCGGCGATCGAGTGCGGTGACAGTACAGCCGAGATCGCCAACGCGCTCGAACTGGCCCTGAACCGCAGCGAGGCGGATTGGCTGACCATGTCGCGCAACGCGCTGGCCCTTGCCGCCGGGCCGTTTTCGTCCGAAACCATCGCCGCGCGCTGGGGTGAAGCCTATGCGCTGGCAATCGCTGAGGGGAGCAGGCGGGCATGACACCGCTCGATGCGCGGGAGACGCGGCCACTGGAAGGCGGGGCGAGCTTTTCGCTGGGCAATCGCTTGTTCCGCGTGGTGTGGATGACCGCTTGGTTGGTGCTCGCCCGGTTCACCCCGCCGCCGTTGCATGCTTGGCGGCGGCTGGTGCTGCGCGCATTTGGGGCCAAGGTCGGGCAGGGCGCAAGGGTCCACGGCAGCGCCTCGGTCTGGCATCCGGCCAATCTCGAGCTAGGCGATTATGTGCTGATCGGACCCGGAGTGCGGCTCTATAACCAGGGCCGCATCACCATCGGCGCGCGCAGCGTGGTGTCGCAGCGTGCGCATATCTGCGCCAGCACGCACGACGTGCACGATCCGCTGTTCCAGCTCGTGCTTCGCCCGGTGACTATCGGTGCGCAGTGCTGGGTGGCTGCCGAAGCTTTTGTCGGGCCCGGCGTGACCATGGGCGATCGCGCGGTGCTGGGCGCGCGGGGAGCCTTGTTCAGCGATGCTGAACCGGATGGGGTCTATTCCGGCAATCCTGCTGCTTTCGTGAAGTCACGAAATCTGCGCGAAGGGTAGTTCCGGCGAAATCAGTAGACTGGCTGCGCTGCGCAATTATCCAGCCGATTCTGCTCCGCATCGGTCAGTTTCCGCCCGGGCGGTAGCCACGCCCGCAGCACATGCCGACTGTCGCGGCGCTCGATGATGACCACGAATTCCTGGCCTGTGTCGGTGAAATGATTTTCGCTGGTGATGTCCAGCGCAACCCCGTCGTCATCGCGCTTGAGCAGGCACAGCGCCAACTCCTGGCTCGGCCGTGAAATATCCTGTGAATAGACATTGGTCTTGCCGTCCGCGAGGTGCGCCTCTTGCCACCAGCGCCACAGCCATGGCGCGGCCAGCGCCAGCAGCGCGACACCGCCAATGATAAGGAGCATGCGGCGCGAGCGGAGCTGCGCGGGTGAAGGCGGGACTGGCGGGTTCAAGCGTCGCCGATACGGTCAGCGTAGAGCAGGCGTCCGCCCGAGAGGTGCCACAGCGCCTCGTTGAACTGATCGGGGCTCATCGCAAAGCACCCTTCGCTGCGGCCCAGCTTGCCGAATTTGATAATGTGCTCCTCGGTCGCATAGGCGGCGGGATGCATCACGATCGCGCGTTCGAGCGCGGCGGAATTGTCTCCGTCCATGCCGACCAGACGGATCGAGGTGCCGTACTTGCCATTGTACCATTCGGCGGTGAGATAGGCCCCGCGCGAGGTCGCCTCGGAGCCGTATTGGTTGGAGAAAGTCTGCAGGAACCCGCTGTGCTCCGGGTCCGAGCCGCGGCCGTGCGCGACCAGAAATGAACGGACGGTGCCATTCTCAAGATTGGCGAAATGAAACCGCGGCAGGGTGGAGGGCCGGGCGAAATCGGCGATTCCGACAATGTCTTTGCGCCACAAGCGATTCCCGGCGCGTTCGACTTCGCGAGCAGCGATGCTCAGGACCTTGCGGTCATAGGCCGGATTGGGCACCACGATGGTGGGCAGTGCGGGAGCTGCGGGAACGACTGGCGCTTGCGGTAAGGCCCCGAAAGTCTTGTCAAATTCGTCAACGAGCGGGCCGTTCTGCCCGAGCCGCGCCAGAGCGCGACCAGGCACGGACAGCGCAGCTGCCCCGGCGATTCCACCCAGAATCAGATCCCGACGGTTCATGGTCCCCACCATAGCAGCTGTGGATAACCAAGTGCTGAACAGGATTCCAGCCAAAATCGCCGGATCAGGGCTGGCGTGCGCCAAGCCGCGTACTGGCTCCAAGCGCGCCGAGGGCTTCGCCGTCGACCCGCATCACGGTCCATTCGTCCATGAACCGCGCGCCAAGCCTCTTGTAAAATCCGATTGCAGGTTCGTTCCAGTCGAGCACCGACCATTCGAGCCGGGCGCAGTCGCGCTCCACCGCAAGGGCCGCGAGATGGCTGAGCAAAGCCTTGCCGAGCCCGCTGCCACGCGCGGCCTCGCGCACGTAGAGGTCTTCAAGGTAGATCCCGGGTCGGCCTTCAAAGGTGGAGAAATTGTGGAAGAACAGCGCGAAGCCTTGCGCCGTGCCATTGAGCTCGCCGATCACCACTTCGGCGTAAGGGCGTGCTCCGAACAGCTTCTCACCGAGTACGGCCGGATCGAAATGGACTTCGTGTTCGAGTTTCTCATAAACCGCGAGATCGCGGATCAGATCGCCGATAAGGCCAAGGTCGGCGGCGACGGCTGGGCGGATCGTGATGGTCATGCAGGTTTCCTCAATTTCGGCCACAGCACTCCGACTGCAAGCCCCGCCATAACCAAGGCAAAGGCGGCGAGCTTCCACGGCTGGAGCGGCTCACCCAGCACCAAAGCCGAAGTAGCGAGGCCGAAGACCGGGACCAGCAGCGACAGCGGCGCGACATTGCTCGCCGAATGCCGCGCCAGCAGCCAGCCCCACACCCCGTAGCCGAACATGGTGTTGCCGAACGACTGCCACACCACCGCACCCCAGGTTTTCCAGTCGGCAGCGGCGATTCCGGCGGACATCAGCGGCCAGCCTTCGAGCGCCAGCGCGAAGACCAGCAGCGGCGGCACCGCGAACAGGCTCGACCACACGACGTGCCGAGCATGTTGACGCTCCCCGCGGCGCGCGCGACCATATTGCCCCCGGCCCAGCTCGCCGCCGCGCAGAGCACCAGAAACAGCCCGAGCGGCGTCGCGCTGGCATCGGTATGCAGCGCAATCAGCGCAATTCCCGCGCTCGCCAGCAGCAAGGCAGCGATCTGATAACGCGCGACCTTCTCGCCGTTGAGCCACACCGCCATGCCGATGGTGAAGAAGGCCTGCGCCTGAACCACCAGACTGGCCAGCCCCGGGGTGATATCGGCGCGCATCGCGGTGAACAGCAGCCCGAACTGCCCCGCCCCGATCAGCACACCATAGGCGGCGAGATTGCGCCACGGCACCTGCGGGCGCGGCACGATCAGCGCAAGCGGGAAGAAGGCTAGGGTGAAGCGCAGCAGCGCCAGGGTCAGCGGCGGCAGGTGCACCAGCGCGAACTTGATGATGACGAAGTTCGAACCCCACACCGCGGTTACCGCTAGCGCCAGAGCAAGATGCAGCGGGGAAAGGCCGTGGCGCGGGGCGTTCATGCCGCGCGCCCTAATCGATTGCGCCACTGTTGCCAGCGCAAAATGTCAGTTCGAGCGGATCACCATGGTATCGCCCTTGAGCTCGACCCCGCCGAGCTGGCGCAGCACCGACTGGCCAAGCAGGTTGACCGACAATCCGCGCACCACCACCGCGTCGACATCGTGGAGCGTGGTCCCGGCGACCTCGAGCTCATCGATCTTGATCGGGGCTCCGTAGCCGACCCCCGAGGCAGTCTGCATCACCGGCTGGAACTGGTCCGGCGCAGGATCAAGCCCGAGATTGGTGGCTTCCTCTTCGGTCAGCGCGACCATATCGGCACCGGTATCGATCAGGAATTTGACCGAATTCCCCCGCACTATCGCATTGAGATGGAACTGGCCCGAGGTATCGCGGCGCAGCAGCAGTGCATCTGTCTCAACCTTGGCGACCTTATGTTTGGCCGTAGCCACCGGCGCGGGCGCGGGCGCGTCACTGCCGTGAGGCACCAGAAACGCCGCGACCATGCACATCGCGCCGATCGCGAACAGGGCTATGCCGTAAAGCCGGTTCATGGCGGCGAGCATAGCCGCGCGATATTACCGAAAGCTTAGGCGGCCTTGCCGTGCGTTACATCCATGCTCACCGACGCGCCCGCCGCGATCTCGGCCGCCTTGGCTTCGACCAGCGACACGATGTGCGAAATCATCTCGGCATCGGCTACGTGGTGATCGGTCACACCCGAAAGATAGACCATGTGCTTGCCTTGGCCGCCACCGGTGATGCCGATATCGGTCTCGCGCGCCTCGCCCGGGCCGTTGACCACGCAGCCGAGCACCGAGAGGCTCATCGGCGTCTTGATGTGGCTCAGCGCATCTTCGAGCGCCTGGACGGTGCGGATCACATCAAAGCCCTGCCGCGCGCAGCTCGGGCAGGAGACCACGCGGACACCGCGGGTACGCAGGCCAAGGCTCTTGAGGATCTCGTAACCGACGCGGACTTCTTCCTCGGGCTCGGCCGAAAGCGAGACGCGGATCGTGTCGCCGATCCCGGCCCACAGCAGATTGCCCATGCCGATGCTCGATTTGACCGTGCCGCCGATCAGCCCGCCAGCCTCGGTAATGCCCAGGTGGAGCGGGCAGTCGACTGCTTCGGCGAGTTGCATGTAGGCAGCCACCGCAAGGAACACGTCGCTGGCCTTCACCGCCACCTTGTATTCGTGGAAGTCATGGTCCTGCAGCAGCTTGATGTGATCGAGCGCGGATTCGACCAGCGCCTCCGGGCAAGGCTCGCCGTATTTTTCGAGCAGGTCCTTTTCCAGGCTGCCGGCATTGACCCCGATGCGGATTGCGCAGCCGTTGGCCTTGGCCGCGCGGACCACTTCGGCGACGCGTTCGGAGGAGCCGATATTGCCCGGATTGATCCGCAGGCAGGCCGCACCCGCGTCCGCCGCTTCGAGCGCGCGTTTGTAGTGAAAATGGATGTCGGCAATGACGGGAATGCGCGCCGCGTGGACGATCTGCTTGAGCGCGGCGGTGCTGGCTTCATCGGGGCACGAGACGCGGATCAGGTCGGCTCCGGCATCTTCGCAGCGCCTGATCTGGTCGATCGTTGCCGCAGCATCGCTGGTCAGCGTGTTGGTCATGGTCTGCACGGTGATCGGCGCGTCGCCACCGACTGGCACGGAGCCAACCATGATCTGGCGCGAGCTACGGCGCGCAATATCGCGCCAGGGTCTGATCGAGGACATGGCGCTGCCTATAGAGCGCGCGCCGCTACGGGGCAAATGGTCTGGACATGGTGATCGCGTGCAGGCAGCTTTGCCGCGGGGGATTACGGCATGCTCTACGATCCGACGCTTGACGCTTTGCTGCGGCCGCAATTGGCGGATCCGCTCGAACCCGGACTGTTCAGCAAGAGTCTCGACGCGCGCTGCGCCGAACTGGCGCGGCTGGCCTACTATTCGTTTGCGCCCGACCAGTTGTCACGGCTCGAGCAGGCACTGGCCGGGCTCGGGCTATCGCCGCCGCATCTGGTTGAAGACCGGCACCGCAATACCCAGGCATTCGTGACACTCGATCCGCAGCACACCGCCTACGTGGTCTTTCGCGGGACCGAATCGACCTCGCGCTGGGATATTATTACCGACGCGCTGTTCCTGCGCCGACCGTGGGTAGGCAAGGCCTGGGTTCACTGCGGGTTCCGCCGGGCTTACGACAATCGCAGCGCCAGGACGGACGCTACCAATGTCCGCCGCGTGTTGTCGGAGCTGATGGCCAAGTTGGCCCCGCGCCGGATGGTCACGACCGGCCACAGCCTCGGCGCGGCTCTGGCCACGCTGTTCGCCAGTGATCACCCAACGGCTGAGCTGATCACTTTCGGGTCGCCGCTGGTTGGCAATGCCGCTTTTGCGGCACTGTTCGCCGGGCGCACCGTACATCGCTACCGTCAGTGCGCCGACTTCGTCACCCGCGTTCCGTTTGAATGGATGGGCTATCACCATGTTACTTCGGCGCGCTATCTCGACCGGCATGGCGAGCGAAACGACAAGGCCGACATCGCAGCAGATATCGCAACCGCGCGAGCCGAGTACCGCCAGCGATATCAGGGCCTAAAAGATATCGTACCCCTTCGCGATGGAGCTGATCACGCCCCGATCAACTATATTTCGGCGGTGCTCGGAGTGCGCAAGGACTAGAGCAGCTTCGAGAACAGATACTCGTCGTCGATCTGCTCGCCGACCTTGAAAGTGACGTCGGCTACCTTTTCAAAGCCGTAACGCGCATAAAATCTTTGCGCGCCGTGGTTGCCCGAATAGACCGAAAGCTGAACCTCATCCGCGCCGTGTGCAGCGAAGGTTGCAAAAGCCCAATCCATCAGCGCGCTGCCTACGCCGCTGCCAGTGGCTGAGGCGGCGGCATAGAGCTGCTTCAATTCCATCGCCTTTGCCCCGCGCGCCTGATCGGGCCAGCCGCATTTGTAGCCGATCTTGCAGAACGCGATCGGCTCGCCGCCGCGCTCCGCCACCTGCATCGCCCCATCGGGGTCCCCAATCAGCGCGGCGGTCGCTTCCTCGGACTTTGCCTCGCGCAGGAATGCGGCGAGGTCGGCCTCGGAATAGAGGTGCGCGAAGGCGTCGACGAAGCTGTCTTGCGCCAGCCGGGTCAGCACTTGAACGTCGGCTGCTGTGGCCGGGCGAAGGGTAAGGTCGGTCATAGTTCCCTGGTCATGCAAATGCTGAATGGATCTTCGGTGTAGTCGCCGAACGGGGGGCATTCGGTAAAGCCATGGCTTTCATAGAGCCGCCGTGCGGGCAGGAATTCCTCGGGCCGCCCGGTTTCCAGGCTGACCCTGTGGTAACCGCGCAACTTTGCCTTGGCCATGAGGTGCGCCAGCATCGCCTTGCCCGCACCATGTCCGCGGTAATCGGGATGCGCGCGCATCGATTTGAGTTCGCCGTGCGCTGCATCGAGGTGCTTGAGCGCTCCGCAGGCGGCGAGATTACCACCGTCCCACGCGGCGTAGAAAGTCACGTCCGGTGCCCGCAATCGTTCGATCGGCATGGCATGCACGCTTTCGGGCGGCGACCACTGGTGCATCTCGTCAAGGTGCAGGCGCAGCAGCGCGGCAATCTCGGGGCCGGTAAGGTCGTCCTCGCGAATGTCGAATGGTCTCGCCATGAGCGATCTGTGCCCCAGCCCCGGCGCACCTTCAAGTGTGGCTTTGACTCCTGCACGATTGAGGCATAGCTTCGGCTTCGCTTCGGGGGCGTGGTCTGCAAGGACCGGGGGTCGCCTCTCTCCGACGAGCAGCCTGTACCAGCCAAGATCCTTTGGCGGGCAGGTACGACAGGAGGAAGCATCTATGAATGCATACCGCAAGGCGGCCGTTATGGCCGCATCGCTCGCGCTTGCCTGGTCTGTGCCCAGCTTGGCGCAAAACTATCCGCTGGTGCCGGGCGAATATGTCGAGGTAAGTTCGGTCACGATCGATGACGGGCACGGGCTCGACTATGCGCAGTTCCTCGCTGGCCAATGGCGTGACCGGCAGGAATTCGCCAAGAAGCAAGGCTGGATCGACAGCTACGAGGTGCTTGGCAACGTGCATGCGCGTCACGGCGAACCCGATCTGATCTTGGTGGTCCGCTACAAGTCGATTCCGGACGCGGTCGAGCAGGCCAAGCGCGACGATGCCATGCGCGCCTACAACAAACAGACCGATGCCCAGATGGATGCGGCATCGGGCGAACGGGCCAAGTATCGCCATCTGGTCGGCTCACAGCTGTGGCAAGAATTGAAGTTCAAGTAACCCACTGACGTGCGGCTGAGGCTGGTGGCCGCATGCTGCCAGCCTCAACCGGCGTGCTTGTCCGCCTTGCGCTTGCCCATCCGCATCCCGCCTTCGAGCCGCGCGCGGAGCTGGGTGTAATAGGCTTCGAGGAACGCCCGCTCGTCGCCCGCGCCGGGGTTCCAGCCGATCTTGCGGCAGATCGCCTCGTGCACTGCGGCCATTGCCTCCTGGCGGTTCTCGCGCAGCACGCGTTCCAGCGTCTGCAACTCGTATTCGCCGTAGACCGCCAGTTCCTCGTCGCCGAACTTGTACGATGCGCCAGTGGTCTGGCTGGTCCCGCTGACCGCTGCGCTGCCGGTGCTGAGCGCATCGGCGAGCTTGAGCCGCCGCGCCTCGACCACCCACGATCCCGCAACCAGATCGCCTGCGCGCAGCCGGTCGCGGTTGAACACCGGAAACAGCGCGAAGACTGCGAACCAGAGGAAGGCCAGCCATTCGGCGATGCCGCCTCCGGACAGTGAGAGCGCGGCGATGAGCGGCAGCGTGAGTTCGACATCGCGCAGCAGGTTTCGCGCCAGCACCATCTCTGTGGTCAGCCGCCCGCCGTCGCGCGCGGCGACGCGGATCCCGGTCATCCGCTTGCCCGGCGTCGCGCCGCGCGGGCCCAGCTCGAAGAACAGGAAATAGCCGTGGCGCACCAGGAACAGGAAGGCGATGTAGAGGATTAACACGAACTGCACCGCAGGCGGCATCTGCAGCCCGCCTTTGCCGAACTTGATCGCGCTGTCCGTCATCACCTTGCCCGCGACGTAGACAAGCCCGAGGGTGCTCACGATCATCGTCACGAAAATGATCGTGAGATCGACCAGCACCGCGCCGAACCGGGTACCGCGGCTCGCCAGTGTGACCGGCAGCGCGATCCCTTCGGGGGTAATCAGCACCCGGCGGCGATCGCTGCGCTTGGGTTTGGCGGCAGCCTCGCTCATTCGCTTTCGCTCCCCACCGGGGTGCGGCGGAAGAGGAAGAAATAGACCAGCCAGAAGGTGAGCATGCCGTAGCCGACCGCGAGCCGGGCAGTGGTATCATCGATCAGCTGCCGGCCAAGTCCTTCGAGCATTCCGGCGATCACCAGCATCAGTACCACCCCCGCCATCACCGTGGCGGTGCGCTGCCCGGCCTCGGCGGCGGCTTCGAGCACCGAGCGCGTGCCAGGGAAGGCCATTGATCGCCCGATGTGCAGCCCCGCTCCGCCCGAGAGAAGGATCGCGAACAATTCGGTGGTGCCGTGGATCGAGAGCCAGCCGACCGCGTCGAGGGTCAAGCCCTGGCCGTGGTAAAGCCAGAGCAGCGCGCCAAGCATCGTGGTGTTCTGGATCAGCATCAGCAGCGGCGGGACCCCGAAGGCGAAACCGAGCGCGAAGCACAGGATCGCGATCCCGGCGTTGTGGCTAAACAGCGAGGCGGCAAAGACGCTTAGCCCGCTCTGGTCCTGATTGCCGAACAGCGTGCCCTTGAGGACCTCGTGGCTGGCACCGGGCATGCGCAGGTCGCCGGGGCCAAGCGGCATCATCGCATTGTACCAGTCAGGATCGGCGGCGCAGAGCTTCCAGCCAATCACCGTACCGGCGACCATCAGCACAAGCGCCACCAGCAGCTCGGGCCAGATCGAGCGCACCGCGCGGCTCCACTCGCCGCCGAAGAACCGCCCGAGCCACGACCACAGCGTGGTGCGCGGGCCATAGACGAGGAACCAGGCGCGCTGGACCAGACTTTCGAGGTAAGCCAGCGTCGCCGCGTCGAGCGAGGTTTCACGCGCCACCGACAGGCTTGAGGCGACAGTGCGGTAGAGCACTGGCAGTTCAAGCACGTCGGCGTCTGAAATGCGGCGCAGCCGCCCCGATTCCATCCGGCTGACGATCGCTTCGAGGCGTTTCCAGTCGCTCTCGCGTTCCTGGCGGAAGCGGTCGGAACGCAGCACTGCGGCTTCGATTGCAGCTTCATCCTTGGCTTGGCGGCCGCTCAACAGAGAAAAGAGTGCCATCAGCCGATCGCCCCCTTGCGCTTGATTGCCAGGTACGCGTCGATCAGCCGCGTGCCAATCGCCTGGTAGGGCGCTTCGATCACGTCGATCCCGCGCGCGCGGAGCTGCGAGAGCACCAGTGCACGTTGACGCAGCAGCGAATCCGCGCTGACCGCCATGGCCAGGTGCTGCATGTCGCTGGGCTCAGCCCCGGCGATCCCGGTCAGTTCCTCGTCGTGCATGGTGACGAACAGCACCAGGTGCCGTTTGGTCAGCCGCCCGACGCTTTCGATCATCAGCTGCGCGCTGGTCGGGTCGGTGAAGTCGGAGAAAACCACGATCATGCTGCGGCGCTGCAGCCGCGAGGCGAGCGTGGCCAGGGCCAGGGTGAAATTGGGCTCCTGCGCATGGTAATCGAGCCCAGCTGCGGCCGATTGCAGCCGCCGGAAATCGCGTGCATCGGAAACGAAGGGTGTGAACAGCTCGGGCCGCGCGGCAAAGCCGAACAGGCTGATCCGGTCCCCGCCCTTCAAGGCAACATAAGCGGTAGTCAGCGCTGCGGTGACCGCACGGTCGATCCTGGGCAATCCGCCCACCGGTTCGCACATCGCCTGCCCGCAATCGAAGGCGAAGACGATCTGGTTGTTGCGCTCCGCTTCATACTCCTTGGCGTAGAGATGCGCGTGGCGCGCGCTCGCCTTCCAGTCGATCCGGCGTTTGTCCATGCCCGGCTGGAATTCGCTAAGCGCCTCGAACATCGTGCCTTCGCCGCGGATCCGGCGGGCGATCAGGCCGAACTGAGCGTCGCGCAGGAAGGCTTGCAGCGCCGGCGACCGGACCGGGGCGATGTTCGGCCAGATCCGCACGCTCTCGCTCACCGCCTGGCGCATCTGCCGTGCGCCGAGGCCGAGCGGCCCGGTCCAGCGCAGCCACAGTTCCTCCACATCGGCCGAACCACGCCGGCTCGCGCGGAACTCTATTTGTGCCTGCCAGTCGCGCTCCCCGGCCCGGTCAAGCCGCGCTGCGGCCGCGCCGCCCGGGAACAGCCGCGCGTCGCTCGCCAGTGCGCAATCGACCCGGCTGCGCCAGCCGCCACCGAACTGCGCCAGCACCTTGAGCCAGCCCGCTTCGCCCACCTCGGCATCGCCCAGGGCGGACAGCGCGACATCGCGGGCGCGCCCGGCGAGCGCGACGTCGAGTGCGACGAGGACGAGCACCAGTGTGCCGATCAGCGGCGCCACCGCCCAGCTCCCCGGCACCATGACCGCGATCAGCAGTGCGACCGGCGCCGCGGCGGCGACCAGTAGCGCGGCGCGGGCGGTGGGAACGGGAAAGGCGCGGGACGGGGTCATCGATGTGCTTACCGCGGAGCCTCGGTGGCTTCGACCAGCGCGGCGACCAGAGCCTCGACCTGCTTGCCCTCGATCTCGGCAGCTGGGGAGAGCAGCAGGCGGTGGCGCAGCACCGATGCGGCGAGCGCTTTGACGTCGTCGGGAAGTACGTAGTCTCGCCCGTCGAGCGCAGCGCGGGCGCGCGCAGCATTGGCCAGCAGCACCGCGGCGCGCGGGCTCGCCCCGGCGGAGAGGTCTGCGCTTTCGCGGGTCGCGCGGATCAGGCGCACGATATAGTCGGTGACGGCTTCGGACAAGGTTACGGTCTTCACCGCCGCCGCCGCCGAAGCGATTGTTGCCGCATCGGCCACCGCCTCGACACCGAGATCCTCGGCGCGCGCCGGCCCCGATCGCTCGCCAAAGGTGGCGACGATCTTCGCTTCCTCTGCGGCGCTCGGATAGGGGATCAGCAGCTTGAACAGGAACCGATCTAGCTGCGCCTCGGGCAGTGGATAGACCCCCTGGCTTTCGATCAGGTTCTGCGTTGCCACCACCATGAAGTTCTGCGGCAGTGGGTGCGCGGTCCCATCCAGCGTGACGCGGCGTTCCTGCATCGCTTCGAGCAAGGCGGCCTGGGTTTTGGGCGGGGTGCGGTTGATTTCGTCACCCAGCAGCAGCTCGCAAAAAATCGGCCCGCGGGTCAGCGTGAACTGGCTGGTCTGGAAGTTGAACAGGTTTGACCCCAGGATATCGCCGGGCATCAGGTCAGGGGTGAACTGGATCCGCCCGAATTGCAGGCCCAGGCTGGCAGCAAAGCACTGCGCCATAAAGGTCTTGGCGGTACCCGGCGGACCTTCGAGCAGGACGTGACCCTGCGCCAGCAGGGCGACCAGCAGCGCGTCGATCGTCTCGGTCTGGCCTACCACGGCCTTGCCGATCTGGCCGCGGATCTTTGCCGCGAGATGGCTGACTTCGGGCAATGTCATTGCGGGAACGGTCATTGCAGCAGGGTCCTTTCAAGAGAGCTCAAGGTCTGGGCGGCGCGCAGCATGTCACGCGGCCCGCGTGCGGCGCGCAGGGCGGCGCTGGCGGTGGAAAATGCATCAAGCTGTCCGGTGCGGGTATGGAGCGCGCGGTCTATCGCCGCCTCGGCCGCTTGCGATTCAAGCCGTGCCGGCAAGGCCAGCGCCTTGGCCAGCCGCTCGCGCACCGCATCGGCATAGGGCGCACCAACGAGATGGAGCCGCTTGGCCCGGCGCAGCAGCCCGGCGGCATTGCCGACCAGCGCGCGTTTGCCAAAAGCGATAGAACGCCCGGCGAGCAGCGGCGGGCCAAAGCGGTGATAGGCCCGCCACAGCGCGACCCCGGCAGCGAGCAGCAGGCACAGCGTCGCGGCAAGGAACGGCGGGGTAAAAGCCAGTTCGAGCAGGCTTTCCGAGCGACCGTAGCCAGCCAGCGTCAGGTCGAACACCACCTGCTTGCCTTCTCCGCGCAGCGCCAGACGGACCAGCGCTTCGGTAGCCACGGCGTTTTGCTGGTGCGCGAAGCCGTAATTGTTGAGGAAATCCGGATCGATCACGACGATCACGGGATAACGCTGCTTGGCGGCGGCCGGTGCTGCGACAGTGATCGGCACGGCTTGCTCGTCTTGCGCTGGGGCATCCGGATCCACTGATTCGTCGGGGGCCCCGTAGCCTTGCGGAGCGGCCTCGACAGTCGGCACGGTCTCATCTTCCGTTGCCGCTTCATCAGCTTTGACCGGGGGCGCTAGTGCATAGGGCCCGAGATCAGGAAAAGACCCGTCGTTAAAATAGGCTACGATCGTTCGGCCCCCTTTGCCCGCCGAAACCAGCGGCACCAGCGACTTGCCCTTGGCGGAGACCACCGCACCCGGATTGGCCAGCGCCCCGGTCTGGCCGAGGCCGGACCAGGTTTGCGCGGAATCCTTTGACAGGTCCGAGAGGTCGAGACTGACTTCGTCGTGAAACCCCTTCCACTGCGGCAGCATCGGCACCACCAGCTGAACGAAGCCCGGTTTGATTTTGGGGTTGAGCGCAGTGGCAGCCGCCGGCAACGGAGCGGCCATCCATTTGGGCATGATCAGCAGGGTCGGGCCAAACTGGCGATGTTCGCCGATCGCGCGATCGAGTTCTTCGGCCTTGGTCTCGTGCTGCGGGGTCAGCACCAGCAAGCCGCTGTGGCGCAGCGGACTGTGAGCGCGGGTTTCGGAGACTTCGAAGCCGCGCGTCTTGAGGTAGGCAAAGAGCGCCGCATAGCCGGTCAGCCCCTTGCCTTCGACATGCGCGCCGCTCGGCTGCGGCTCGGGATCGGCCATGCCGCTGCCCACCGCCCAGAGCAGCGCGACAAAGGCCAGCGCCCCGCCGAGCACCAGCGCCAGTGCCACGCGCGGTGAGAAGGGGCTGCTGCGCGATCCGCTCACCGCGCGGCCCCGATCCGTTCGAGTGCGAATTCGGCATAGGCCTGCCGCGCCGCCTGCCAGTCATCGGCGTTGAGCGCGCGCAGCGCGAACAGGCTGCGTTCGACCAGGCCCGAAATCTGCGCAAAGGTTGCTCGCGCCTTGTCGGGCAGTGCGGCGATCGACCCGATTTCGCGTGCAGTGCTGGCGCGGCCAACCCAGTCGGGCCGGGCCTGGGCGATCTGGTGAACCGAGCGGCGCAAGAGCAGGTGCGTCGCCTCGTCATAGCGGCCCTCGCGGGCCAGGGCATCGGCATCCTCAAGCAAGGCCAACGCCTCGGCCCGGTCAGGCGTCCATTCTTCGGGCGCGGCGGCGGCGGACTGCTTGCGCTGCCAGCCGAGCCGCAGCGGCTCGCTGAAGCGCCAGACCACATAGGCCAGCAGCAGCACAGCCAGCCCCAGCAGCACCCATTGCAGCACTGGCCATGACAGGCCGAGCGCACGACCGATCGGTTCAAAAATCGCCTTGAAGAACTTTTCCAGCGCGACCAGCCAGTCGGGCAGCTGGGTCTGCGGGAGCTTCACTTCGACCGGAGCATACTGGATCGAAGGATCGGCGTGGACCTTTTGCCACGCCGCTGCCGCGTCCTGCGCTGCCTGCGCCCCCTGAATTTGCTGCTCCGCCACTGCGCAACTGGTGGCACGGCGCACGGTGCGGAGCAAGCGGGAGAAATGAGTATTCGCGCCGAATTGGCAGAGAAAATCAGGGCCAGCGGGTGCTGGACTATTTGCCCGCCGGCGCTATCCGCGCGGTCGTTCCTGCGGATAAGTCCCAAGTACGCGCAGTTCCTTGCAGTGGAACGCCAGTTCCTCGAGCGCGCGATCGACCGCCGGATCGCCCGGCGCGCCGACAATATCCGCGTAGAAAGTGGTCGCGGCGAAGCTTGCGCCCTTCTGGTAGCTTTCCAGCTTGGTCATGTTG
>JBJTLY010000127.1:0-23584 GCA_046063275.1 Novosphingobium sp. | reverse complement strand
GATGTCTGACCTGGCGTGGGCCGCCGGCCAATTCGCTGCGCGCCGTTCTGGCCATTCGCTGCCGCAGGGACTCTATCTCGATCCCCGCGCCTTCGATTTCGATATGGAAGCGATCTACGGCCAGAGCTGGCTGATGGCTGGGTTTGAATGCGAATTGCCCAAGCCCGGCAGCTATCTGGCCTTGACCGTGGGCAAGTGGCCGGTCCTGATCACCCGCAACCGTGACGGTGAGATCAAGGCCTTCCACAACAGCTGTCGCCATCGCGGTTCGCTGCTGTGTCAGCCGGGAAGCGGTTCGGCAGCGCGGATTGTCTGCCCCTATCACCGCTGGACCTATGACCTCGACGGCGGCCTGCTGGCCGCCGGGCGGATGCCGGCCGATTTCAGCAAGGCCGATCACGGGCTGAAGCCGGTCGCCACCGAGTGCATTGCTGGCGGTATCTTCATCTGCCTTGCCGATACCCCCCCGCCCTTCGCGGACTTCGGCGCGAAGTTCGAAGCCTACGTTGCGCCGCACGATTTGAAGAATGCCAAACTCGCGGCCTCGGCGGTGCTGGTCGAATATGCCAACTGGAAGTTGGTGATGGAAAACGCACGCGAGTGTTATCACTGCGCGACCGGTCATCCCGAGCTGTCGCGGACTTTTCCGGTCGGCATGTCCAAGCATTTCGACATTGGCGAGAATGCTCGTAATGCTGCGTTTGCGGAGCGGATGGAACAGCTGGGCTTGCCGCACACCCCGGTCGAAGGACACTGGTGGCAACTTGCCCGCTTTGCCCTCAATGAGGGATGCGTGTCGATCTCGCCCGATGGGCAGTTCCTCTCGAAAAAGCTGATGTGCGAAGTGGGCGACGGCGATCTCGGCTCGATGCGCTGGGCAATCGATCCGCACCTGTTCGCTCATGCCGCCGCCGATCACACTTTCATGTTCAGCTGCATGCCGGTCGGCCCGGCAGAGACTCACGTGTTCAGCAAGTGGTTGGTGCACAAGGACGCGGTCGAAGGGGTCGACTACCACCTGGACGAACTGACCGACCTGTGGACCCGCACCAACCTGCAGGACAAGGCACTGGCGGAGAACAATGGCGCAGGGATCGAGAGTCCGGGTTACACGCCGGGGCCCTATTCGGAAGACGCCGAGATGCTCGTGATGCGCTTTACCGACTGGTATTGCGACAAGTCCCGTGCATACCTTGCCGCCCATGTCGATTGATCCGCCCACCGGCTTCAGGCCGGAAACCCTTGCCGTAGCATTTGGTTACGATCCGCAAAGCGCATCGGGATCGGCCAAGCCGCCGATCTACATGACCTCGACCTTCGTCTATCCCTCGGCGCAGCATGCCAAGCATGTCCACGAGGCGTTTTTCGATGGGACCGGGCCGCTCGCGGGCGAGGCGCAGCATATCTATTCGCGGCTCGGCCACCCAGGCCTCGATATTCTCGAAACCCGGCTGGCGGCGATCGACGGAGCCGAAGCGGCGGTTGCCTACAGCAGCGGCATGGCGGCGCATTCCTCGATCGCGCTGGGCTTTCTGCGCCCGGGCGACAGCGTGCTGCACGGCCGGCCGATCTATGGCGGCGTCGACATGCTCTACAACAGCGTGATGCCGCAGTACCGTTGTCATGTTGCGACCTATGTCGATGGCACTGATGAGGCGGGGGTGCGTGCCGCAGCCGATGCGGCCATAGCGCAGGGCCCGCTCAAGCTGATTATCGCCGAGACCCCAGCCAATCCCACCGCAGCGATCGTCGATCTCGAACTGATGGTCCGCCTCGCTGACGAGATCGGCGCGCGGCAAGGTCATCGTCCGCTGGTGGTGGTTGACAACACGCTGCTTGGCCCGTTCGCCCAGCGTCCGATCGAGCTTGGCGTCGATCTGTGCATGACCTCGCTGACCAAATATTGCGGCGGCCACAGCGACCTGCTGGCTGGCGGGGTGAGCGGCAAGCGCGAGCTGATCGACCCGCTCAAGACGCTGCGCACCACCTGGGGTAATCACCTTGACCCCTACACCTCATGGTTGGTGACACGGAGCCTCGAATCGGTGCACGTGCGTACCGAACGGGCAATGAGCAACGCCCGCACAGTGGCCGAATTCCTGCGTGATCACCCCAAGGTCGCCGGGGTCACCTATCTTGGCTTCCTGCCCGAAGGCAGCAGGGCGCGTGCGGTCTACGACCGGCAGTGCAAGGCCGCAGGTTCTACTTTTTCGTTCCACCTTCACGGCGGCGAGGCTGAGGCGTTCCGGATGCTCGACCGGGTGCGCCTGCTCAAGCTGGCGGTAAGCCTGGGCGGGTCGGAAACGCTGATCTGCCATTCGGCCAGCACCACACACTACGCCCTGACCCCCGAACAACGGCTGGAAGGCGGCATTACCGCTGGCACAATGCGGCTCTCGGTCGGTCTCGAACACGTCGACGATCTGATCGCAGATCTCGCCCAGGCATTGGAAGCAGTCTGATGGAACTCAATTTCACCGGAACCGACATTTGCGCGATCAATGGGACGCGCAGCCCGGCCGAGGCCCATTATGACGTAGTCGTAGTGGGGGCTGGTCTCAGTGGCGTCGCGGCGGCGCTTGAAGCGAAGCAGACTGGCGCCTCGGTGCTGCTGGTCGACGAAAACCCGGTGTCTGGCGCGCTGATGGGCAATGACGTGCCGCTCTATTTCGGGGGCCGCATGACACCGGCGACGCAGAACAGTGAGCGCATGCTTGAAGCCGTGTTCATTTCGATGCCGGCGCTTGGAGAGGCCATGGAAGCGGGGGTCGAACTGCTGCTCGGGACCACCGCATGGGGCGTCTACAGAAACGGCCCGGGTGTGCAGAGCTTGCCCGAGCAGGTCGTCGGCCTGGCCGATGCCGAACGTTCGTGGCTGGTCGGGTTCGGCCGGATCGTGCTTGCCACCGGCGCGCGCGATCTGGCGCTGGCCTTCCCCGGCTGGAACCAGCCCGGCGTGATGGGCGCCGCGGCATTGCAGATGCTGCTGACGCGCTATGCCGCCTTTGACGGCCGCCGCGTGCTGATCCTGGGGTCGCACGATCTCGCGCTGGAAACCGCGCTGATCGCGCTGGAGCACGGACTCGAAGTGGCTGGACTGGTCGAAGTGCGCTCGGAGCCGCAAGGTTCGGCCGAACTGCTCGCCAAGGTCGCTGCCGCAGGGATCGCGATCCATTGCGGCGTGGCAATCGCTTCGGCTCAGGGTGGGCTCAATGGGATCGAGGGCGCCGAACTGACCAATGGCGAGACGATTGTCTGCGATACAATCTGCACCGCAGTTGGCCTTATTCCCTCGATCGAACTAGTCGATGCCATGCATGGCCCCCGCACCCTCGACGCTCGACGCGGCGGTTATGTCCCGCGCGGCGAAGCGGCAGTCTCAGCAGTCGGCCTCTGTGCCGGTCTTCCCGACAGCGGTTTCGACCACATCGAATACCGCATGGACTGGGTCCGCGCGCTAGCGGGAGTTTCCGCACCCGAAACGATCATTTGCCAGTGCGAGGAAGTGACCCGCGCCGACCTGCTCGGCGTGCAGCCGCCGAACTACCTGCCACGCCCACCCGCGATGTGTGCGCGCTCATTGGAAACGTTGCTCGATGACGGCCCGGCCAACCAGGACCAGATCAAGCGACTGACCCGCGCCGGCATGGGGGTCTGCCAGGGCCGCCGCTGCCGCGACCAGGTGGCGATGCTGCTTGCGCTTGAAGCGGGGCAGCCGTTCGGCTCGATACCGCTCGCCAGCCACCGCGCTCCGGTGCGGCCGCTACCGATGAAGATCCTCGCTGATTGGAACGAGCCCGCCGCGATGGAAGCCGCGTGGGACGTGTGGTTCGGCATTCCGACCCAGTGGGTACCGGTCGAAGATATCGGCACGCCATACGAGGATGAGCATCGCAATATGCTTTACACGGGGATGTACGAATGAGCGGCTCGGAAGTCGTCATCGTCGGCGGCGGCGTCACCGGGCTCAGCGCCGGGTGGTGGCTCGCGCGCTCGGGCGTCAAGGTCACCGTGCTCGACAAGTTCATCGTCGGCTGGGAGGCGTCAGGCCGCAATGGCGGCGGGGCTTCGCACTATTCCAGTCCGCTGTTCGATGAGGAACAGCGCCTCTGGCCGCAGATGGACGATCTGCTCGGCTATCCGACCGAGCACCAGAAGGAACGCATCCTGATCGCGATGACCGAGCGGCAGTGGGAGCAATACCGCTTCGTCGCCGCACGGCACCAGCGGCTAAACCACCCGGTCGAACTGCTCGACGTCAAGCAGGTGCAGGAGGCTGTACCGCTGGCGGGGGACAACTGTTTCGGCGGGGTGCATTACAAGTTCGGCGGCCATGCCAACCCGCAGCGCAGCGTTCAGGCCTATGCCTGGGCCCTGCAGGACCTTGGCGGCACGATCCACCAGCACAGCCCGGTCACGGGGTTTGAAACCGCCGGCGGCAAGGTCACCGCGGTCAAGACCGCGACTGCCACCTATGGTTGCGATGCGGTAGTGGTCGCCGCCGGACCGCAGATCCCGCAACTGATGGCGCAATTTGGCATCGATATACCCTTGGTCGCCGCCCGCGCCGAAATGATCATCACCGAACCCGCGCCGATGATGCCGCTCGGCGGGGTTGACGGGCACAAGCTTTATGGCCGCCAGACCCTGCGCGGCAACCTGGCCTATGGTGGCGGGCCGCATGAATGGCTCGACGTGGATGCGGACGGCCCGGCTGCCCGTCCCTCGACCCCGCTGGCCCGCAATCTGGCGCGGCGGCTGGCCGAACTGCTTCCAAAGGCGGCGCACCTCAATGTGATCCGTAGCTGGGCCGGGGTGATTGAGAATTCACCCGACGGCCGCCCGATCATCGACCGCCTGACCAGCCCCGACAATGTCGTAGTCGCGTCTATGTCGAGCGTCGGCTTCGGGCTGTCGCCGGCATCCGGCCATGCAATCCGCGACCTGGTGATCGACGGCAAATGTTCGTTTGCCGACATCGATATCCTCAAGCTGTCGCGCTTCGCGGGCCTCGCGCCTGACTGGCGCGAGAAGCGCGGGTGGATGCCGATTGCATGACCAGATATTCGGCGCTCGGGCTGCTGCGCGGGGTCTTCAACGGACAAAGCCACTGGCAGCCGGCGTGGCGCGAACCTGAGCCCAAGGCGAGCTACGACGTGGTGATTATCGGCGGCGGCGGGCACGGCCTGGCCACGGCCTATTACCTCGCTAGCGTCCACGGCGTGCGCAATGTCGCGGTGCTCGAAAAGGGCTGGATCGGTGGCGGCAATACCGGGCGTAACACCACGCTGGTAAGGTCCAATTATCGCCAGAAGCCGCTGCATGATTTCTTCGAATTCGGACTCAAGATGTGGGAGCACTTGAGCGACGAGCTTAACTACAACGTCATGTTTTCGCCGCGCGGGGCGATGTTCCTCGGTCACAGCGATTCCGACATGACCGTGCTGGCGCAGCGCGGCGATGCCATGCGGGTCAGCGGCATCGACGCCGAGCTGCTCAGCCGCGATCAGGTGGCCAAGCTCGAGCCGCTGCTCGACATGTCGCGCGAAGCGCGCTTCCCGATTGAAGGCGGGCTGATCCAGCTCCGCGGCGGCACTGCCCGGCACGATGCGGTCGCCTGGGGCTATGCCCGCGGGGCTGACCGGCTGGGGGTCGACATCATCCAGAAGTGCGAAGTTACCGGATTTGTCCGCCAAGGCGACGCGGTGGTCGGGGTGGAAACCACGCGCGGCCGGATCGGCGCGGGCCGGACGGCCATCTGCGTCGCCGGCCACAGCGGGCATGTTGCGGCGATGGCCGGACTCAAACTGCCGGTCGAAAGCCAAACCCTGCAGGCGCTGGTCACCGAAGGCGTTAAACCGATGATAGGCGGCGTGATCATGTCGCAGTCGCTGCATTGCTACATCAGCCAGTCGGACAAGGGCGGGATCGTCATGGGCGGCGATCCGGACAACTGGCCAAGCTATGCCCAGCGCGGCCAGCCGATGGTCACCGAAGGGGCGATTGCGCAGGCGATCGCGCTGGTTCCGGCGCTGTCGCGGCTCCGCATGCTGCGCACCTGGGCCGGGGTCACCGACATGAGTTTCGACGGCTCGCCAATCATCGGGACCACCCCGGTGCCGAACCTCTACCTCAACGGCGGCTGGTGCTACGGCGGGTTCAAGGCGACACCGGCATCGGGCTGGACCTATGCCCACACGCTTGCCACCGGCACGCCGCACACGCTCAACGCCCCGTTCGATCTCGACCGCTTCCGGCGCGGTGACACGATCGACGAAAACGGCGTCGGCCCGATGCCGAACCACCGCTAGGAAAGGGGCAAGACCATGATGCTGATCACCTGCCCCCACTGCGGCCCGCGCGCCCAGACCGAGTTCACTTATGAGCGCACAATCGATTCGGTAGTCCAGCCCGATGCCGATCCGGCAGAGGCGATGAATCACCTGTTCGCCCGCGCCAACCCGCGCGGTCTCGATAATGAACTGTGGCGCCACACCTTCGGCTGCCGCGCGTGGCTGGTGATGACCCGCCACCGCGTGACCCATGCAATCGAGGCGGTCCGCGCGGTGGGCCCGGAAGCCTTGCCATGAGCGGTCCCACGCGCACAGGCGAGCCGGGCTCGATCCGCTTTACCTTCGATGGCAAGGAGCTGCTCGCCCGCCCCGGCGATACATTGGCCGCAGCCCTGCTCGCCAATGGCATCGGCCTCGTCGGGCGCAGCTTCAAATATCACCGCCCGCGCGGAATCATGACAGCGGGGGTGGAAGAGCCCAACGCCCTTGTAACTGTCGGAACCAGCGGCCGGAGCGAACCCAACACCCGCGCGACCGACTTGTTCGTTTATGACGGCATGGTGGCCCGCAGCCAGAACCGCTGGCCCAACCTATCATTCGATGTGGGATCGGTATTGGGCCTCGCCGCCAAAGCGCTGCCCGCCGGGTTTTATTACAAGACCTTCTTCGGTTCGGCCAAGCGGTGGATGTTCTACGAATGGTTCATCCGCCGCGCTGCCGGCCTCGGCGATGCGCCGACCGAGGCCGACCCAGACCGCTATTCGCAGCGCGCGGCCTTTTGCGATGTACTGGTGGTGGGTGGCGGACCGGCTGGTCTCGCCGCTGCTCTGGCAGCCGCCGAAGCGCGCGAGCGTGTGCTTCTGGTGGAGCAGGACCGCGAGCTCGCGCCGTCACTGGTTCGCGATCCGCAGGAGCTCGATCCGGCCTGGGCCGAGGCCACCGCAGCCCGGATCGAGGAACTCGGCGGGCGGGTCCTGCTGCGCACTACGGCGGTCGGCTATTGGGACGATAACCTCATCACCCTGAATCAGCGACTGGCCGAACCGGGAGAGCAACCGGCAAGCGGCACCGCGCAGCGGCTGTGGCATGTCCGTGCCACGCGGGTGGTCCTGGCCACCGGCGCGCTCGAACGGCCGCTGGCCTTTGCGCACAACGATCGCCCCGGGGTTATGCTGAGCCAGGCAGTGCGGACCTATCTGCGTCGCTTCGGCGTGGTGCCGGGCCAGCGCGTGGTCGTGGCGACCAACAACGACGATGCTTACCGCACCGCCGCTGCCCTGCGCGATGCCGGGGCAAAAGTTGTCGCGGTGCTCGATACACGCCCCGCTCCTGCCGGAGCAGAGAGCGGCTTTTCGGTCTTCAACGAAGCGATGCCGCTGGCGACCAAGGGGGCGCGCCATCACCTGCGCGAAGTCAGCGCCAAAGTGTACGGCAAGATCGTGCGCTGGCAGGCCGACCTGCTGGTAATGTCGGGCGGCTTCACCCCGGTGGTCCATCTGCACATGCAGGCGGGCGGCGGCAAGCTCGACTGGGATGGAGCCAGCCAGTCGTTTCTCCCCGGTGAAGCACGGCAGCATGTCACCTCGATCGGCGCGGCAGCCTCCCCCGATCCCATCGGCCCGACGCCGCCCCCGGAAAACCCGGCCAAGGCCTTCATCGATTTCCAGAACGATGTCTCGCTCGGCGATGTCGATCTTGCCTGGGCCGAGGGCTATCGCTCGGTTGAGCATCTCAAGCGCTACACCACGCTGGGCATGGCCACCGATCAGGGCAAGACCAGCAACATGGCGGCGCTCGGCCGGCTGGCCGAGAAACAGGGCGTGGCGATCCCGGAAGCTGGCCTTACCACCTTCCGCCCGCCTTATACGCCCTTGACGATGGGTTTGCTCGCTGGCCGGAACGAACGCGACGCCGGGGCACACCTGCGCAGGCTGGCGCTGTATGACGTACATCAGGCCAAGGCGCCGATCTGGCAGCCACTGGGTTACTGGAAGCGCCCGCGCGCCTATCCGCAGAACGGCGAGAGCCTGGCTCAAGCCGCCCTGCGCGAAGCGCGCAGCGTGCGCACTGCGGTGGGCATGACCGACGTTTCGACGCTGGCCAAGTTTGAGGTCAGCGGTCCCGATGCTGCCGCGCTGCTCGAACTCATTTGCGCCACAACAGTGAGCAAGCTGGCGGTCGGGCGCGGGCGTTATACCTTCATGCTTCGCGAGGACGGGCTGGTCTTCGATGACGGCACGGTCTGGCGTCTGGGCGAGCAGCGCTACCTCCTGACCAGCTCGACCGGCGGGGCCGACCGCATGGCCACGCACATCTCCTATGTCCGGCAATTCCTGCGGCCGAAGTTCAAGGTTTCGGCGGTCAATGTGCAGGAACACTATGCCGGGGTCGCGGTTGCAGGACCGATGGCCAAGGCCGTTATGTCGGCACTGATCGGTGAGGATGTCCCGCGCCACATGTCCACCGTTCCGGCCGTGATTGCTGGTACTCCGGCTCTGGTCCTGGCTGCAAGCTACAGCGGCGAACGCGCGTTCGAGATCTATGTCGAGGCGAGCAAGGCGGAAGCGGTCTGGTCCGCTTGCGAGACCGAAGTGACGGCGCAGGGCGGCTGCCTCTACGGGATGGAGGCGATGGAATTCCTGCGCATCGAAAAGGGGCATCTGGTGGTCGGCGGAGAAATCGACGGCCGGCTCACCGCGCACGAACTCGCGCTGGGCGGGATGCTCAACAAGGCCGGCGGCTATATCGGCGCGGCGGGGCTGACCCGGCCCTCGCTGGACCAGCCAGGGCGCAAGCAATTGGTCGGGCTCGAAGCCCTTGAGGGGACGATCCCGGAGGGTTCAATGCTCATTACGGCCCAAGGTCAACCCGCCGAGGGCCACGTCACCGCATCGGGCATTCGCGTGGTCGAAGGCGGCTCGATCGCACTTGGTCAATTGAACGGCGGGCTCGCTCGGCACGGCGACGAGCTACTCGCGATCTCCCCCACGCGGGGGCAGAACGCGCGGGTTCGCGTGGTTGCACCGCACTTCTACGACACTGCGGGAGAGCGCTACCGTGACTGATCTGACGATCACCCCATTGCCCGCCGCGCCGCTCCATGTGCTGGAGATCTGGAGCAACCCGGCGGCGGTCGCAAGGCGCTTTGCCAAGGCGTTTGGCGCTAGCTTGCCCCCGCTGGGATCATCACTGCAGCTGCCGGCGATCCTGCTGATCCGTTATGAACCGACCGTCTGGCTGGTCGAAGGCGACACTGGCGGCCTCGCCGAAGTGCTCGGTTCCGACGGCAGCCTGACCGCGATCGGCGGCGGCCTTGTAAGGGTTCGCCTGGGCGGCGCAGGATGGCGCGCCTTGCTGATGGAGGGCGGCGTCTTCGATGTGGAATCCGACGACTTCGCCCCCGGATGCAGCGCCGCGACGCTGATCGACCACGTCAACGTCAGGCTACTCGTCGAAAGCAACGACGCCTGCTTCGCCTATGTTCCGCTAAGCTATGCTCACGACATGATCCACTTCTGGACCGCAGCAGCAAGGCTGCTGGCCTAGCTGTTAGCGTTCCGGAGCCGCATGGCGCAAGGTAAGGCCCTGCGCGTGTCCGCGCTGGAACCCTTTCCATAACGTGATGCCATTGCCGCCGGGACTGTAGGCGTCCCACGGCGTTCCGGCCGGAGCATTCCAGACCCCTTCGCCAGCAGTCTCGACAGGAACGTCGAGGAAACTGTTCATGCTGGCATCATGCTTCAGGTTAGCCGCGAGGAATGCGGTGATGAAGTGCAGGTTGATCGCGTTGGCGCGCTCGGCCCGCCAGACCGGATCCTGAAACCAGTCGATGTCCCATAGGGTGCTGCGCATTTGCACCGGCGGGGGGCTCAGGCCGATGTCATGACCGCCCAGCCGGAATGTCAGCAAATAGCGGTTCGAATTCCTGGCATTCTCGAAATCGGCGAGCGCTCCACTTTGGTAGTCGACCGTCCGATCAACGTCGCCTTGGATCAGCAGCATCGGCGCGGTGATGCCGAGCATGCCTGCGCTGCCCCATGAACTGCGCGGGCCCCCGCCAGCCGGAGCAATCGCCACGATCGCTTTGACCCCCGGGACCTTGCCCTCGCTCTCGGTTGCAGCGCCGCGCGCAAGCCGTTTCATCCACCCTCCGGGGACCAGACCCATGTTCGGGCCGTCGGGGTCAAGTGTGGCACCGCCGGCAGCGAGGACTCCATAGCCGCCCTGCGAATAGCCGATCAGCGCTAGCTCGGCGGGGTCGATCAGCGCGCCCAGATCGCGCCGCAAGGAGGCCGCGACAAAGGCAATATCGACCGGCCGGTTGTAATTGGGCACCGACCGCTTTTCGGCCGAGACCACATAGGGGTCAGGATCTTCGTGATGAATAGCTGCGACAACATAGCCCTTCGAAGCCAGATTTTCGGTCAACCAGGTCATGACTGCCGGCGAATTGCTGTAGCCATGCGAAAAAATCACCAGCGGATAGTGCTGGCCGTCTGGCGCCGCGCCGCGAACGGCAAGGCCGGGTATGGTGAAGCTGGCGGGCGGATGCGGCGGCTCGCCATAAAGGCTACCCGAATAGGTCACCGCAGCCGTGCCGCGCATGGTCTTGGCCGGGTACCAGATATCGACGGTCAGCGCGCGGTCATGGAGTGGGACGCGTCCGGTCGCGGGGTCGACATGGAGCAGATCGGGTTGAGCCTTGTGGATCAGGGTTATGCTGCGAAACCCGACCTTGTGCGGCCCAAGCGATGCCAGTTGCGGCGCATCGATCCCGGGCACGCTGGGCGGCAGCGGTGCGCCGGGGCTGGCTGCGGCAAGCAGGCCGGCGAAAGCGATCAGCGTGATTGTGGTCAGGCGTGCCATGTGATCTGCTCCTCCAGCCAGGGCATCTGCTGGATCAAGGGGGGAAAGGTTACCTCTTTCAGCTGCCGGCTGCAGATCTGCGCCATCTGCTGTGGCAGACCGCCAAGTTCGCCGACTCGTGAAACAACTTGCACGGTGCGCGAAAAGCGCCCGCGCGGCATCGGTTCGATCCGGATCTTGCGCAGCAATTCCGGCGCTGCCGAAAGGCAGACCGGCGAAGTGATCGTCCAGCCCAGGCCTGCCGCGACCAGACCAAGTTGCTGATGCGACGATTCGACTTCCACGCCCTGGCGCAGGCCGAGCTTCAGCCGCACGATCTGGCGTTCGATCTGCTGTCCCATGCCCGTCAGCCGCGAAAACCGGACAAACGGCAAGTCGGCCGGATCGGCATCGATCTGCAGTTGCTTGTTGTAGCTCGCCGGGACCGCGATCACGAAGCCCTCCTCGAACATGGGCTGCAATTCGATATTGTCACGGTGCTCAAGATTGAAGCTGCCGGTCACCATCATATCGATGTCGCGGGCAAGGAACTCGCCCTGATGCTCAAGCGAAATGCCCGAGCGGATATTCCACCGTTCAGCCCGGCCGCCGAGATTGCTCATTATCGCCGCAGTGAGCTGGTTGGCGAGACTGAACGACATGGCCACGGTCAGCCGCGCCAGCGGAAGATCAGCACCAACGCGAACGTTATCGTAAGTGCTCCGGGCCAGCGCGAGCAGGTGCTTGCCGCGTTCGAACATCGAACGGCCGCTCGTCGTCAGGCCCAAAGGCCGCATCGAACGGTCGAACAGAGGGGTCCCGATGCTTGCTTCCAGCCGGGCAATGGTTTGCGATACCGCCGATTGGGTAATCTCCAGATGCGCCGCGCACTGCGACATTCCGCCCAATTCGACGGTCATGATCAAGACCTCGATCGCGTGAAGGTCAAACTCTTGCGCCGGCTTCATGGAATGATGTGCCCCTTGCTGGCCAGCCAAATGCCGACCGCATCATTATCAATGCTAATGGATACTATACCGTCGTATCATGGTGCGGATAGAGCCAAATTACCCGGCGTTCAGAGATTCCCGCACCCGTCAGCTGATCCTCGCACCCTGTCGCAGCAATTCGCGCTGGACCGCGACCAGATCGACCTCACCAAACCCCCGTCCGCTCTTGACCGCCAGAGCCGCCGCGACACCGGCGCCCTGCCCCGCCACCGCACAGCACATCATGTTGCGCACCGCCGCGTGGCTGACCTTGTCACCGCCGATCGTGCGGCCGGTGACGATCAGATTTTTCACGCCCTTGGGTAGCATCGAGCGGTACGGAACATGGAAATAGCGCCCGGTGGTCGGCAGGATCAGGTAACCATAACCATCGATGAATTCGGGGAAGATCCCGATACTGTCCTCGAACCGGGCCTCGCCCATTACGTCGCTTTCGGTGAGGTTGTAGACCGCCTCGATCTTGCGCGTGTCGCGAATGCCCAGGGTCATGCCGAAGTTGCGCAGCTTGGCCTCTTCGCAGCCGGGCATGAAGGCCTTGAGCGCGTCGATCGCATGCATCGCCTGCTGGCGTCCGGCCATTTCGCCATGAGTCAACGCATCGGGATCGGTACCATCCAGGTAAAGGTGGCACATATTGAGGTAAGTGAGATCGCCCTGGTCCGAGACGGTACCCCAGGTGCCCGCCATGGTCTTGACGCTATCGGGGATCAGTCCGGCTTCCAGTGCCTTTTGAAACGGCTTGCGCAGGAAAGGGGAGAACATTTCGTCCTCCTTGCCACTGGTGATCACGTCCCATTCGCCGCCCACAGCCCAGTCACCATAGGTCTGCGGATCGGTCTTCACCGCATCGATGAAGCGCGACTTGTTGACCCCGCACATCGAGAACATCACCGAGACCGACATCATCTCGTCAACCGGATGCTTGTGCGTCGGCGCCCCGGCGCGGAAGGCGATGTCGGCGTCCCCGGTTGCATCGACCACCCGCTTGGCGAGGATCGCCTCGCGCCCTGCCTTGCTCTCGACAATTACGCCGCGAAGGCAATCGCCCTCCATGATCGGCGCAACGAACAGGCGGTGGAGCATGGGAATGACCCCCGCTTCCTCGACCAGCCGGTCGGCAACAAACTTGAAGCCCTCGGCGTCAAGCGAGTGGCTGATCGATTGCGGCTCGGGCATGGCCGCACCCATCGCCTTGGCGCGCTCTTCGAACTCGCGGCCGATACCTTCGCTGTCGATCGTTTGCGGATGGCGGTACCAGGCGAAACCTTCGACCCCGACCTGGGTGATGTTGCCGCCGAAGCAGCCGTAGCGCTCGAGGAGAACGGTCTCGACCCCGGCGCGGGCGCAGGCCAGTGCAGCTGCAAGCCCGCCCGGGCCCGAGCCGACCACCAGCACCTCGGTCTCGCGGATCACGTCGATCTGGCGCGCCGGTTCGTGAACCGTCCGCGTCATCGCTGCGCTGTCTCCCAGTCCGGCGCAACGTAATACGGCAGATTCGACGGCGCCAGCGGATCCTTGCCGAGCACCAGATCCGATCCCTTCTCGCCGATCATGATCGTCGGCGCGTTGAGGTTGCCCGTGGTGATCGAGGGCATGACCGAGCTGTCTATCACCCGCAGGCCGCTCACTCCGATCACTCGCAGTTCGGGATCGACCACCGCCAGCGGATCGTCCTTCGCGCCCATCTTGCAGGTGCACGAAGGGTGCAGCGCGCTTTCGACGTGTTCGGCGATGAAGGCGTCGATCGCTTCGTCGCTCACGCAATCGGCGCCTGGCTGGATCTCGCGCCCGCGAAACGGCGCGAAGGCGGGAGCCATGAAAATCTCGCGGGTCAGCCGCACGCAGGCGCGCATCTCGGCCCAGTCATCGGGGTGGCTCATGTAATTGAACCTGATCTTGGGCTTGTCACGCGGATCGGCGCTGGCGAGCGTGACCGTGCCGCGGCTCTTCGAGCGCATTGGCCCGACATGGGCCTGGAAGCCGTGCTCACTGGCAAGCGACGAGCCATCGTAATTGATCGCCATCGGGAAGAAATGATACTGGATGTCAGGATACTTGATCCCGGCACGGCTGCGGATGAAGCCGCAGCTTTCGAACTGGTTCGAGGCGCCGATGCCGCTGCGCAGGAACAGCCATTGCGCCCCGACCATGGCTTTGCCGATGAGGCCGGACTGGCCATAGAGCGTGATCGGCTGGGTACAGGCCATCTGGAAGTAGAATTCGAGGTGATCCTGCAGATTGGCGCCGACTCCGGGTCGGTCGGCCAGCACCGCGATCCCGTGTTGCTTAAGTTCCTCGGCCGGGCCGATCCCCGACAGCTTGAGCAGCTGCACCGAATTGATCGAACCGCCCGAAAGGATCACTTCGCGTCCTGCGCGGGCCTGGTGGAGCGTGCCGTGGCGTTCATATTCAACGCCAATCGCCCGGGTACCCTCGAACAGCACCCGGGTGGCGAGCGCGTGTTCGACCACCTGCAGATTGGCTCGCTTGCGCGCCGGATAGAGATAGGCCTTGGCCGCCGAGCAACGCGTGCCCTGACGCACCGACATCTCCATTCGGCCGAAACCCTCCTGGCGGAACCCGTTGTAGTCTTCGGTTAGGTCATAGCCGGCTTGCTTTGCGGCATCGAGCCAGGCCTGATTGAGCGGATTGCGCAAGGTGCCGTAGCTGACCGATAGCGGGCCATCGCCGCCGCGGTATTCATCACCGCCTTCGGTGCGGCCCTCGGCGCGTTTGAAATAGGGCAGGACATCGGCATAGCCCCAGCCGCGCGCGCCGTCTTCATCCTGCCAGCGCTCGAAATCGAGCGGATTGCCGCGAACATAGACCAGCCCGTTGATCGACGATGACCCGCCCAGTCCTTTGCCGCGCGGACAGTTCAGGCGGCGACCGTTGAGGTGCGGTTCGGGCTCGCTCTCATAACCCCAGTTCCACCGCCTGGTGTTCATCGGATAGGCCAGCGCGGCGGGCATCTGGATGAAGATCGACCGGTCACTGCCGCCGAACTCGAGCAACAGGACGCGGTTGGTCCCATCGGCGCTAAGCCGGTCGGCCAGAACGCACCCCGCCGAGCCCGCACCGACGATTATGTAGTCAAAATTATCATCGGGCGCTTTGGTCATGGCTGAGCATCGGCTCCGGCTTGCGGTCCAGCGCGGTGCAGCGCGAGCAGGCCCTTGAGCGTTCCCCAGCACATCAGCAGCAAGACCAGCGCCAACGGAAGTCCAGTCGCGATCGCTCCGGCCTGAAGCGAATTCAGCCCGCCGCTCAATAGCAGCACCACGCCGATCCCGCCGACCGCGAACAGCCAGATCACCTTCTGGCGCAGCGGCGTATCGGTACGGCCGCCCGCGGTCATGGTGTCGATCACCAGGGTCCCCGAATCCCAGCCGGTGACGAAGAAGATCAGGATCAGCGCGATCGTCACGAATGAGGTAACCTGCGCCCAGGGCAAAGTGCCGAGCAGGACGAACAGCTGGGTCTCAAGTGTCGCCTTGGCAAGAGTGGGGGCTTGACCTCCGGTGATTTCGGCAATGCTCGCGTCACCGAAGATCGTCAGCCAGATAATTCCGAGCAAGCTGGGCGCAATCATCGCGCCGGCGATGAATTCGCGCACCGTGCGGCCCAGCGAAATGCGCGCCATGAACATGCCGACAAACGGTGCCCAGCTGATCCACCAGGCCCAGTAATAGACCGACCAATCATCGTAGAACCCCATGTCGCTGCGCCCGACCGGATTGGACAGCGCGGGCAGGAATTTGAGGTAGTTGACGATGTTGGCTGCAAAATCGCCGAGCAATTGCAGCACCGGGCCGGTGACCAGCACGAACAGCAGCAAGGCCGCGGCGACCCACATGTTGGCTTCGCTGAGGATGCGGATCCCGCGGTCGATCCCGCCGCGCACCGACAGGAAGGTGACCCCCGCCATGATTCCGATCAAGCCGAGGATCGATGCGGGTGAGCTGGCGATCCCGTAAAGATAGGTGATCCCCGCCATCGCCTGCTGCGCCCCGAGCCCGAGCGAGGTGGCAAGGCCAAACACGGTCGCCAGCACCGCCAGCACTTCGATCAGGTCGCCCGCCCGGCCCCAAACGGCCTTGCCGAACAGCGGATAGAAGGCCGAACGCATCGACAGCGGCATGCCGAAATCATAGGTGAAGACCGCGAAGGCCAGTCCGGTCACCGCGAAGATTGCCCAAGGATGGAGCGACCAGTCAAAGATCGTTGCGGCCATGGCGAGGCTGCGCGCTGCGGCCGGATCGCCCGCCGCGCCGCCCAGCGGAGCACCCGCTCCACCCGCCAGCGACGAGGCGAAATGGGTCACCGGTTCGCCCACGCCGTAGAACACGAGGCCGATCCCCATGCCGGCGCCAAACAGCATCGAGAACCATGACATCCGCGAATAGTCGGGCGTGGCGCCCTTGCCGCCCAGCCTGATCTTGCCGAGCGGGGAGAGTGCTACAACCACGCAGAACAGCAGCAGCAGGTTGCCTGCTGACATCAGCAACCAGTCGAAATGCGCCACCACCCCGCTACGCATCGCATCGAAGAAATCGGCGGATGATTGCGGCGCGATCACGCTGTAAAGGATCACGACGAGTGAGATCAGCGCGGTGGGAATGAACACCGCCGGGTTGACGATCATTCCGCCCCAGCGCCGGTTGGACTGACCGTAAGCTCCCGGATCGATGTCCTTGGTCCAGTCCGACATGTATTCCCCCTTAGCGCAGCTGTTCCGCCGCTGTTTCCAGTGCCGTTCTGAGCCACGGCGCAAAGCTGCGCCAGACCTCCACTTCAAACCGGCTCTCGCCGGTCCGCAGCAGGATTATCTCGACGGTTTCGAACACCGTACGCGTCGCCCGGCCGAGCGCAAACCGATCGAGATCGAGCGGGCAACCCGAAGCAATGACCTCCGCCGCGCGCGCGCCTTCGACGATCAGGCAAACCGAGCGCTCGCTGACCTCGGTAATCGCGACCGGCAGACCTGCGCCCATGGCAAGCGTCGTTCCCGCAGGCGCGCGCAGCAGCCACTCGTCCGGGCCCAGACAGGCCACGCCTCCCTCGGTTTCGCCGATCCGCTTGGGCAGCTTGATCCCCAGCACCGTCTCGAGCGCCTGCGCCTGGCGCGCGCGCAGCGAGAAGCGCGCCATCGGCGGCGCGAGCGCAATAGCCACGCTTGTCCCGGCGAAAGCCTCCACCGCGACCGGTTCGCTGCGCGTCAGAGCCTCAGACATTGAGCCGCTCCCCTTGCGGGTCATAGAAGACCATCGGACTGACTTTCGCGGTCAATGTCGCGCCGGGCATCGGGATGTGAAGCGTTTCGCCCATCCGCCCTTGCCCACCTTGAACCAGCGCCAGCGCGATCGAGCGGCCGAGCGCTTCGCTCCAGTAGGCTGAAGTGACATGCCCGATCATGGTCATCGGCACCGCCTGCGCGGGATCGGCGACAATCTGCGCGCCTTCCTCAAGCACCACCGCGGGATCGTCGGTCAACAGTCCGACCAGCTGCTTGCGCCCGGGCACCACGATATCGGGTCGCGCCAGACTGCGCCTGCCGACAAAATCGGGTTTCTTCTTGCCCACCGCCCAATCGAGCCCGGCATCGTAGGGGGTCACCGTCCCATCGGTATCCTGCCCGACGATGATAAAGCCCTTCTCGGCGCGGAGCACGTGCATCGTCTCGGTGCCGTAGGGCGTGAGACCGTAGGCGGCACCGCCCAGCATCAGTCGCTCCCACAAGGCCCGGCCATAGGCCGCAGGCACATTGATCTCGAAGCCCAGTTCGCCGGTAAAGCTGACCCGGAACAACCGGGTCGGCACGCCGCAGATCGTGCCCTCGCGGATCGCCATGTGCGGGAAGGCTTCATGCGAAAGGTCGATGCCCTCGACCAGCGGTTCGAGCACCTTGCGCGCCAATGGCCCCTGCAGTGCGATGACCGCCCATTGCTCCGTGGTGCTGGTCAGCCAGACATCGAGATCGGGCCATTCGGTCTGGAGGTAATCCTCCATCATGTTGAGCACCCGCGCCGCGCCGCCGGTGGTGGTGGTCAGGTGGAAGCGGTCGGGCGCAAGCCGCGCCGAAACCCCGTCATCGGTGATGAACCCGTCTTCCTTGAGCAGCAGGCCATAGCGGCACCGGCCAGGTTCAAGCGCCTTCCACGGGTTGGTGTACATGCGGTTGAGGAATTCGGCCGCGTCTCGCCCGACCACTTCGATCTTGCCCAGTGTGGAGGCATCGAAGATCCCCACCGACGAGCGCACCGCGCGGCATTCGCGGTTCACCGCTGCATGCATGTCCTCCCCGCCGATCGGGAAATAGCGCGCGCGCCGCCACTGGGCGACCAGCTCGAACACCGCGCCGTTCGCCTCGGCCCAGCTATCGATGCCGGTCTTGCGGACGGGCTGGAACAGTTCTCCCTTGGCATGGCCGGCCAGGGCCCCGAAGGTCTGCGGGGTATAGGGCGGGCGGAAGGTGGTGAGGCCCACTTCGGTGACGTGGCGGCCCAATGCCTGCGAGGCGATCTGCAACCCGTTGAGGTTCGAAGTCTTGCCCTGATCGGTCGCCATGCCGTTGGTGGTGTAGCGCTTGATATGTTCGACCGACTTGAACCCTTCGCGCACGGCAAGGTGGATGTCCTTGGCGGTCACATCGTTCTGAAAGTCGACGAAGGCCTTGATCCGGCTCGGGTCGCGCGGCGTGGGCAGCGCGTCGATCGTCAGACCGTTTCCGAAACTCCACTTACCCGCACAGGCGCCGACGCAGCGCACATTTTCGTTGGGCTGGTCCGGAACGAAGGCACCCAGCGTTTCGTCCCAGGCAATACTGCCCTTGCTGTGCGACCAGAGGTGCACCGAAGGTGTCCATCCGCCAGCCATCAGCAAGGCATCGCAGGCGATCCGGACGGCGTTGCTGCCATCGTTGCGGGCAACGGTGATGCCCTTCACGGCGAGACGGCCCTGAACATCGATGACGCTGTGGCCAAGCCGCACCGGAATACCGAGCGCTTCCGCCTCGGCCAACAGCTTCGCATCGACGCCATCGCGCATATCGATGATTCCCGCGACATTCACCCCGACGCGGGCGTGGGCGAATGTATCGCGCCAACCGCTGTCGTGCGTGGCCATCAGGGCGATCGACTTGCCGACTGCGACACCGTGGCGCAGCAGGAATGTCCGCGCGGCCGAAGCCAGCATCACCCCGGGCACATCGTTACCGGCGAAGACCAGCGGGCGTTCGATCGCGCCTTGCGCCAAAACCACTTCGCCCGCGCGGATCCGCCACAGCTTCTCGCGCGCTCCGTGGCCGATCTCGGCCTGATGATCGGTCAGGCGTTCGACCGCGCCGATAAAGTTGTCGTGATAGTAGCCGAACGCCGTGGTCCGGCTGAGCATGGTCACGTTGGGCGCGGCGGCGAGGTCCTTGAGGCTCTCCTTGAGCCACGGCCACAGCGCCGGATCGGCCAAGGCACCGCCGCCGGGTTCGTCCTGTTCATCGATCAGGATAACGCGCTTGGCGGTGCCGCTAGCTTCGAGCGCCGCGTCGATTCCGGCCGGACCTGCCCCGACGATCAGCAAGTCGCAATGCGCGTAAGTCGCGCCGTAATGATCGGGGTCTTCCTCGCTGGGTGCCTCCCCCAGCCCCGCCGCGCGGCGGATCAGCGGCTCGTATAGCTTGTCCCAGAACGAGCGCGGCCACATGAAGGTCTTGTTGTAGAAGCCCGCCGGCAGGAACATGCCAAGTCGGTCATTGATCGCGCCGAGATCGGTCTTGAGCGAGGGCCAGCGGTTCTGGCTGGTCGCGCTCAGGCCTTCGTAAATTTCGACCGCCGTCGCGCGCAAGTTCGGCGTGTGCCGCCCCGGGCCGCGGCTGACCGAGACCAGGGCATTGGGCTCTTCGCTGCCCGCCCCGAGCAACCCGCGCGGGCGGTGATATTTGAACGAGCGCCCGAACAGCAACACGCCATTGGCGAGCAGCGCCGAGGCCAGCGTATCGCCCGCATAGCCCTGATAGGTCACGCCATCGAAGCTGAAATTGACCGGGCGACTACGATCGATCCGCCCGCCCTCACCAAGCCGGAACCCGCTCATCGGCGCGGCTCCCCGGCCTTGTAGGTGACTTCGAACTTGTCGCTGACGGTATCGCGCACCGCGTTGAAAAACCGTCCGCAGCCGTGAATATGCCGCCAGCGCTCATGATGACGGCCGCGCGGGTTGGAGCGGATGAACAGGTAGCCTTCCCACTCCTCGTCGCTCAAGGTCGCGGGCTCCGGAGGGCGCGCGATGTGCGCCTCGCCGGCATAAGCGAATTCGATTTCGGCGCGCTTCTCGTCGCAATAGGGGCAGTGGATCAGCAGCATCTCAGTGCGCCACCGCCGCCGCTGCGGCTTCGTCGATCAGGCGGCCGGTGCGGAACCGGTCGAGGTTGTAAGGGGCGTTGATCGGGTGCGGTTCGTCCTTGGCCATTGTGTAGGCAAGCAAGTCACCCGCCCCCGGGGTTGCCTTGAAGCCGCCGGTACCCCAGCCGCAATTGACGTAGAGACCCGGCACCGGGGTCTTGCCGAGGATCGGCGAGCGATCAGGGGTGACATCGACGATCCCGCCCCAGGTCCGCAGCATCCGCATCCGCCGGAAGATCGGGAAGATCTCGCAGATCGCCGCAAGGGTATGCTCGACAATGTGCAGCGCGCCGCGCTGCGAATAGCTGACGTACTGATCGGTGCCCGCGCCGATTACCAGTTCGCCCTTGTCCGACTGGCTCATGTAAGCGTGGACGGTGTTGGACATGACCACGCAGGGGAACACTGGCTTGACCGGTTCGGAGACCAGCGCCTGCAGCGGATAGCTCTCGAGCGGGAAATCGAGCCCGGCCATCTGCATGATCACCGAGCTGTTCCCTGCCGCCGATACGCCGATCCGCTTTGAGCCGATGAAGCCGCGGGTAGTTTCGACGCCTTCGACCGCGCCGTCGGCACCGCGGCGGATACCAGTCACCGCGCAGTTCTGGATGATATCGACCCCCAGCGCGGCTGCGGCGCGGGCATAGCCCCAGGCCACAGTATCGTGCCGCGCCGTACCACCGCGCCTCTGCAATGCCGCACCCAGCACCGGATGACGCGCATGGGGCGAAATGCTCAGCGGCGGGCAGTATTCCTTGGCCTGTTCCGGCGTGAGCCATTCGTTGTCGACGCCGTTGAGCCTGTTGGCGTGAATGTGGCGCTTGAAGCTCTGCACATCGTGGACGTTGTGCGCGAGCATCATCACCCCGCGCTTCGAATACATCGTGTTGTAGTTGAGCTCCTGGCTCAACCCGTCCCACAGCTTGACCGCGTGATCGTAAAGGTGCGCGCTTTCGTCGTAGAGATAATTCGAGCGGATGATCGTGGTGTTGCGCCCGGTGTTGCCGCCGCCCAGCCAGCCCTTTTCGATCACGGCGACATTGGTAATCCCGTACTTCTTGGCGAGGTAATAGGCCGCGCCAAGCCCGTGTCCGCCGGCGCCGACTATGATCGCATCGTAAGCGGGCTTGGGGCTCGCGTCGGGCCATTGCTCCGGCCACGACTGATGCCCGCCGAGCGCCTTGGCAAACAGGCTTAAGGCACTGAACCGGGTCATGCGGGCAGGCTCGCCAGCGGGGCATAGACTACCATCATCGTGCACCCTTCCCGGCTGCCTGCGCGGTGCATCGCGCCGGGCATCCGCACCACGAAATCACCCGGTCCGTAGCTCGTCTCATCGTCGTAGAAATTGCCCTCCAGCACATAGATCTGCTCGATCGTGTCGTACGCGTGGAGTTCGCCCAGCGGCCCCGGCGTGACTTGCAGCAGCATGGTGCGATAGCCGAGGGGATCCTGGATCAGCGGGCGCACCCGCTCGCCGGGCCGCTCGCCCGCCAGCCATTCGCCGGCCTCGATTTTCTGCGAACCGGCCGGAGGCAAGACAAAACCCTTACTCATCCGGCTGCGTTTTCCAGGGCCAAATTCGCGTGCTCGACGTAGAAATCCTTGAACGCCTCGACCAGCTTCTCTTCGACCGCATAGGGCCCCTGCCGGTAGCCCTCGTTCGAAATCCCGAGGTGATTGAGCTGCGAAAAGCGTCCGTCCTGATCGTTGGTGGTGCGCCACAGCGCGGCGATGCGATCAGGGTCATAGTCCACGCCTTCGACCGCGTCTTCGTGGACCAGCCAGCTGGTCCGCAGCAGGGTCTTGCCCGCCGAAACCGGGGTGAGCGAGAAGGTCACCACATGATCGCAGCAGAAATGGTGCCAGCTGTTCGGCTGGGTCCAGACCGACAGGCTCGAACTCTCCGGCTCGGTGAACGGGCCGATCAGCTTGTTGCAGGCGAGCTTGCCGTCGATCGACTGGGTCACCGCGCCATTGGCGAGCGGCAGCCGCGCCACGCGGTGCCACCAGCCGTCGGGAAACTCGATCAGCTCGCGGAAGATGCCCATCTTCTGCCACTCGGCGCGCTTGGCCTCGACCATTGCATCAAAGGCGCTGTCATCGACCACGTCGCCGTCACCGTCTTCGGGCAGGCCTTTGCCGAAGCCATAGGTCCCCAGCACGCTGATCAGTTCGGGATGGCCAGCATCGCAGTGATAGCACTCGCGATTGTTTTCCATCACGAGCTTCCAGTTGGCATCCTCGATCAGGTTGTCCTGCACCGCGACCTTGCATTTCTCGAGGTCGTAGATCGCGATCTGATCCTCGATGTCGGCCTTGACCCGGTCGATCGGCGGAGGGTCGCCCGCCATGCAGATGAAGATCAGCCCGCCGATGTTCTCCAGCGCCACTGGATTAAGGCCATGGTCGTGCTTGTCGAAATCGTCGGCCATGCTCCGCGCCGCCAACAGGGCGCCGTCGAGGCCGTAGGTCCACTGGTGATAAGGACAGGTCAGCCGCGCCGCGCGGCCGCGTTGCTGTTCGCAGATCCGCGCGCCGCGGTGACGGCATGAGTTCCAGAACGCCCGCACCTGGCTGTCGCGCCCGCGCACGATGATGATCGAATTGCTGCCCAGTTCGAACAGGAAGTAATCGCCCGGGTTCTTCACGTGCGCGACGGTGCAGGCGTAAAGCCACACCGATTTGAGCATAACGTGCGCGTCGAATTCGAAGGCGGCGTCGCTGACATAGAGCTCGCGGGGCAGGGTCAGCCCGGGGCGGTCCTTGCGCAGCAGATCGGCAATGGGTTCGTAGCGTGACATGCGCCTAGCTCCTCAATGCAGTGTTGTCCGGGTCGAACGGCGAATCGGCGATGACCGTTGCCTTGTGGCGCTCGCCCAAGATTACGACGTCAAGCTCTGTTCCCGGTTCACCGAGTGCGGGCGCGACCATGGCGAGCGAGGGACGAGCGCGTAGAGGCCGCCCGGCCGCGGCGCCGTGATCACGTGCAGGACGACGGGGCCGTGTCGCGCGAGCGTGATCTGACGCTCGTAGGTCA
>JBJTLY010000126.1:0-5539 GCA_046063275.1 Novosphingobium sp. | reverse complement strand
GTAATGCCGCCTGCGGGTGGCAATCGGCCGTTGGTCGAAGCGCAGGTGTAATAGCACTGCAATACAGTCAAGGGGATCGCGTCGCTTAATCTATCAGAGATGGGGGAAATGTCATGCGTCACCTGGTACTGCCACTCGCCGCCGTACTGCTTTCGACTTCCGGGCTCAGCGAGGTTCCGAAGGACCAGCTCGACAAACCGCCCGCGGATGCCCGGCACTTCGTGATCAAGTCTACCGGCGGCAAGCATGGCGACGAATGGGCGTGGCAGCTTCCCGATGGAACCCGCAAGGCGCGTTTCAGCATGAACCTGCGCGGGCAGGTGTGGGAAGAGGACTACACCGGCAAGCCCGGCGGGGATGGTATGCCGGCAAGCGTTACGATACGCGGCGTTTCGCCGCAGGGCGACGTCAATGAAACCTTCAACCTGACTGGCGGGGTCGCCAACTGGAAAAGTCCGATCGACCAAGGCAGCAGCGACAGCGCGCGCGGACGCTTCTACACCGCCATCGGCGGCCCGATGGATACCAACGCCTGGTTCATCGAGCGGCTTCTGGCCAGCCCAGGCAAAAAAATGGCGTTGCTTCCGGGCGGTGAAGCCCGGGCCGAAAAGCTGACTACAATGGTCGTGGGCAAAGGCAAGGCGGCCAAGCCGATCACGTTGTGGCAGGTGGTGGGGGTGTCCAACACCCCAGTGCCGATCTGGACCGACGCCAAGGGCAAGTTTTTTGCGGTGGCCAACGGCATGGCATGGCTCCCCGATGGCTACACCGGTGAGCAGAAAGCGATGGAAAAGGTCCAGGCTGCGGCAATCGGTGCGCAGGCGCCGCTGCTCTACAACCGGCTGGTGACCGTGCCGAAAAAGCCGGTCGCTTTCACCCACGTCAAACTGTTCGATGCTGACAATCAGCGCTTCGTAACCGACCAGACCGTGGTGGTTTCGGGCACCAAGATCGTCGCAGTTGGCGCAGCTGGCTCAACCCCGATTCCCGCCGGGGCGCAAGTCTTCGACGGAACCGGCAAGACCCTCGTTCCCGGCATGTGGGATTGCCACATGCACGTCGGCGACGATTATACCGGGCCCCAGGAGCTATCGCTCGGGGTCACCTCGGTACGCGATCCGGGCAACGACGATGTCCAGACGATGGACCGGCGCGGGCGGGTTGCTGCGGGCAAGCTGTTGATGCCGCACGTTTATCCGAGCTCGTTGATCGACGGAAAGGGGCCCTATACCGCGCAGGTCGCCAATGTCGCGACAAGCCAGGACGAAGCGGTCGCGCTGGTCCGCCGGGCCAAGGCCAATGGCTTCACCGGGGTCAAGTCCTACGGCACTTTCGATGCGCGCTGGCTTCCCGCCGCGATTGCCGAAGCGCACAAGCTGGGGCTCCACGTTCATGGCCATATCCCACACGGCATTCGCCCGAGCGAGGCGGTGAAGGACGGCTACGACGAGATCACTCACATCAACTGGATCGTGATGGAGGGCGTGCCCGCCGACGTGCTGCCGACGGACAACGGCATCGGCCGCTTCGAAGGCCCGGGTCGCTACGCCAAGGACATGGACATGAACGGGCCAGTGATGTCCGGCTTCGTCCAGACCCTCGCCGCGAAGCACATCTATTCCGACCCGACGATGGTTGCGTTCGAATCGCTCTACGTTCCCGATAACGGTGACATGTCACCCAGCTATGCGCCGTTCGTCGGCACCTTGCCGCCCTCGGTCGAGCGTGGGTTCCGCAGCGGCGGATTTGCTGTCCCAGCCGGCCTCACCCGAGCCGACTATCGCGCGAGCTGGGCCAAGATGGTCGAGCTCCTCGGCCTGATGCACAAGGCCGGCGTGCCGATCGTGGCCGGGACCGATGGGTCGGGTATCGAAATTATTCACGAGCTCGAAATATATCTGCAGGCAGGCTTCACCCCGGCAGAAGCGCTCGCGGCGGCGACAATCGTTCCGGCGCGGCTGGTCGGCGCGGACAAGTGGACCGGATCGATTGCGGTCGGCAAGAACGCCGATCTGGTGCTGATCGACGGCGATCCGGAAGCGCGGATTGGCGACTTGCGCCAGACCCGCTGGGTGATGATGGACGGGAAGCTGCTCAATGCTGACGCGCTGCGTTCGGCGACCGGCTTCTCGGGCCGGCCGCACTAAGCCCGCATATCCAGCCACTTTCCGCTCGTCGCAGGACTGGACGGATCAGCCCAAGCATCGCAACAGGGACCGGACGGCGGCGATTATACGGATCGCCGCCGTCTGGCGGTCCTGTGCAATGCGTCAAACCCTGTACATCCACAGCTCCGCGCCTTGCACCCATTGCAGCACGGCAAGGGCAGTCCCATATTCGCCGCAACACGCGGGATTCACCCGCATGGTCCAGGGCGATGGACCGATAGGATGAACTTATGAAACTCTACCCCCTGCTTCCCTTGCGCGACATCGTCGTGTTTCCGGGCATGGTCGTTCCGCTGTTCGTGGGGCGCGACAAGTCGGTCGCAGCGCTTGAGGCGGCGATGGCCAGCGAAGGCGACAAGGATATCTTTCTGCTCGCCCAGCTCGATCCGGGCTGCGACGATCCGGTCGAGGATGACCTGTTCGATATCGGCGTGGTCGCTACCGTGCTGCAATTGTTGAAGCTGCCCGATGGCACGGTGCGGGTGCTGGTCGAGGCGAAGCAGCGTGCCAGCCTGCAGACCTTGCGGCTCGAAAACGGCGCCGGCGGAGAAATGGTTGTCGCGCAGGTCGAACCGATCGAACCGGTCAGCGTCTCGGGCAACGAGGTTGCCGCAATGATGCGCTCGGTGGTCGAAACCTTCGCCGAATACGCCAAGCTCAACAAGAAGTTGCCGCAAGAAGCTGGCGACGACCTTGGCGAAGTGGTCGATGCGGCTGAACTGGCCGATGCGGTTGCGGCGCATATCCAGGCCAAGGTTTCGGACAAGCAGGCGCTGCTCAGCGAGAGCGATCCCTTGAAGCGGCTCGAAATGGCCTTCAGTTTCATGGAAGGCGAGCTGGGCGTGCTCCAGGTTGAGCGGCGCATCCGCGGCCGGGTCAAGCGCCAGATGGAGAAGACCCAGCGCGAATATTATCTCAACGAACAGCTCAAGGCGATTCAGTCCGAATTGGGCGGCGAGGGCGAGGAAGCCAACGAGATTGCCGAACTCCAGGCCAAGATCGACAAGCTCAAGCTCTCCAAGGAAGCCCGCGCCAAGGCCAATTCCGAGCTCAAGAAGCTGAAGACGATGCAGCCGATGAGCGCCGAGGCGACGGTCATCCGCAATTACCTCGACATCCTGCTCGGCCTGCCGTGGGGCAAGAAGAGCAAGCTCAAGAAGGATATTGCTGCGGCCCAGGCGGTGCTCGACGATGATCACTACGCGCTCGACAAGGTCAAGGACCGGATCGTCGAGTATCTCGCAGTGCAGGCGCGGACCAACAAATTGAAGGGCCCGATCCTGTGCCTGGTCGGCCCTCCGGGCGTGGGCAAGACCTCGCTCGGCAAGTCGATCGCGCGCGCCACGGGCCGCGAATTTATCCGCCAGTCGCTCGGCGGGGTGCGTGATGAGGCCGAAATCCGCGGTCACCGCCGCACCTACATCGGCTCGCTGCCGGGCAAGATCATCTCCAATCTCAAGAAGGCCGGGGCGAGCAATCCGCTGTTCCTGCTCGACGAGATCGACAAGCTCGGCCAGGATTTCCGCGGCGACCCGGCTTCAGCGCTGCTCGAAGTGCTCGATCCCGAGCAGAATTCGAAGTTCCAGGATCATTATCTGGAGCTTGACTATGATCTGTCGGACGTGATGTTCGTCTGCACCGCCAACAGCCTCAACCTGCCGCAGGCCTTGCTTGACCGGATGGAGATCATCCGCCTCGAAGGCTACACCGAAGATGAGAAGCTGGAGATCGCGACCCGCCACCTGGTCGACAAGCAGGTCAAGGCGCACGGGCTCAAGCCGGGCGAGTTCACGCTTACCCGCGAAGGTCTGCGCGATTTGATCCAGTTTTATACTCGCGAGGCCGGGGTCCGCACGCTTGAGCGCGAAATCGCCCGGCTCACCCGCAAGAGCTTGCGCCAGATTTTGGAAGGCAAGGTGACCTCGGTCACTATAGCGCCTGAAAACCTCGGCGAATTTGCCGGGGTGCGCAAATACAAGCACGGCGTCTCGGAAGAAGAGCATCAGGTGGGGGCCGTCACCGGCCTTGCCTGGACCGAAGTCGGCGGCGAATTGTTGACGATCGAAAGCGTCACTGTGCCCGGCAAGGGCAACGCCAAGACCACCGGCAAGCTAGGCGATGTGATGAGCGAAGGCGTGCAAATGGCCTTCAGCTTCGTCAAGTCACGAGCTCCAGCCTATGGCATCAATCCGAGCGTGTTCAATCGCAAGGACCTCCACATCCACTTGCCCGAAGGCGCGGTGCCCAAGGACGGCCCCAGCGCGGGTGTCGGGATGGTCACGGCCATGGTCTCGACCTTGACTGGCATCCCGGTCCGCAAGGACATCGCGATGACCGGTGAAGTCACGCTGCGCGGCCGCGTGCTGGCAATCGGTGGGCTGAAGGAAAAGCTGCTCGCAGCGCTGCGCGGCGGGATTACCACCGTGCTAATCCCCGAGGATAACCGCAAGGACCTGGCCGAGATCCCCGCCAATGTGATCGAGGGGCTGGAAATTGTGCCCGTAGCCCATGTTGACGAAGTCCTCGCGCGCGCGCTGATCGAGCCGCTCGCGCCGATCGAATGGAGCGAGGCAGACGATCTCGCGAGCCAGCCGCTGACGGCTGGAACAGCCGCTGCGGTGCCTCCAGCCACCGCCCACTGAAGACGAGACCGTCAGGCCCAAATGAGTTGCGACGGGCGATGCTGCGATGCGGTATCGCCCGGTTGCAATGGTTTGTGGTCGGGACTGTCCCAAAATGGCGGAATTTCGTGGATAATTCGCGATGAGCTGCGCGGTTTGGCTTTGACAGCCCCGGCAAAAGCGGCTCAATTCCGGCCCAGCTTTACGAGGCGAATCGCATTTTTACGTAAGCATCAACCAGGTAGGGGGTTCCCGATATGAACAAGAACGATCTGATCAGCGCAGTTGCCGATGCCAGCGGCCTCACCAAGAGCGACGCGACCAAGGCCGTAGAAGGCGTTTTCGACGCCATCTCGGGCGCACTCAAGAAGGGTGACGAAGTCCGCCTCGTCGGCTTCGGCACCTTCTCGGTGGCCAAGCGCAAGGCTTCGACCGGCCGGAACCCGCGTACCGGCGAACCGATGAGCATCAAGGCTTCGTCGCAGCCGAAGTTCAAGGCCGGCAAGGGCCTCAAGGACGCCGTCAACTAAGACGGATCTAGGGCAGGGCCTCGTGCCCACAGCAAAGAATTGGCCGCGCCGGTTTTCGAACCTGGCGCGGCTTTTTCGTTGGCAAAGCGCGCTGCAGTTGATTGTTTGACGCCATGTCGCTGGTTGCAATCCTGTTAGTCCTGTCTCCGCCCCGCGCATCGCAACCTGATGGGCATTGCGCCCCGGCCAGGTTGGGCGAAGCGCCGCCGCAAGCCGGTTC
>JBJTLY010000125.1:0-16511 GCA_046063275.1 Novosphingobium sp. | reverse complement strand
GCGCGAATTGTTGCGCCAGCATTAATTTCACCAGTCCCCGACCGTTCCCATCCACAGCGCGGTCGCGGCGATCGCTGCGGTTTCGCCGCGCAGAATGCGCGGGCCGAGGGTGATCGGGCGCGCCGCCTGCAGCGCCCGGATCGCGGCGCGCTCGGCCTCGTCGAACCCGCCTTCGGGCCCGGCGAGCAGCGCGGCAGGCCCGGAATGCGCGGCAAATTGCTGCACCGCATTCTCGCCGCCGTTCTCATCGGCGAAGAACAGCGCGCGGTCTTCCGGCCAGGCCTTGAGCAAAGCCTCCAGCTTCACCGGCGCGAGCAAGAGCGGCAGCGCAGTGCGCGCGCATTGCTCCGCCGCCTCGACCAGAATGCTGCGCGCCCGTTCAAGGTTGAGCTTGTCCGCCACGCAGCGCCGGGTCAGCACCGGCTGGATGGTGCGAACGCCCAGCTCGCAGGCCTTCTCCAGCACCAGATCGAACCGGTGCTTCTTGAGCAGCGCCGCGCACAGCGTGAAATCGGGCACCTGTTCGCGCGGGCGGAGCAAGGTTTCGGCGATTAGCGAGACCGAGCGCTTGTCGGCAGAGAGCACCTGCGCCGCCCATTCGCCGGTCAGATCGTCGCACAGCACCACCGCATCGCCCTCGGCCACCCGCATCACGCGGGAAAGGTAATGCGCCTGCGGACCTTCGATGGTGAGCGATGCGCCGACCGCAAGCTGCTGCGCCACGAACAGGCGCGGAGCACTCTTGGGCGGCCATGCGGGTGTGGCGGGCATTGGGCAGCGATAGCCGAGCTTCAGCACCGCGTCATTATGGGTTTACGGTGGTAGCTAATATGGTCCGATGAATGTCGGAAATGGAGTGGAAAGCGGACATAGCTCTCTCTAAGCTCATCTCATGCTGAAAGAGCTCTTTGCGTGGATGATCACGTTCCTGATCAGTCTTGTAGCTGCGCGAGGCGCTGCATGGCGCATCGCGTTCCAGTTGACGATGCCCTTTCCATCGTATGATGATGAGGCAATTTATAATCAAATCAAGGAGAGGGTATTCACTCGCATGTGGCTGCTTTGTACAATCGTCGGTTCGAGCTTTGTTGCGATTGCGATGCACTCTGATGAGTTCCCAGCGGTTGTGCTAATCCTGTTGGGCGCAATCCTTATCACAACTTACAACGTCGTCCGCGGATATAAGCTGTTCAGGATTGCACTGACCGAGTTGGCCTTACCGTGGCCTCCGCGGCCGAAAGTGTAACGTTCGCAATTTGGTCGTTAGCGGACATCGGTGCACCTGTCCTATAAAGTCCAAATGTGGCAGAGGCCGGCAATGGCCCTCGACACTCAAATCAGTTTGAACCCGCAAATACTGACGCCTCGTGCGCCCCCACGCTTTTTCTCATTTGAACAGTGGTCCATGCGGTCCAAGCGTTTTGCGTGTGCGATGAAATGACCGCCCAGATCGTCCCCGACTCGCAGCACAAGGGCCTCGTTGGCGCGCTCCCGCAGCCGCTGCGCGATTACGCCCAGCTGGCTCGGTTCGACCGCCCGATCGGGTGGTGGCTGCTGTTTTGGCCTTGCGCGTGGGGGGTGCTGCTTGCGGGCGGGATGCCGACTTTGCGCAGCGGGCAGTGGGCGCTGCTCGGCTGGCTGCTGCTCGGTTCGATCGCGATGCGCGGGGCGGGGTGTGTTTATAACGACATTGTCGATGCCGATATCGACCGCAAGGTGGCGCGTACCGCGCTGCGGCCGGTGGCAAGCGGGCGGGTGAGTGCGCGCGCCGCGTGGCTCTGGCTGGGCCTGCTGTGCCTGATCGGGCTGGTGGTGCTGCTGCAACTGCGCTGGGAGGCGCAGCTGGTCGCGCTGGGCAGCCTCGCATTGGTCGCCGCCTATCCGTTCATGAAGCGGATCACCGGATTTCCGCAGGCGTGGCTGGGGCTTGTGTTCACCTGGGGCGCGCCGACCGGCTGGTTTGCGCTGCGCGGGGACCGGCTGGAAGTGCTCGCCGCGCTCTATGCCGGGTCGGTGCTGTGGTGCATCGGCTACGACACGATTTATGCGCTGCAGGACCGCGAGGATGACGCCGGGATCGGGATCGGGTCCTCGGCGCTGACCTTGGGGCGGCATGTGAAGGCCGGGGTGGCAGCGTTCTACGCGGGGGCGCTCGCGCTGTGGGGCCTTGCGTTCTGGCTGCTCCGGCTTGACTGGTTGGCCTTGCTCGCGCTGTTGCCGGCCGCGCTGCAAATGGCGTGGCAGGTGGTTACCTTGCACGAAGACGACGGCGACAATGCCCTCGCTCGCTTCCGCTCGAACCGTATGACCGGGCTGCTGGTGGCGCTCGCCTGCTGGGTGGTCGGCAACGCGGGCCTCAGCTGATGTGCAACCTCTACCGCATGACCAAGGGCACCGCCGAGGTCGCCAACTTGTTCAACGTCGAGCCGGACCTTGCGGCCAATTACGGCACCGAAGTCTATCCCGGCTACCCCGGGCTGGTGGTCGCCGAGGGCCGCGCGCGGGCAATGAACTGGGGGTTCCCGCTGGTGCTCAAGGGCAAGCAGGGCCAGCCGCTCAAGCCCAAGCCGGTGACCAACGCGCGCGAGGACAAGCTTGACACGCCGTTCTGGCGCGACAGCTTCATGCGGCGGCGCTGCCTGATCCCGGTGAGCCAATGGGCCGAACCGCGCGGGCCATCGGGGAAGATGGTCCGATCATGGTACGGACTGCCGGGTGAGGAGGTCTTCGCGGTCGCCGGGCTATGGCGGCAGAGCGCGGAATGGGGCGCGGTCTACACTATGGTGATGACCGCCAGCTCACCGCAGATGGACGATGTGCACGACCGCATGCCTGTGATCCTACGCCGCGAGGATTGGGCGGGGTGGACCGACGGCGGACCCGAGCAGGCGTTTGAATTGTGTCAGACCTGGGAAAGTGAGCTGACCGCCGAGCATACCAACCTGCGCTGGGTGGATGGGGTCGTGGTGCCCGTCCAGGCGGGACTGCTGTGAGCCGCCTAGCCGTAACTCACGATCTCGAACTCGATCCCGTCCCAGTCGAAGAAATAGAACCGCCGCCCGGGTTCGTAATCCATGTGATTGAACGGAACGAGACCGGCGGCCACCACCACTTGCTCGGCCCCGTCGAGGTCATCGACAACGATGCCGACGTGGTTAAGCGGGGCGCCCTTAGGGAAGCGGCCGTGCGCCTGCTCATTGGTATAGACCGCGACGTAATCCCGCTCGGTCCCGACATGAATCGTCCAGCCGCCCAGCTGCGAGGGACCTCTCCAGCGTTCGTGCCAACCGCACAGATCCTGCAGCAGTTTGGAAGAGCGATCGGGATCGGTCACCGTGATGTTGACATGTTCAAGCCAGCCGTTTGCCATAAAATCGTTCCTTCACAATGGCTTCATCCCGATCTCTCGAATCGGTCTTTATCTTTGTGCAACCTCAAGCTAACTTGAGGTCAAGAACTTTCGCCCTCTCGTCATTGCGAGGGCGAAGCCCGAAGCAATCCAGGGCGGAATGCGCGGCTCTGGATTGCTTCGCTCCGCTCGCAATGACGAAGTGAGAGGATGCAATGGACCGCGACGACCTGCTACCGATCGGCGAACTGGCGCGGCGCACCGGGCTCGCGGTTTCGGCGATCCGCTTCTACGAGGACAAGGGGCTGATCCAGGCGCTGCGCACCAGCGGCAACCAGCGGCGTTTCCTGCGCAGCGACATCCGCCGCCTGAGCTTCATCCTGATCGCACAGAAGCTCGGTCTCGGCCTCGCCCAGATCGAGGAAGAGCTGGTCAAGCTGCCGCAAGGCCGCACCCCCACAGTGGCCGACTGGCAGAAGATCAGCCGCTCGCTCAGGAAGGAAATCGACGCCCGCATCCAGCTCCTCAACCGCACCCGGACAAAGCTCGACGAATGCATCGGCTGCGGCTGCCTGAGCCTGCAGCGCTGCCAGCTTTACAACCGAGATGACCGGGCAGGAGCGGCCGGACCGGGTCCTAGGTATGTGTTGGGGTGAAGCGGCTATCCTTTGGCCATGCCCTGAGAAGCCTGCGTATCGATCGCCAGCCGATAGATCTTTTCCGCATCTGGAATCTTTTCGAATGCTGGACAAAGGGACGAAAATTGTCCGCTCCAGCTGCGGGGCATCATCCGGTAAAATGGATTCGATTGGCCAAACTCAATGGTGCCAAACCCATTTCGAATTGCAGACAAACGGATTTCGCTAACGGCAACCAGACTTACCGAACGTTCGCTGCGCCGAAACAGTCCTGAGCGAATGATCGCACGCCGATCTGTGAGGACATAATTGGTCGATTGTCGCACAAACTTCGCCACGATGAACCTGCCGATTGCAAGGTAGAGTCCTGCGACGACGAAGACAGGCAACACTACGAATGCCATTGGATCGACCTTCCCGGCATTTCCCGAAAGTGCGAGGCCAAAAATCAGGGTGACCATTCCGAGCCAGAAGATCGAGAATGGTATCGCAAATGCATCAGCCGGTTCGAGCCAGATTCCAGGCTTTGGTTTGCCCTGCCAAATCATCCTCTCACCGCTGGACAGGATAGGCATATCGATTGGCGAATTCAGTTCCACAATCTCACTCCGCCGCCAGCAGCTCTTCCGCCCCTTCAAGGTCCACGCTGACCAGCCGCGAAACGCCGCGTTCGACCATCGTGACCCCGAACAGACGGTGCATGCGGCTCATCGTCACGGCGTTGTGGGTGACGATCAGATAGCGGGTGTCGGTCTCGCCGACCATCGCATCGAGCAGGTCGCAGAAGCGTTCGATGTTGGCGTCGTCGAGCGGCGCGTCGACTTCATCGAGCACGCAGATCGGCGCAGGGTTGGTGAGGAACAGCGCGAAGATCAGCGCGATCGCGGTGAGCGCCTGTTCGCCGCCCGAAAGCAGGGTGAGCGATTGCAACCGCTTGCCCGGAGGCTGGGCGTAGATCTCGAGCCCCGCTTCGAGCGGATCGTCCGAATCGACCAAGGCGAGATGCGCCTGCCCGCCTTCGAACAGCCGGGTGAACAGGCGGCGGAAATGCTCGTCCACCGTCTCGAAGGCGGCGCGGAGCCGTTCGCGCCCCTCGCGGTTGAGGCTGCCGATCGAGCCGCGCAGGCGGTGCACCGCCTCGGTCAGCTCGGCCTGTTCGGCCAGGCTGGTGCCGTGCTTCTCCTCGGCTGCGGCTAGTTCGTCGGCGGCGACCAGGTTAACCGGGCCAAGCCGTTCGCGGTCGCCGACCAGCTTGTCATGCTCGGCGCTTTCCTGCCCGGCGTGGGCCACTTCGTCGGCGCTGAACGCGAACCGCTCGGGCAGCAGCGGCGGCGGGCACTGGAAGCGTTCGCCCGAGATCCCGGCCATCTCGGCGCGGCGGGCTTCCTCGTTCTCGGCGCGGGCGGCGGCCCCGGCGCGCAGCTCGCGGGCCGAAGCGAGCTCTTCGTTGGCCTGGGCGAACCCAGCCTCGATAGTCCGGGCTGCCTCGCCCAGTTCGCTCACCTTGGCTTCAGCGGCGGTGAGTTCGGCAGTGAGCCGCGCGCGCACCGCATCGCCGGCCTCGATCTCGCGCATCAGGCTGGCCGGCTTGGCCGCAACCACGTTGCGCTCTTCGGCGATCTCCTCGAAGCGGCGCTCCATGCCCGCAAGGCGGTTCGCGGCATCGCCGGCGCGGGCTTGCCAGCCGCGGATATCGGCTTGCTGCGCACCTGTGCGTTCGCGTGCAACGGCCAGCGCCTGATCGTGCGCGGCGAGTGCGGCAGTCGCGGCCTGCAAGCCCTGCCGCGCGGTATCGTGCCGGGCCTGTACTGCGGCAAGCGATGCCCGTCCGGCTGCGGGATCGGGCAAGGCGGTGCGCTTCTTGACGGCCGTGTCGAGATCGGCCTGTGCGGCGGCATGTTGCTCGGCCAAATCACCTGCGACACGCGCCAGCTCGGTGCGGCGGGCTTCGAGCCGTGCCTTCGCGGCATCAGCCTGATCGCAGGCGCGCAGGGCGGCGCGCTCGGCCTCGGCTGCGGTGTTCACCACGCGCTCGGCACCGATCAGTTCGGTCTGCAGCGCAGAGAGTTCGGATTGGACTGTGTCTGCCCTGTTCGCTGCTGCTTCAGCGGCCAGACGCAGCGCGGGCAGCTCCGCGTCTAGCACGGCAAACCGGTTCTCGGCCTCAAGCCGTGCGGCTTCGGCCCCCCCTTCGCCCCGCGCGACGAAGCCATCCCAGCGGCGCAGATGGCCGCCCTTGGTGACGAGCCATTCGCCAGGAGCCAGCGTGCGGCCATCGTCAGCCTCGGCAACGTGAACCAGCGCGAGCCGCGCGGCGAGTTGCGGCGGGCACTGGCTGACCTGTTCGGCGAGGCTGTCCGCCACCGCCTTGGGAGCATTGGCCCCGGTCCAGAACCGGCCGTCCTCGCCCTGCGGTGCCGCGCCAAGCAAGGCCTTGGCATCGCGCCCCAGCACTGCAGCGAGCGCGCGCTCATAGCCCGGCCTGGCGCGGAGCTGGTCGAGCGCCTGGGGCAATCCGTGCTTGCCTGCGGCCTGCTTCGCCCGCGCATCACGGTCTCGCGCCAGCGCCTGATGCTCGCGCTCGATCCCGGCCAATTCGGCTTTGGCCTGGGCGAGCGTCGCCCCGGCGGCATCGCGTTCGGCCTGCAGCACGGCCTTGCGTTCCTGCTGCGCGGCGAGGGCAGCCTGTGCGGACTGGACTGCAGTACGGGCCTGTTCGGCTGCGGTCAGCGCCGCCTGAAGCGCAGCATCGGGATCGCCTTCGCTGGCAAGGCTCGTCGCAAGATCGGCCTGCCTGCGCTTCTCACTCTCGATACGCTCAAGTCGCTGGCGCGCGGCTGCCACTTCAGCCTCGGCAACGCGCCATTCGGCCTCTACTCCGGCCTGGTCGGCGTTGGCTTGGGCGAGCGCCAGTTCGGCGCCGCGCAGGTTGCGGTCGGCATCGTCGAGCGCGGCGGCGACGCGTGGGCGGCGGTCTTCATCCTCGCGCAGGGCAGTTTGCCCATTGGCGAGATCGCGCTCTAGTTTGGCCAGCGCCTCGGCGGCATCGCGGGTCAGCCGGTCGGCCTCGCCGCGATCTTCCTCGAGCCGTTGGTACTGGCGATCAAGGTCGGCGAGCCGCTGTTCGGCGGCTTCCAATTGGCTGGTCAATGTCGCCATGCGGTGGCCGTGCGCGCTGGCATCGTCGCGCCGGTCGGCCAGTTCGTCGCGGGCTTCGGCGAGGGCTTCGGCGGCCTTATGCTGGGCGTCCTGCGCTGCCTTGGCTGCGGCCTGTGCTTCGGTTACCTTGGCATCCGCGCCCTGGGCTTCGGCGCGCGCCGCTTCCGCAGCCGCCGCCGCATCGCGCCAGCGGGCGAAGACCAGCCGCGCTTCGGCGAGCTTGATCTTGTCCGACAGCGCCTTGTAACGCTCGGCAGCCCGGGCTTGGCGGCGCAGGGTGCCGATCTGCTGATCGAGCTGGCCCATGATGTCTTCAAGCCGCGCCAGGTTCGCCTCGGTCGCGCGCAGCTTCTGCTCGGCGTCCTTGCGGCGGACGTGCAGCCCCGCGATCCCGGCTGCCTCTTCAAGCATCATCCGCCGCTCGGCGGGCTTGGCCGCGATCACCGCAGCGATCCGGCCCTGGCTGACCAGCGCGGGGGAGTGCGCGCCGGTCGCTGCATCGGCAAAGACGAGCGCGACGTCCTTGGCACGGACATCGCGGCCGTTGACGCGGTAGGCGCTGCCCGCGCCGCGCTCGATCCGGCGGACCACTTCAAGCGCGGTGTCGTTGTCCGCTCCGCCGAACGAAGCGGCTTCGGCATGAAGCACGACCTCGGCGAAATCGCGCGGCGGGCGCTGCGCGGTGCCGGCGAAGATCACGTCTTCCATCCCGCCCGAGCGCATCGACTTTGGCGAGTTCTCACCCATCACCCAGCGGATCGCCTCAAGCAGGTTCGATTTGCCGCAGCCGTTGGGGCCGACCACCCCGGTCAGCCCGGGTTCGATGCGCAGTTCAGCCGGCTCGACGAAGCTCTTGAAGCCGCTGAGCTTGAGCCGCGTGATCCGCATCAGTCGTTCCGCCGGCCCCCGCCCCAGGCCCGCTTAGCGGGCGCCGGCGGCGCGCAGCGCCTCGGCCACCTTGGGCCATTCGGAGCTTTCCGGCGGAAGCTGGAAGCCGTTGATCACCAGCGTCGGGGTCTGCTGGATACCGGAATCGGCAAAAGTCTTGAAGGTGTTCGAGATTGCCGTGGCGTTGGCGGTGTTCGATAGGCAGGCGTTGACCTGATCGGCCGACATTCCGTGCGCGGTGAAGAAGCTGGAGAAGCCCAGTGCCTGCGACAGCGCGGGGAGACGCTGGCCCGGCGGCAGCTTGCTGGCTGCTTCGGCGGCGGACTGGACGTTGGGATCATCGAGCAATTTGATGAAATTGTCATAGTTCGCGTAGACCGCCTCGACCAGCGGGAAGAAGTTTTCCTTCGGAGCGCAGCGCGCCAGCATGGTCAGCGGCAGATCCTGCTGGTGGATGTAGAAGCTGCGGTATTCGTAAGAGACCCGGCCCGAGGAAACGAATTCGGTCATCAGCGGGGTCATCGCTTCGGCGGCGAAGCGGGCGCAGTGCGGGCACGACAGCGAACCGTATTCGACCAGCTTGATCGGCGCGGCAGGGTTGCCCGCCATCATTCCACCAACCGCGGTCTGCGTTACGGTTTCTTCCCACTTCTGCCCAGCGGGCGCGGCAATCTTGGCGATCTGCGTCCCGGCCGGGGCTTCGCCAGCCTTGTCGTCCTTCTTGCACGCGGCGAGCCCCAGTGCGAGCGGCGCGGCGGCGAAGGCAAGCAGAAGGTGGCGCTTGTTAAGTGCAGTCATGGCGCATCGGGTTCCTTTGGGCTTCGAGTCGGGAAATTTAGTCCGGTTTGCCGCCAGACAGAAGGATTGCCTTGCCTGCCGCAAGGCTTCTCCACAAGTGAATCAGCGGTACGTGGGCGTGGCTCGGCTTGCCGGAATGTCCGGGACAGCCAAAGGAGCCGGTCCGCTGCTGGCCTGTGCCGATTCAAGCAGCGGCTTGAGCGGTTCCCACGCGTATACTGTCTGAAGCACCCCGTTGATCGTGAAGCTCGGAGTGCCGGTTACGCCGATCGTGGTCCCGGCATAGTCGGTCTGCTGGATAAGCCAGTCGAGCTTCTTCTGGTCGACCAGGCAGGCATCGAGCTGCGCAGCGGTATAACCGCGCGCCTGCATGATCTTGAACAGACCAAGGTCGCGCGCCGCCACCTTGCGCTGGGCCGCAAGGTCATTCTCCAGCGCCTGCCAGCGCGCCTGGTAACCAGGATCGGCGGGAGCGTGGAACCAGGTCTTTTGTGCGGCGAACAGCGCGGCTTCATTCGGGAAGAACTTGGACTTGTCACCACACATCGCCAGCAAGGAAGGAATTGCATCGAGCGAAACGCGGATGAACGGTCTCAGCTCAAGCGAAACCTTGCCTTGCCGAACCAGACCCATCTGCAACGGCACCTTCGATTCCTGAGAGAAATCGGCGCAGTGCGGGCAGGTGAAGGAGATGAATTCAACCACTTTGACCGGCGCATTGGGGCTGCCCATGATCGGGAAACCTTGCTCGCTCAGTGTGATCGTCTGGTCCCAGTGCGGACCTGCCTGTGCGGTTGGTGCAGGGACCCGCTTACGCAGAGCGGGCTTGGCCAAAATTGCAGCCGGAATGGTGGCGATCAGGAGACCGGTGGCAAGGGCAGCGATCATTTTCTTCATGAGTTACAGGCTCTCGTCGATCAGTGGATGTAATTTGGCCCAGCTGTGTGCTGCATCCAGCAGGGTACCGTTGAGCAGGAAACTGGGGGCTGTTTTGATGCCGGCGGCATAACCCGCTTTGCTTTGCTCGCCAATCCGTTTTGCAAGCGCGGCATCGCCCAGGCAAGCATCGGTGGCGGAACGATCAAAGCCGCGGCTTTCCATGATCCGGTAGAACCCCATGTCCTCTGCCACCGCGCGGCCCCGGGCGAGTAGCGGGCCATAGGTCCAACGCTGCTTCTGGACAGAGCTGGCTCGTTCGAAAATGGAGCGCCAGCGATCCTGGCTGCGCATCAGTGCCGCATGATTGAGTGCAAACCTGGCCGGCGGCCCGCAATCAGCCAGCATTGCGGCGACCTGGTCGACCGGATTTTGCACCAGGTGCCGCACTTCGATGCTGAGCTTGCCGGGGGCGACATAGCCGATCTGCAAGGCGCCATCGGACTGGATCGTGAACTCCCTGCAGTCGGAGCAGGTATAGCTCACATATTCGACCAGTTGCACCTTGGCATCGGGATTACCGATCAGGTGACCGCCTTCAGACGTGATGGCGACGGTATTGGTCCAGACCATCGTCCGGGGCGATGCGGCAGTTAGCAGGAGCGCGGTTGCGGCCAGGGCCAGCACTCGGGCAATGGGCTTCACTGCGTCTCGTCCTCCGCCGAGCTGCCGAGGCTGCGCGCGAGCGATTCAAGCACCGTGCGCAGTTCGGGATCGCCGATATCACGCAGGCTTTCCCCCAGTTCGAACGGGATCGGCCTCAATGACGGCGGCGCTGTCGGGCGTTCCTTGGCCGCCGGCGGCTGAACCGCACCTTGCCGAAGCTTGACCTTGCTGATCGCGTTGTAGCAGAAAAAGCGGTTCACCCGTTCGATGATCTCAGGAATGACGTGGCTGATCATCGGGGCGTGGGCCGGCTTGACCAGCAGCTGAAGGATGCCCTCGCTCTTTTCGCCAGGGGGAAAGCGGATCGCCTCGGGCATGCAGACCCGGGCGTGGCGTTCGCCGACGATCTCGGGCCAGCGGGTGACCACACTCGACTGGACGAAGCCGAATTTGCGGAACGCGGTGCGGCCCACTTCGGGCATCAGTTCCGAGATTGCGCGCGCCCCGCTGCCCCGCGCGCGTTCGAACCGGCGCGGTGCCGGTTTCGGTGGTTTGCCATCCCGTTCCATTGTGCGCTCGGCAATGCCATAGCGCCGCGATGGACGCCAGCGCCGAGACGATTCCCGATGCCTTGCTCGGCTGGTATGACAAGCACCGCCGCAGCTTGCCGTGGCGCAGCCCGCCAGGCGCGCCGCCGCCAGATCCTTACCGGGTGTGGCTGTCCGAGGTGATGCTGCAGCAGACCACCACTGCGGCGGTCGCGCCCTATTTCGCGAAGTTCCTCGCCAAATGGCCCTCAGTGGCGACGCTGGCTGCGGCCGATGAGGTGGAGGTCATGGCGGCTTGGGCGGGACTGGGCTACTATGCCCGAGCGCGCAATCTGATTGCCTGCGCCAAGGCTGTTGCCGCATCGGGCGGGATCTTTCCGACCACTGAGGCGGAACTGCGCAAGCTGCCGGGGCTGGGCGCCTATACCGCTGCCGCGATCGCTGCGATCGCCTTCGGCGAACGCGCGGTGGTGGTCGACGCCAATGTCGAGCGGGTGGTGACGCGGCTATTCGCCATCGACACGCCCCTGCCGCAGGCGCGCCCCGCGATCCGCGCCGCCGTCGAAAAGCTGACCCCGCAGCAGCGTCCCGGCGATTTTGCCCAGGCGATGATGGACCTTGGTGCCACAGTCTGCACCTCGCGCGGCCCGCGCTGTCTGTTGTGCCCGCTGGCTGCGCATTGTGCCGGCCGCACGGCGGATCCTGAACGATTCCCGGTCAAGCCGCCCAAGGCGGTCAAGCCGCAGCACAAGGGCCATGCCTTCTGGATCGAGCACCATGGACAGGTCTGGCTGGTCCGCCGGGCAGGCAAAGGAATGCTCGGCGGGATGCGCGCGCTGCCCGATGACAGTTGGTCGGCGCGCGGCGACGGGAAGGGCGAGGGGCCGCTTACAGGCAACTGGACTGCCGCCGGAAGCGTTCGCCACGGCTTCACGCATTTCGATCTCGATTTGCAATTGATGGTTTATTCGGGCGGCGATTTCTCTACGCTGCCGGGCGAAAGCGGCGAATGGTGGGAAATCGGACGGCTTGACGAAGCGGGCCTCCCCACGCTGTTCGCCAAGGCTGCACGGCTCGCGTTGACCGGCGGCGACAGGGAGAAGAACTGAGTGACTGAACTGGACATTTCGCGCCGGAACTTGCTGCGCGGCGGTGTATTGCTGGGAAGCGCGGGACTGATTGGCGCACTGCCGCTGGGCGCGCAACTGGCGCGCGCGGCTGAGACGGTGGGGATCGAGGCGCAGTGGCCCGCGGTCACCGCGATGCTTGACGGCTACGTTAAGTCAAAGAAAGTTTCCGGCATGATTGCTGCGCTCGGCTGGCATGACGCTCCGCCGGGCTATATCGCACGCGGCAAGGAAGGGTTCGACGATCCTGACGCTGACGGTCCGGACAGCCTGTTTCGCGCCTATTCGATGACCAAGCCGCTGACGGGCATGGCGGCGATGATCCTGATCGATGAGGGCAAGCTGAAGCTCGACCAGCCGCTTGCTGACTTCGCTCCCGAATTTGCGCAAATGAAGGTCGCGATCGACCCGAAGAAAAGTCTCGATGCGCGGCCCGCGGCAACGCTGATTACCATCCGCCACTTGCTGACTCACACCAGCGGGCTGGGCTATCCGGTGGTCGGGCGCGACAAGGTGAGCGAGGCATTGCGCCTGCTCGGGGTCAACCCCGGCGCGATCTCGCGGCGCAAGATCAAGGGCGTTAACGATGGCCCGCCCAATCCCGGCCCGGATGAATTCCTCCGCCGCACCGCTTCGGTGCCGCTGGTTGCAGAGCCCGGCACCAAGTGGTCGTACTCGATCGGCCTGGATGTGCTTGGGCTGGTGATCGGCCGGGCTGCCGGGACCAGTTTCGAAGCATTCCTGACCGAGCGGATCCTCGGTCCGTGCGGGATGAGCAGCAGCTATTTCCAGATTCCGGCGAGTGCTGCCGGGCACCTGACCACAAATTACGGCTTCTTCCTGGGCCACCCGGTCGCGATCGATCGCCCTGGTTCGTCGGTTTACGAGAGCGCGCCGGCCTTCGCCTTCGGCGGATCGGGGCTGGTCACTTCACCGGCCGACTATGACCGGTTCCTCGCCATGCTGGTCAACCGCGGCAAGAGCGGTTCGAACCGGGTGATGAGCGAGGCCGCAGTGGCGTTGGCCACCTCCAATCTGCTGCCCGCTGGTGCGGACCTGACCGGCAGTTACGTTGATGGACAGCACTTTGGTGCTGGCGGGGTGGTCGGCGTGGGCAAGGACGAAGGCCTGTTTGGCTGGTCGGGAGCTGCCGGGACCGTCGGCTTCGCGCAAATGAAGCTGGGCCTGCGCACCGGCCTGTTCGTGCAATATATCCCGTCGAGCAAGCTGCCGATCCTCAAGGAATTTCCCAAGGCGGTCGGCGCTGACCTGACCGCGATGCAGGCGCGCAAGGCATGAGCGCCATCGCCTTTGCCGGTGCCGGGCTCGATCGGGCCGACCATATTCGCTCGGATCCATCTGCGCTCGAAGGCCTGATGGACTGGCGCGCTCGGCTGCTGAAGCTCGACGGGCTCGATCCGGTGATCGATCCTGAGGGGCGGCTAAGCTGGGGTACGCTGGGCGACGCCGGGCCGGACAGTGAACTGGTGTTTCTGGGGCTGGGTGAGGGCAAGGCCTGCTTTGCCGAGGTGCCTCCAGCGCTGACCGGCAGTGTCGCCCCGGCCAACCCGCGGCTGTGGGCGGCGATGGCGGCGCTGGATAGCGCAGAACTGGCGACGTACGGCGGCGCTCGGGCGCTGGTCGATTGGCATGCGCGGCACCGCTTTTGCGCGCGCTGCGGCGCGGGGACCGTGCTCGCCAAGGGCGGGTGGCAGCGCAATTGCAGCAACGGCGATTGCAAGGCCGAACACTACCCCCGGGTCGATCCGGTGACGATCATGCTGGTCGAGCATCAGGGCATGGTCCTGCTCGGCCGCCAGCCGCGCTTTCCGCCCAAGTGCTTTTCCGCGCTCGCCGGATTTGTTGAGCCGGGGGAGACGATCGAGGAAGCCGTGGCGCGCGAGATCCACGAGGAAGCCGGGGTCCGCGTGCGCGAAGTGATCTATGTCGCCAGCCAGCCATGGCCGTTCCCCTCGAGCCTGATGATCGCGTGCCATTCGCACACTGACGATCCCGCGCTGACTATCGACATGACCGAACTCGACGAGGCCGACTGGTTCACCCGCGACGAAGTGGTCCAGGCGATGTCCGGGGACGAGACCGCGCGCTTCATCGCTCCGCCGCCTTTCGCGGTGGCGCATCATCTCCTCAAGTGGTGGCTGGAAAATGGCTGACGCAAAAAAGCTGACGATCGACATCTATTCGGATGTGATGTGCCCGTGGTGCATCATCGGCTATTCCCAACTGCAAAAGGGCCTCGCCGAACTGCAGGGTGAGATCGAGGCCGAGATCCGCTGGCTGCCGTTCGAGCTCAACCCCGATATGCCGCCCGAAGGCGAGGAAAGCATGGCCCATATCGCGCGAAAGTACGGCCGCACCCCCGAACAGGCCAAAGCAGGCCGCGACCAGATGCTCGGAGTCGGCGAGCGGGCGGGTTATTCGTTCGCGTACACCGGGGAGGGTGATCCGCCGCCGTCGATGCTGCGCAACACTTTCGCCGCGCACAAATTGCTCAAGTGGGCGTTGATCGAGGCCGGTGCCGAAGCGCAGAACCGGCTCAAACTCGCGCTGTTCGACGCCCATTTCCAGCAACGCCGCGATGTGTCCGATCCTGACATTTTGGTCGAGATCGCCGCCGCGCAAGGGCTCGACCCGGCGGGCGTGCGAGCCGCTCTTGACGACGACACGCTCGGGGCGATCGTCAAGCAGGAAGAGGCACAGGCCTTTGACATGAACATCTCGGGCGTCCCGGCGATGATCGTGCAGGGCAAGTACATGATCCCCGGCGCGCAGGAGCCGGAAGTCTATGTCAACGCCTTGCGCCGCGTGGTGGAACGCGAGGCGCGCGCGGCGGTGTAACTTTCGGGGGCCAGGAAGCGAACTAGACCTGATGATTGCCGACGATGCCACCATGACACGTCTCGCCGCCCTGTCCCAACAGGGCGACAAGGCGGCCTATGCGGCGTTGCTTGGAGCGGCGCGGGATTGGTTGGTGCGCTATTTGCGGCGGCGCGTGATGCCGGGCGATCTTGACGATCTGGTGCAGGACACGCTGCTTTCGGTGCATCGCAAGCTCGCCAGCTACGATCCGGCGCGGTCGTTCCTGCCGTGGCTCGCCGCGATCGCGCGCTACCGCTTCGTCGATCACCTGCGGCTGGTCTACCGCCAGGCCGAGCAGGAGCTCGACAGCGATCTGCACGCCAGAGATTCCGAAGAGCCGGGGATCACCGCTCGGATCAGCCTGGAACGCCTGTTCGAGGCGCTGCCGCCCGCTCAGCAACGCGCGATCGAACTGGTCAAGATTGAAGGCCGCTCGGTCAGCGAAGCTTCAGCTGCGACCGGGCAGAGCGAATCGCTGGTCAAGGTCAATATACACCGGGGCCTCAAGCGCCTCGCCACTCTCGTTGAAAAAGGCTGATTGCAATGGCCGACAAGACCGAAGCCCTGATTGCCGGACTGGTCAGTGAATTGACCCCGGTGGCGCCGCTGCGCCAGCGCCGGGGGATGACGCAGGCGCTGGCCGGGCTGGCAATTGGCTGCGTTCTGATGCTCTCGATTTTCGGGATGCGCGACGATTTCCGCATCATGCAGCCCAATCCCATGGCGCTGACCAGCGCGGGCCTGTTTTTGGTGCTTGCTCTGGCTTCGGCGTGGAGTGTGGTCGATCTGGCGCGGCCCTATGTCGGGCTGCGCCGTGAAGGATGGGGATGGACCGCACTGATGGCCGGGGTGCTGCCTTTGGCGGCGATGCTCGTTATCGCCGGGCAGGTGGCGTCCGGAGCCCCCAGCACGCTGGCCCTGAACGGCAGCGAATGCATGGCTTGCGGCACGGTGCTGGCGCTGCTCACCGGTTCCTTGCTGGTGCTGTGGCTGCGCCGCGGGGCACCGCCCGATCTGGCACGGGCTGGGCTGCTGGTCGGGGTGGCCGCCGGGGCCAGCGGAATTTTCGCGGTATCGCTCGGCTGCCCGCACAACGACCTGGTCCATATCGGGATCTGGCACGGGATGACCGTGGTGCTCGCCGGGATCGCCGGACGACTGATCGTACCCCGCCTGATCGCGTGGTAAGCTAGACCAAGCCTAAGCGGGCAAGATCTCCGGCCAATTTGCCCGGCATGGCATCGCCCACGTCTTCGCCATCTGCCAGATCGCGCGGGGCGTCCTTGTCTTCCAGGTAGCGCCAGCCCTGGTGCGCGCGCTTGGGCTGCGGATAAACATCGATAAGCCTGGTTGAGATAACGATGTTGGTCTTGCCGCCCTCGGCTTCTTCGAAGCGGAGAATTTCACTGCGCGCCACCAGCTGGTGCTTGTAGATCCAGAACAGCGATCCGCCTTCTTCGATCTCCGCCGCGCGTTTGGGCAGGTAGCGCGTGGTCAGCTTCGCGACGTCGCCGCGATTGGCGAACCACGTGTGCAATTCTTCCATCGACTGCGCGCCATACGCGACCTTGGTCAGGTGCAG
>JBJTLY010000124.1:0-6279 GCA_046063275.1 Novosphingobium sp. | reverse complement strand
GTCCATCCCGAACATCACGAAAGCTGCAACCAGCGACCCTGCCAGCAGCGCGCGCAGCGCGGTGCGGCGGCGGCGCGGTGCGACGTCGGGCGAAACGAGGAAATGCCTGTCGAAGGGCGTGTTCATCGGCGTCACAGCGTCTGGTTCGCGTTCTTGAGCATCTCGTCGACCGCGCTGATCATCTTGGACTTGACCTCGTAAGCGCGCTGGCATTCGATCATGTCGACCAGTTCTTCGACCACGTTGACGTTCGAGGCCTCGAGCATGCCCTGGCGGATCGAACCGCGTCCGCCATCGCCCGCCGCGCCGACTTGCGCTGCGCCGCTGGCACCGGTCTCGGCAAGGAAGTTGTCGCCCAGCGCCTGCAGCCCCGCCGGGTTGGCGAAGCTGGCAATGGTGATCTGGCCGATCTCGGTCGGCGCGGCGCTGGCGGCGGTGGTGACGCTGACGGTGCCGTCCTGCGCCACCGTGATCGAGGCGGCGTCGGCCGGGATTGCGATCGCCGGCTGCACCGCATAGCCCTGCGCAGTAACCAGTTGGCCTTCGGGCGAGCGGCTGAAATTGCCCGCGCGGGTATAGCCGAGCTTGCCGCCAGGCAGCTGGACCTGGAAGTAGCCATCGCCATCGAGCGCGAGGTCGAGGTTGTTGCCGGTGGTGCTGAGCGTCCCCTGCGTGACGATCGAGCTGGTCGATTGCACCGAGACCCCGGTGCCGAGGTTGAGCCCGGTGGCATAGGCGCTTTCGTTCGAGCTTTGCTGCCCGGCGACGCGCTGGTCCTGATAGGCCAGCGTGGCAAAGTTGGCGCGGTCGCGCTTGAACCCGGTGGTGCCGATGTTCGCCAGGTTGTTGGCGATCACCCGCATCCGCGAATCCTGGGCTTCGAGGCCCGTGCGGGCGACGTGCAAGGCTGAAGTGGGCATTGAAAATTCTCCTTCAAATCCTCCCCCACCGGGGGAGGGGGACCGCCCGCAGGGTGGTGGAGGGGTACGTGCGGTGGTTACTTCGTCGAGAGGTCAGGACCACCGGCCTGTACCCCTCCACCCGCTGCGCTGGTCCCCCTCCCCGTGCCGGGGAGGATCTCATGTCAGCCGCATTAGGCTGGCGCCGCGCTCGTCGAGCTCCTTGGCGGTGGCGACCAGCTTGGTGCGCATTTCGAACAGGCGCTGCGCCTCTACCATCTGGACGAGGACCTCGCTGGGGCGGACGTTCGATTGTTCGAGGCTGCCGGTGATCAGTTTCGCATCCTGATCCTGCGGCAAGACGCCGCCGCCAGTGACCCGGAACAGTCCGTCGAGGCCCTTGGCGATCTGGCTGCCGCGCCATGAGGCGAGCTTGATCCGCTCGACCTGCTGGAGCGGGGCGCTGGGATCGGTCTTGCTCTTGACCAGCACCGCGCCGTCTTCGCTGATCGACGCGTCGCTGCCCGGAGGCACGCTGATCGGGCCGCTTTCGCCGAGCACAGGCACCCCGTCGCCGTTGGTAAGCACGCCGGCCGGGGACAGCGAAAGATCGCCGCGCCGGGTGTAGGCTTCGCTGCCGTCGCTGGCCTGGACCGCGATCAGGGCATCGCCGTTCACCGCCACATCGAGCCCGCGGCCGGTCTCGATCAGCGCACCGGGATCCATTTGCGCGCCGTAAACCGCCGCGCTGGTCATCGCCCGGACTTCCAGGCTCGGCCCCTCGAGCGTGGTCGGCGTCGCCGCCATGACCTCGGCGCGGAACCCGGGGGTCTGCGCGTTGGCCATGTTGCTGGCGATCATCCGCTCGCGCGCCATCGAGGCGTTCATCCCCGAGACGGCGGTCCAGATCAGGCGGTCCATTGGTCAGGCCCTAGGTCCGCAGGTTGACGATGGTCTGCGACAGCTGGGTCGCGGTATCGATCGCCTTGGCGTTGGCCTGGAAATAGCGCTGCGCGGTGATCAGCCCGACCATTTCCTCGGCGATGTCGACGTTCGACTGCTCGAGGCTGCCTGAGAGGATCGTGCCGAAGCGCGAGGTGCCGGGCTGGTTGTAAGTGGCCGGCCCGGAAATCCCGGTCGCCTGCCAGTTCTGCCCGCCGGTCTGCAGCAGGCCCGAAGGTGCGACGAACGAAGCCAGCGCGACCACGCCGATCGACTGGGTCGAGCCATCGGCATAGCTCGCGATCATCGAGCCATCGGCCTTGACGTTGACCGCGAGGAAATCCGATCCGGCGGCGTTGGTCAGCGGGGCCTGCGCGTCGATCGGGGTGGTCGAGGTGACGTTGCCCGCGGCATCGACGGGCAGGACCTGAAGGCGGCTGCCGGCGTTGTCGAGCACGAAGCCCGCGCCATCCATCGAGAAGTTGCCGTTGCGGGTATAGAAGGTCTTGCCCGACAGCGCGTTGACGGTGGTGAAGAACCCGTCGCCATTGATCGCGAGATCGAGCGACGAGCCGGTCTGCTGGACCGGCCCTAACGCAAAATTCTGGTCGATCGACAGCACGGTCGAGCCGATCCCCTTGATCAGCTTGGGATTGCTCGCCGCGCTGCCCGAGACGAGATCGGAAAAGTTGATCCGGCTCTTCTTGAAGCCGGTGGTCTCCGCGTTGGCGAGGTTGTTGGCGATGACCGACAATTCGGTCTGCGCGTTCTTGAGGCCGTTGAGCGAGGTGTAGAAGGACATGGGTCAGTCTCCTTAAGCGGTGGGGGTCGCGGCTTTGGCGGCCAGCACCTGGTCGAGCTGGGCGGAGATCGCCTTCAGCGTCGAATTCACGTTCTCGATTCCACTGAGCGAGGAGAACTGCGCCATCTGCGCGATCATCTCCTTGTTATCGACCGGGTCGGTCGGGTCCTGCAGCTTCATCTGCGTGGTCATCAGGCGGATGAAATCGCGCTGACCGAGGGTCTGTGCGGGGCTTTTGGTGGTGGTCGGCGTCGCGGCCGAACTGACTGCGGATATGGTCATTTCAATTCATCCTCCCAAATCACTTCAATCTAAGGGTATCGAGCATCAGCTGCTTGGCGGTGGACAGGGCTTCGACCAGGTTCTGGTACTGGCGCGAGGCATCGAGCATTTCGGTCATCTCGGCGTTCTCATCGACCGGGGCGGTCCACACATCGCCGTTGGCATCGGCGAGTGGGTGGTTGGGGTTGTGTTCCTTGACCGGCGCGGCAGTCTCGCGGACCACGCTCGACACGCGCACGGTCGAAAGCCCGCTGGCGCGATCGAAGTCTTCGGCGAAGACCGCGCGGACCGGGCGGTAGGTGCCTTCTTCGGTGGCGGAGACAGAACCCGCATTGGCCAGGTTCGACGATGCGGCGTTCATCCGCACCAGCTGGGCCGACATGCCGCGCTGGGCGACGCCGAACAGGGTGAGGGGGGCAGGGCCGACCACGCTCAATCGCCCTTGAGCGCGCGGGTGACGGTATCGATCCGCCCGCGAATGAACGACAGCGTCGCCTGATAGGCCACGGCATTTTCGGCAAAGGCAGTCTGCTCGGTCGCCATTTCGACGGTGTTGCCGTCAAGGCTGGGCATCACCGGCACCCGATAGCGCATCGCGCCCGTGGCGGCGCGGTCAGTACCCTGGCCCGCCTCGCTCGCCTTGAGCGCCGCACCGAAATCGATGTCGCGCGCCTTGTAGCCGGGGGTCCCAGCATTGGCGATGTTCGAGGTGATCAGCCCCATGCGCTGCGAGCGCAGCTGCAGGGCCACTCCATGAATTCCGAACAGGCTCTCGGCCATCGCTGGCTCCTTCGCGTGAATTGCGTGCAGCACATTCAGCAAGTGCCGTGCCAATCGCGCGAATGACGGAAATGTAAGGGTTTCGCCGGGTCAGAAGCGGCAAGGGTCTGCCGTCGGCGGCAAATGTCTGCCGCTTGCTGAAACGCGCGGGGCAGCGCCGTCCTGTTGTTCCGACAAGGAGCACATGGCCTCATGAATTTCATCAACCTGATTGACGGACCCTCGGCGCTGATCGTGTTTGGCGGTACCGCGCTCGCCACCGTGCTGCGCGCGGGCCTCAGCGATTGCCGCGTGACGCTGGCCAAGCTGCGCCAGCTCTCGGCCAAGCCCTTCGATCCCGACCGCGCGCGCAGTGAACTTGCTGCGCAGATCCAGGAGATCCAACGCGACGGTCTGCTGCGCGCACACCCGCGGCACTTCGGTGACAGTGAATTCGACGAAGCAACCGACGCGCTGATTACCCGCCGCTCGGTCCCGGCTTTGCTCGCCGCGCACGAGGAGCACCGCGCCCGGCGGGTCAAGGAAAGCGATAGCGCGGTGCGCACCCTGGCGCAGGCGGCGGAGCTTTCACCGGTGTTCGGGCTTGCCGGGACGCTCGTCTCGCTCAGTCAGCTGCCGGTCGACGGGATGGTGCAAGGCGCATTCAGCGGGGCAATTTCGATGGCAGTGGTGACCACGCTGTACGGTCTGCTTGGCGCAAACCTGCTGCTCGCCCCGCTGGCGCGGATCATCGAGCGCAAGGCCAATGCCGAAGAGGCCGACCGGCAAGCGGTGATCGACTGGATCGCCGCGCAGGTCGAACCGGTTACGCAGCCGCGCCCGCTCCGCCCGGCGGTGGCGGCGCGATGATCGCGCGCACGGGCAGCGGCTGGCAGACCGTGCTGGCTGACCTGTCGCTGATCCTGTTCATGATCACCGCTGCGGCGGTGAGCGAGGCCAAACAAAAGCCGCAGCCCGTTGCTGCCGAAATACCCTCGCCGTCACTCCCCGCGCTGGGCGAACCAGCCGCGGTATGGAGCGCTGCGCCCGGTATGCCACCGCTAAAGGACTGGCTCGCGCGCACCGCAACCGACCCGCGCCTGCGCCTGACGATCCTGGCCTCCCCAGCCGCGGCACAAGAGGCGCTGGACCTTGCCCAGAGCAGCGGCCGGCCCGCGCGGGTGGTGATCGAGCCCGGCATGCAGGGCGCATTGCTCGCCACGCTGACCTACGACCAGGGCGGACTGGCACAGCCCTTGCCTCAAGCTCCGGCAAAGGAGACAAGACCATGACCCGCCCATTCCTGCTCGCGCTCGCACTGTGCGGCGCAAGTCCCGCGCTGGCCCAGTCCTATGTCGATCCGGCCGAACTTGACCGCGCGGTCGCGCAGTTCATCGGCGCGTCGATCGGTACGTCCGGCGGCGCGGCGCAGGGAGTCGACCGGCGGCTCCGGCTGCTGCCGTGCCCGCAGGCAATCGCACTGGCCTGGTACGGCCAGACCCGCGGCGCGGTCGAAGTGCGCTGCCCGGTTCAGGGCGGCTGGAAGCTTTACGTGCCGATGCTCGGCGGCGGCAGCGCGAATGCCGCCAGCGCACCGCCTGCGGTGTTCAAGGGCGACGCGGTGTCGATCAGCGTCAGCGGCGATGGCTTTGCCGTTTCGCAAGGCGGAGAGGCGCTGGAAAGCGGCCCGGTCGGTGCGTGGATCAAGGTGCGTGGGCTCTCGCCCGATGCCCCGGTGCTGCGCGCCAAGGTGTTGCGCCCGGGCCTGGTCGGCATGCTCTTGCCGTAAGGCGGCAGCGCCTTGCCATGCGCCCTTAACTTGATGTGCGCCCAGTCGTTCTGACTTGAGTAGCAATCAAGGAGCGGCAAGATGCCCCCCATCGAACTTGGACCCCTGGGTCCGCAAGCGGCCCGCGCCGTGCGCGCGGTGGATGCAAAAACGGTTGGCGACAAGCCGGTCCCAGGGCGGCCGGTAGCGAACGAGGTGGCACGTGCCCATGCCTCCGAACATTCGGCGGTGGTGCGCAGCGCGGCGCTCGATCCGGGTACTGTGCCGGTCGATGCCGACCGCGTCGCGGTGATCCGCAAGGCGATCGAGCAGGGCCACTACCCGGTGCTGCCGGCCAAGGTGGCCGACGCGATGATCGCCGCCGGGTTTCTTCTAAGGAGCGGAAAATGAGCGACGGGCCAATGCGCGACCAGCTGCGGCAGATGATTGCCGTGCTGCAGGCCGAACGGCAGGCGCTTGCCGGGCTCGACCTCGACGGACTGATGGGCGCAGCGCAGGACAAGGCGCGGCTGTGCGGCACGCTCGATGCGCATTCGCCTTTCGCGCGCGAACACGGGATCGACGACGAATGCCGCGGATTGCTTGATGCGGCGCGGCGCCTGAACGAGGTAAACCGCCAGGTTCGCAACCTGATCGCGGCCAATGTCGCCGCGCGGCTCGATGCCTTGACCGGCTCGCCCGCACTGTACCGCGCAGGCGCCGTGGCGGCACCGGCCTATGCCTATGCGGGGCCGCAGCGCTGATTTGGCACGCCCCTTGCTCAGTCTCCTGCAAAACGTTGCAGGAGCACCAATAGCGCTCTTGCA
>JBJTLY010000123.1:0-3641 GCA_046063275.1 Novosphingobium sp. | reverse complement strand
CGCCGGGTTCGACAGCGGCGAGGAGCATGCGGAGCGCTCGGCCTTGTTCGGCATCCAGCAGGGCGCCTTGCACGAAGACCTGCGCGCCGAGAGCGCCGCAGCGTTGCAGGAAATCGGCTTCGATGGCTACGCGATCGGCGGGCTCGCGGTCGGCGAGGGGCAAGAGGCGATGTTCGCCGTGCTCGACTACGCTCCCGGCCAGCTCCCCGCCGATCGCCCGCGCTACCTGATGGGGGTGGGCAAGCCTGACGACCTGGTCGGCGCTGTGATGCGCGGGGTCGACATGTTCGATTGCGTCCTCCCCAGCCGTTCAGGCCGCAACGGGCAGGGCTTCACCTGGACCGGCCCAGTCAACCTGCGCAACGCTCGCCATGCCGAAGACTCCGAACCGCTCGATGAGCGCTGCCCGTGCGACGGCTGCACCAAATACAGCCGCGCCTACCTGCATCACCTGATCAAGTCGGGCGAAATTCTCGGCGCGATGCTGCTGACCGAGCACAACCTGACCTTCTACCAGCAACTGATGGGTGCCATGCGCGCGGCAATCGGGGAAGGGCTGCTCGCGGCATTCGCACAGGACTTCCTGCAGAACTACTTGCGAAATTAGACTGCGCTGACCCGTTCTGGAGATACTGCATCCAACAAGATCAAAATTTGCCTTGATCTCAATTCTTTCCATGTCATCAATAGCTCCTTGAAATTTGGGGAGCAATCGGGATGCGCGGTAAGTTATTGGGCCTGGTCGCTCTGGTTGCGCTTGTAGGAACGGGGCAAGCACAGGCCCCGATGAGTAAAGGCGAAGAGCTGGCGAGGCGCTTCGGGGCAATCGAAAGCATCACCGACGTCAGCTTGTCACCCGATGCCACCAAGCTCGCCTATCTCGGCCGCGCGGGGGAGGATCAGGCGCTCTACGTGGCCGACCTTGTTGCGGGCGGCGATCCCAAGCCGCTCACCAGGATCGGCGCCGCGACCGGTTACGTTCCATGGTGTAGCTGGGCTTCGAACACCCGGCTGGTCTGCAAATTGCAGATCATCCACGATGATGCGGGCACGCTGGTAAGCTTCAGCCGGCTGTTCGCGATCGATGCCGACGGCAAGAACATTGCCAAGCTGACCGTGGAAACCAATTCGAACTCGCATGGATACCTGCAGGACGGGGGAAGCGTTCTCGATTGGGACGTGGCCGGGAAGCCCGGTCAAATCCTCATGACACACGGATACGTGCCGGACGATAAGATCGGCAGTCACATGGGGAGCAGCGAATCGGGACTCGGTGTGGATCTGGTCGATACGCAAACCGTCAAGCACACCCGGTATGAGCAGCCCGATCGCGACGCTGTCGATTTCATTACCGACGGACACGGCAACGTTCGGATCAAGGCGACGCAGGCGACCAAGTCGTCAGGCTACGATTCGGACAAGCTCAATTACTATTACAGGAAGCAAGGCTCGAAGGATTGGCACCAGCTGTCGAGGGTCGTCGTGACCGACAAAAGCGATGTCGGGTTCTCACCGGTGGCAGTCGATCCGGCCAAGGACGTGGTCTACGGCTTCGCCCTCAACGGTAACACCCGCGCGCTTTACAGCGTCAAGCTTGATGGCAGCGACCAGCGCGCCATGGTGCTCGGCCGGGACGATGTCGATATCGATGAGCTGGTGACGATCGGCCGCGATAATCGGGTCGTCGGGGTCAGCTTCGCAACCGAGCGCCGCATGGTCGATTACTTCGATCCCGAGCTCAAGAAACTCAGCATCGCGCTCAGCAAGGCGCTGCCCGAACACCCGGGCGTCGACATCGTCGATGCCAATGCGGATGAGAGCAAGCTGCTGATGCTGGTATCGAGCGATACCAATCCGGGCATGTTCTACATGTTCGACAAGGCCACGCGGAAGCTTGAAGAGCTTTTGCCGGTGCGCAATCTGCTCGGCAACGTGCCGCTCGCTCCGGTCAAACCCATCACGTACAAGGCGGCCGATGGGACCGAAATCCCGGCCTATCTCACCCTGCCGGTGGGCAGCACCGGCAAGGGCCTGCCCGCAATTGTGATGCCGCACGGCGGCCCCGGTGCGCGGGACGAATGGGGCTTCGACTGGCTCGCGCAGTTCTACGCCGCGCGCGGCTATGCAGTGCTGCAGCCAAACTTCCGCGGTTCGACCGGTTACGGCAACGCCTGGTACCAGCGCAACGGGTTCAAATCGTGGCGAATCGCGATCGGCGACGTCAATGACGCCGGTCGCTGGTTGGTCTCATCGGGGATCGCCAAGCCCAGTCAGCTGGGCATCGTCGGCTGGTCGTACGGCGGTTATGCCGCGCTGCAGAGCCAGGTGCTCGATCCCGATCTGTTCAAGGCGGTCGTGGCGATTGCCCCGGTGACCGATCTGGAAAGGCTGCGGCAGGAAGCTCAGGACTTCTCGAACTACCCGCAAGTTGACGCATTCATCGGCCATGGGCCCTATGTTAAAGAAGGCTCGCCCGCGCAGAACGCCGATCATTTCAAGGCACCGGTGCTCATGTTCCATGGCAATCTCGACCAGAACGTCGGCGTCGGTGAATCGCGTTTGATGGAGGACAAACTCAAGGGGGCGGGCAAGGCGGTAACGTACGTCGAGTTCAAGGGTCTCGATCACCAGTTGCGCAGTCCGACCGCGCGCACCCAGCTGCTGAGCCAGTCGGATGCGTTCCTGCGCAAGGCATTCGGACTGCCGGCTGATTGATCAACTCCAAGGTGAAGGCACTGTTTGGTCATCTTGCCCGCGCCTGCTAGGGGCGCGGCGCAATGTTTACGATCAACGCAGTTACCGTGCGGCTTGGCGGCCGCACCATCATCGACGCCGCTTCGACGACGATCCCGCCCGGCGGCCGCATCGGACTGATCGGGCGCAACGGCGCGGGCAAGTCGACTCTAATGAAAGTGCTGATCGGCCAGCTCGATGCCGACGAGGGCTCGGTCGACATGCCTCGGCGCACGCGGCTCGGCTATATCGCGCAGGAAGCGCCGCACGGGCAGGCTTCACCGTTCGAAGCGGTGCTGGCGGCTGATACCGAGCGCGCCGCGCTGCTGGACGAGGCCGAACATTGCGTCGATCCTGATCGGCTCGGCGATCTGCACGACCGCTTGCTGGCGATCGATGCCTATACCGCCCCTGCGCGCGCCGCGATCATCCTCTCCGGGCTGGGCTTCGACGAGGACATGCAGGGCCAGCCGCTCGACAGCTTCTCGGGCGGATGGAAGATGCGCGTCGCGCTGGCGGCGCTGTTGTTTTCGGCGCCCGACGTGCTGCTGCTCGACGAACCTTCGAACCACCTCGACCTTGAATCGACGCTGTGGCTGGAAAGCTTCCTCAAGAGCTATCCCGGGACGCTGCTGGTGATCAGCCACGAGCGCGACCTGCTCAACAACGTGTTCGACAGCATTCTGCACCTGCAGGGCGGCAAGCTGACGCTCTATCCGGGCAACTACGATGCGTTCGAGGCGCAGCGGGCGGAGCGCGCCGCGCAACTGGCGGCGGCCAAGGCCTCGCAGGACGCGCAGCGGGCGCGGCTGCAGGACTATATCGCCCGCAATTCGGCCCGCGCCTCGACCGCCAAGCAGGCGCAGAGCCGCGCCAAGATGCTGGCCAAGATGCAGCCGATCGCGGCG
>JBJTLY010000122.1:0-8005 GCA_046063275.1 Novosphingobium sp. | reverse complement strand
GCTGGAATCGGCGCTGCTTGCGACCCAGGCCGAAGCGCGGAAGCATTCGGCGGCCTATCCGGTGATCCACGTCACCTCGGCGGAAAAGGGCATGGGCATCCCCGAACTGCGCGCCGCGGTGCTGGGTGATGCTTCGATCTGAAGGAATTGCATATGGCTGATAGCGCCAAGCTCGGTCCCTACACCGTAAACCGCATGGGCTACGGCGCGATGCAGCTGGCCGGACCCGGCGTGTTCGGCCCGCCACGCGACCGTGACGAAGCCATTGCCGTGCTGCGCGAGGCGGTGGCCAGCGGGGTCAATCACATCGACACCAGCGATTACTATGGCCCCTACGTGGTCAACCAGATCATCAAGGAAGCGCTGCACCCTTATCCCGAGGACCTCGTCCTGGTCTCCAAGCTCGGCGGGAAACGCGGCCCCAAGGGCGAATGGCTGGGCGCATTTTCGCCCGACGAACTGCGCGAAGGGACCGAGAGCAATTTGAAGCACCTCGGGCTCGAGCAGATCCCGGTGGTCAACATGCGCTCGATGCACGGCATCCATGCTCCCGCCGAAGGCTCGCTTGAAGTGCAGCTCGAGGCGCTGGCCAAGTTGCAGCAGGAAGGCCTGATCGGCCACATCGGGCTGTCCAACGTCACCCGCAAGCAGATCGAGGACGGCCGCCGGATCGTCGATGTGGTCTGCGTCCAGAATGCCTACAACCTTGCGAACCGCGCCGACGACGATCTGATCGACTGGCTTGCCGCCGAAGGTATCGCCTATGTCCCGTTCTTCCCGCTGGGCGGATTCAGTCCGCTGCAGGATGAGGAACTGAGCGCAGTTGCCACCGATCTAGGCGCTAGTCCGATGCAGGTCGCGCTTGCCTGGCTGCTCCAACGTTCGTCCAAGTTACTGCTCATCCCGGGCACCTCGTCGCGAGCGCACTTGCGTGAAAACCTGGCCGCTGCGGACCTGATGATGAGTGAGGAGGCTTTGGCGCAACTCGATGCGATCTAGCGCATCTTGCATTTCGCCGGATTCCAAGCAATCAAAACCGAATGCGGATCGGGCATGGCTTCCCTCTGGGTATCTTGTGCTTTGCTGCGACCACGCTGGCGTTTGCTTCAACAGGCGGCGAAACTGCCGCGCGCGCACCATGGCTCACCGAAGAACCATACGAAATTCGGCAAGATGACAGCGGCCTGAAGCCGGTGGTACGCGTCGCTGATCGGATCGAAGCCCAACTTGCAAAGCTAGCCGGCGGCGGAGCCGATGTCGGGTTTGGGCGGGACGAGACAAGATTCGGAAGCGGCGAGTCCGGCCAACCGATCCCAGCAATGTTGGTCTCTGCGATTACTCCTGTTCGCGGTGAATTTGCTGTCATCCCGCTGGATCAGTTCAAAAAGGCCAGCGGTACCGTCCGGGTATGCTGGTTCGAACTCGTTTGGCCAACCCCCGGCGCCTTTCGTTCTGCAGCGGGAATGGGCTGGGCGCTGCGTCGGGCGCCCACCCGCGACTGCCGAGCGTTGCAGCCTGACAAGACTAACTGGGAACAGGCTTCTGCGGCGGTCCAGCGAACCGTCACCCTGCGCCGCGGTAACGCCTCGATCGTCTCGTTATTGAACGACTCCGAGGCCACCAATCCCGTCGACCTCCGCGCTGCGCTGTGGCTTGCGCTGCGACCGGGAGAGAAGCTGATCAGGATCACCCCCGTCCCTTCGCTGTACAAGCAGCAGGCATTCGCCTGGACGTCGACCGGCCGCACCCTGTTGGCGATGCCCGAGCGCGATGGACCGTTCGATGTGTGCGTGATCGAGGCTCCCCGATGGGCTGAGCTGATGAAGCGCAACTCACTGGTTGGATTAGAGCTGGAGCGAACCTGCTATCCACTATTCCAGGAAGTCGGTGTCGCCAGATCGCAGCGCCTGGACGCAGAGTTCAGAAAGCATCCGCCCACTACCAGTCCGGTGCCTACGCCTGCCTTTGCCGCCTCGATAGGTCGTTTCAGCGCGCGAACAGCTGCCCCAGATCGGCGAACGCCTTCATTTCGATTGCGTTGCCGCTGGGATCGCGGAAAAACATCGTCGCTTGTTCACCGGGTTCGCCCTTAAAGCGGATGTAGGGTTCGATCTCGAATTTCGTGCCGGCGGCAGTGAGCCGATCGGCGAGCGCCTGCCAATCGCTCAGAGCGAGCACGATCCCGAAATGCGGGACCGGCACGCCATGGCCGTCGACCGGATTGTTGCCCGCGTCGCTGGCACGTTCGCCTACGCAATGCGCCACGATCTGATGGCCATAAAAGTCGAAGTCGATCCACGTGTCAGAGGACCGCCCTTCGGGACAGCCCATCGTTTCGCCCCAGAATTGACGGGCTTCGGCAAGGTCCCGAACGGGGAAAGCGAGATGGAAGGGGCGCAGGCTCATCGCCGCTGCCTAGCCCAATTGGAACTTTCCTACAGCCCCGATTTTGCGGCAAGCCACTGCCATGCCCAAGTTCCCGCCGAACATACCCGACGATCATATTTCGCGCGCGCTGCGCGAAGGCCGCTGCCCGCTGCCCGGTCCGATCTGTCCGAGCCTGGGGAAAGTCCCCGACAGTGGTTCAGGACCCTGTCCACTTTGTGCACTTGTTCAGCCTCGACACGGCCAAGCTGAACGGGTAGCCGTCAGGGGCATGAAGCTGATCATCGGCAACAAGAACTATTCGAGCTGGTCGCTGCGCGGCTGGCTGGCGGCCAAGCAATCGGGCCTGCCGTTCGAGGAAATCCAGGTCCCGCTCTACGGCGATGACTGGACCGCGACGAAAAAGCAGAACGACGACATCGCACCGTCATCGGGCAAGGTCCCGGTGCTGTGGGACGGCGACGCGGTGGTCTGGGACAGTCTCGCGATCATCGAATACCTCGCCGACAAAGTCGGGCGCGACCGGTTCTGGCCCAAGGAAGACGATGCTCGGGCGATGGCCCGCTCGATGGTCGCCGAGATGCACTCCTCGTTTCTCGCGCTGCGCACCCAGTGCCCGATGAATGTGCGCCGACGGGTTGAAGGGGCACAGATCGACGATTTGGCCAAAGCCGACGTGGTCCGCGTGCTGACCCTGTGGGCCGAAGCGCGCGCCCGGTTCGGCCGGGGCGGGCCATACCTGTTCGGCACCTTCAGCGCGGCCGACATCTTCTACGCGCCGGTGGTCAGCCGGTTCATCTCCTACGGCATCGCGGTGCCGGGTTTTGCGCTGGCCTACATGGAAGCGGTGTGGAGCCATGAATGGCTGCAAAGCTGGATCGCTGCGGCGGAGGCCGAGGACTGGGTGATCGAACAGTTCGAGCAGCCGGTGAAGAAGTAGGCTCTAGCCCGCAATAAACCACACCGCCACGCCGATCATGACCACGGCCATGACCTGCCGCACTGTGCGGGTCCGTTGGGTGTTGCTGAGCCAGGCATGGGCCCGACCCGCACCGAGCACGATGGCGAGGTGCACCGTTGTTGCCAGCGCCACGCTGGTCAGCCCGAGCGCAAAGGCCTGGCGCAGCTGCAGCGGCCCGCCCGAAAGAAACGGCGGGACAATGACCAGGAAGAAGACAAAGGCCTTGGGGTTGATCGTGTTGAGCAGCAGCCCCGCGAGAAAGCCGTTGCGGCCATCGTGCGGCGCCGGTTCGATCGAGCGGTCAACCCAGGTGCGCCAGGCGAGGAACAGCATCAGCGCCGCGCCAGCGTAGCGCAGGCCCGACTGGTATTCGGGATGGGTCTGCACCAGTTCGGCCAGCCCCGCCCCGGCGAGCATGGCATTGAGCGTCAGCCCGATCGCGATCCCGGCCGTGGCGGCCAGCCCGGCGCGTCGCCCCTTGGTCAACGACAGCCCGGCCAGCCACGCCATGTTGACCCCGGGGGTCACCTCGAGGATCGTCACTGCGGCGATGAAGCCGAACCAGTCGATATGGGCGGCGGGAAGGCTCAAAAGGCGCTGCCATCCTTGCGCCGCTGCTCGCCCACGTCGGCGGACAGGTGCATGTCGATGTCGGGATAGTGGCAATCGCTCGCTTGCGGCCGGCCGATCGCGACGAAGCAGCACGGCTCATCTGAGCGGTTCTGCAGGACGTGGCCGTTGCCATCATTCTTCGGGAAAGCGGCAATGTCACCCGGCAGCATCGGCACTTCGCCGCTGTCATCGACCAGCACGGCCTGGCCGCTGATCAGCACCACGAGTTCATCCTCGCCCACATGCCAGTGGCGCGGGCTCGACCACGCGCGAGGTTCGAGCACCACATGGCTTGCGCCAAAGTCGGTGATGCCCGAAGCCGGAGCGAGCCGGCGGTACCACCGGCCCTGCACCGCATCGGCATAGACCGGGGGATAGCCAGTGGCATTGGTCTGGGCGATCTTGTCGAGGTCGAGTTTGGGCATGGCTGGCACTCCCGCTTGTCACTTGGCCGCCTAGCCCATATGCCGAAGCGAAGCCATGACCACCACCACTCCCTCCGTTATAGAACTGGCCGAGGCCCTGATCGCGTGTCCGAGCGTCACCCCGGCAGCGGGACTGGTGTTCGATTGCCTGCAGCGCCAGCTCGAACCGCTCGGCTTTGCGGTCCATCGCTTCCACGCCGGCGAAGCCCCTGACGGCCCGGTCGAGAACCTGTTCGCCATTCGCCAAGGGCCGGAAGGCAGCCGCCACTTCGGCTTTGCCGGACACGTCGACGTGGTCCCGCCGGGTGAAGGCTGGACCAGCGCACCGTTCGCGCCGGAGCTGCGCGGCAATCTGCTTTACGGGCGCGGTGCGGTGGACATGAAGGGCTCGATCGCGGCGATGGTCGCGGCGGCGGCTCAGGTCCCGGCGGATGCGGGAACACTCAGCTTCATCATCACCGGCGACGAGGAAGGCCCCGCGACTTACGGCACGCAGGAACTGATCAAGCACATGCGCAAGGTTGAGGCGATCCCCGACCTGATCGTGGTGGGCGAACCGACCAGCGTGAACCGGCTGGGCGACATGATGAAGATCGGGCGGCGCGGCTCGACCAACATTTGGCTCGAGGTTGAGGGCAAGGAAGGCCACGTCGCCTACCCGCACCTTGCCGACAATCCGATCACCAAGCTGGTCCAGATGCTCGCCGAGCTGAAGGCGATGCCGCTCGATGACGGGACCGACTGGTTCCAGGCCTCGAACCTCGAAGTGACCGATCTCACCGTCGGCAATCCGGCGACCAACGTGATCCCGGCGCGGGCTTCGTCGCGTATCTCGATCCGCTTCAACGACCAGCACACAGGCAAGGAATTGGGCGACCGGGTTCGCGCCATCGCTGAAAAGCACGGCGGAACCGCGCGGCAGGTGGTCTATGGCGAGGCCTTCCTCACCCCGCCCGGTGCCTTCTCGGAGCTTATCGCCGATGCGGTCGAGGCCGAGACCGGGCTGCGCCCCGAAGCCAGCACAACCGGCGGCACCAGCGACGCGCGGTTCCTCAAGGACCTCTGCCCGGTGATCGAATTCGGCCTGTGCAACGCGACGATGCACAAGCGCGATGAAGCGGTGGCGATCGAGGACCTGGAAACGCTGGTGCGGATCTACACGCGGGTCGCCAAGGCGGCGCTTTCCTAACCTCGTTGCCGCTGTTAGTCTCCGCCGCAACAATGTTACGCGGGGAGCACCATGACTGAGCAGCGTTCGATTTTCGGCAAGGCCCTTGGCCTGCTCGCCAGTCATCTCACCGCCTGCATCATGGGCGGCATGGTGCTCGGCGTGGTGGTCGGTTACCTCGTCAATCAGGACCTGCTGTCGGTCGTGATGACCACCGAGCACTGGGCGCGCGGGTTCCAGGTGCTCTCGACCGTGTTCCTCAACCTGATCAAGATGATCATCGCACCGCTTGTTCTGGCGACCATCGTCTCGGGCCTAGCGCACATGAATGACAGTGCCGCCGTAGGCCGGATCGGCTTCCGCGCGATCACCTGGTTCATCATCGCGAGCTTCATCTCGATCAGTCTCGGCCTGTTGATGGTCAATCTATTCCAGCCGGGGGTCGGGATCTCGCTGACCGCATCGGCGCAGTCGATCGGCGAGGTCAAGAAGCTCGACATGTTCGAGTTCATCGAGCACGTCTTCCCGACCAGCATCATCCAGGCGATGGCGGACAACAACGTCCTGCAGATCCTGGTCTTCTCGCTGTTCGTCGGGATCGGGATCACCGCGATCGGCGAAAAAGGCAAGCCGCTGGTGCGCGGGGCCGAGGCGCTTGCCGAGCTGATGCTGCAAGTGACCGGCTATGTGATGCGCTTTGCGCCGTTCGCGGTGTTCGGGGCCTTGGCCAAGGTCGTCTCGAAAAGCGGCCTCGGCATTCTGGGCACCTACGCCAAATTGCTGGGTGAGTTCTTCTTCAGCCTGGCGCTGCTGTGGGCGCTGCTGATCGCGATCGGCTTTGTCTTCCTGCGCGGCCGCGTGTTCACACTGGTCCGCTATGTCCGCCAGCCCGTGCTGATCGCCTTTTCGACCGCGAGCAGCGAAGCGGCCATGCCCCGGCTTTTCGAGCAACTTGACCGGTTCGGCGTTCCGCGTCGCATCTCGGGCCTCATGCTGCCGCTCGGCTACGCGTTCAATCTCGACGGCTCGATGATGTACGCCAGTTTCGCGACGATCTTCATCGCACAAGCATACGGCCACGTTCTGCCGATCGGCACCCAGATCGCGATCCTGCTGACGCTGATGATCAGCTCGAAGGGCATCGCTGCGGTACCCCGCGCCAGCCTGGTGGTGATCGCCGCGACGCTTGCCATGTTCGATCTGCCGGTCGAAGGCATCGCGCTGGTGCTGGCGATCGACCAGTTCCTCGACATGGGCCGCACCGCCACCAACGTGCTAGGCAATTCGGTGGCGACCGCGGTGATCACCAAGTGGGAAGGTATGCTCCAGCCGCCGATGGCCCCCGATGCGGAGCTGCACGCACCCAGCGAAACGCCCGAACACGGCAAGAAGGGGCTGCACCTGGAGGCCGGTCAGTAAAAAGATTGGTTCACGCAGAGACCGCAGAGAAGAAAAGGGAGACGCAGAGGTGTAGCGCCAGCGGCAAAGCCGCATTCGAATTCAGACGCTGCGCTTTGCCGGACCGCTGAGAAATTCAAGAGCCTGCGGCTCAGCGCAACAACTCAGCGCCTCTTCCCTCTTCTCTGCGACCTCTGCGTGAACCCTCTTACTTCTTCACTGTCTTCGGCTTGAAACCACACAAATCCACCACCGGGCAGCGCCAGCATTCGGGCGTGCGCGCCTTGCAGGTGTAGCGTCCGTGGAGGATCAGCCAGTGGTGCGCGCCGAGCCGGAAGGGTTGCGGCACTTTCTTCTCCAGCTGCGCCTCGACCTGCTCGGGGGTCTTGCCCTTGGCCAGACCGGTGCGGTTGCCGACCCGGAAGATGTGCGTATCGACCGCGAATGTTTCCTGCCCAAACCAGCAGTTGAGCACGACGTTGGCGGTCTTGCGCCCGACCCCGGGCAGCCGCACCAGCTCCTCGCGGGTCGCCGGCACTTCGCCGCCGAACTCATCGACCAGCAACTGCGACAGCGCGATTACGTTCTTCGCCTTCGAATTGAACAGCCCGATCGTCTTGATGTGCTCTTTCAGCCCTTCTTCGCCAAGCTCAAGCATCTGCTGCGGGGTCTGGACCTTGGCAAACAGCGCGCGGGTTGCCTTGTTCACCCCCACGTCGGTTGCCTGCGCCGAAAGCGCCACGGCTACCACCAGCTGAAAGGCATTGCCGAATTCAAGCTCGGTCTCGGGCGAGGGATTGTCCTCGGCGAGCCGGCGGAAGAACTCGAAGATCTGGGCCTTGTTCAAAGCCCCAGCACTTCCGGCATCGTGTATCGACCGGGTCCCTTGCCCACCAGCCACTGCGCCGCGCGAACCGCGCCCTTCGCGAAGATGCTGCGGTTTTCGGCGAGGTGCGAGAGGGTGAGGCGTTCGCTTTCGCCAAGGAACAGCACCGAGTGGTCGCCCGCAACGGTGCCGCCCCGCAGGCTTGCAAAGCCTATGTCGCCGCTCTTGCG
>JBJTLY010000121.1:0-7083 GCA_046063275.1 Novosphingobium sp. | reverse complement strand
AGCCCGTTCCGCGCTGAACGCGAACTGGTTCGGGCGATGCTGCCTGAAGGCGAATTCGTCGAAGTGTTCGTCGATACCCCGCTCGAGGTGGCCGAGGCACGCGACGTGAAGGGCCTCTACAAGAAGGCGCGGGCCGGCCAGCTCAAGAATTTCACCGGGATCGACAGTCCCTATGAGCGGCCCGAGGCGGCTGAGCTGCGGATCGATACCACGCGCGAATCGTCCGAGGCCGCAGCGGAGCGGATCGTCGATCATATCCTTGGCGGTCGCGCCGATAGCTGGATGCCGGTGATATGACCGACGCCCAACTTGCTGCGGACTTGGCACAGCAGGCGGGACACTTGCTGCTCGCCTTGCGTGACCGAGGCGAGTTTGCGGGCAAGCTGCTGGGTGAAGAAGGAGACCGGCTGGCCAACGCGCTGCTGGTCTCGGAACTGCGCCGGACAAGGCCGGACGATGCGCTGCTGTCAGAAGAAGAAAAGGACAATCCCGCGCGGCTGGGCAAATCGCGGGCATGGATTGTCGATCCGGTCGATGGCACCCGCGAATATGGCGAAGGGCGGACCGACTGGGCGGTGCACGTCGCGCTGGCAATCGGGGGAGAACCCGTGATCGGCGCGGTGGCTCTGCCCGCATTGGGCCTGGTGCTGCGCAGCGATCAGCCGATTGACCTTTCGCCGCCTCCGGCAACACTGCGTATGCTGGTCAGCCGCACTCGCCCGGCGCGCGAGGCAGTAGCGGTGGCCGAAGCGCTTGGCGCGGAGCTGGTCCCGATGGGCTCGGCCGGGGCCAAGGCCATGGCAGTGGTTCGCGGCGAGGCGGACATCTACCTGCACAGCGGCGGGCAGTACGAATGGGATTCGTGTGCCCCGGTGGCGGTAGCAGTGGCGCATGGGCTGCATGCCAGCCGAATCGATGGCAGCCCGCTGATCTACAACCGGGCCGACACCTACGTTCCCGACCTGCTGATTTGCCACCGCGAGCACGCCGAGCAAGTGCTCGCGCTGGTGAGGGACATTCAGGCCCAGCCGGGCTAGGGTTATACCTTCGGCGCGGTGTGGCCACCGAACTTGAAGCGCATCGCCGAGAGCAACCGGTCGCCGAACCCGTCGGTCAGGCGCGAGCGGTAGCGTTCGTACAGCGACATGGTCAGCACCGGGGTCGAGACTTCCTGTTCGAGCGAGGCTTCGACCGACCAGCGTCCTTCGCCCGAATCCTGCACTTGCGGCGAATAGGGGGCGAGGTCGGGATTGTCCGCCATTGCGTCGGCGCTGAGATCGAGCAGCCACGACGTGACCACGCTGCCGCGGCGCCACAGTTCGGCAATGGCTGCGGTATCGAGATCGTAGCGGCGTTCCTCTGGAACCTTGGGGCCGTCGGCGGTGGAAAGCAGCGCGAAGCCTTCGGCGTAGGCTTGCATCATCCCGTACTCGATCCCGTTGTGGACCATCTTGACGTAGTGGCCCGAGCCCGACGGTCCGCAGTGCAGCCAGCCTTGTTCGGCGGTATCGCTGAGCTTGCCTGCCTCGCGCGCAGGGGTGCGCGGGATAGAGCCGGTGCCGGGGGCGAGCGTTGCGAAGATCGGCGCGTTGCGCTCGACCGCCGCCTTGGCCCCGCCGACCATCAGGCAATAGCCGCGTTCAAGGCCGAACACCCCGCCGCTGGTGCCAACATCGAGGAAATCGATCTGCTTGGGGGCAAGCGCGGCAGCCCGGGCGACGCTGTCCTTGAAGTGCGAATTGCCGCCGTCGATCAGTGTGTCACCTGGTTTGAGCAAATCGGTCAACGTAGCGATCGCGCCGTCGGTGATCTTGCCCGCAGGCACCATTAGCCAGACGGTGCGCGGTGCCTTGAGACCGGCGACCATTTCGGCCAGCGTTGGGTAGCCCGAAGCACCTGCCTCGACGATCGACGCATAGGCTGCAGGGTTGATGTCCTGAATCGCCACCTGATGCCCGCCGCGCAGCAAGCGCAGCGCCATGTTGCCGCCCATCCGGCCTGCGCCGACTATTCCGATCTGCATTTCAGTATTACTCCGGTCGGCGCTTGATCAGCGTGGTGCGCAGGCACGAGCAGACGACCTCGCCGCGCTGGTTGGTCAGTTCATGGCGGAAGGTGATGATCCCCGCATTGGGCCTCGATCCGGACCTTTTCAATTCGGTCACCTCGCTGCTCGCGCGCAGGGTATCGCCGATAAACACCGGTTTGGGCATGACAAGTTTGTCATATCCGAGATTGGCGACCAGCGAGCCGAGCGTGGTGTCACCCACCGACAGCCCGACCATCAGCGCGAAGGTGAAAGTGCCGTTGACAAGGATCTGGCCAAATTCGCTCGCCTTGGCCGCCTCGACATCGAGGTGCAGCGGCTGCGGATTGTGCGTCATCACCGTGAACAGCAGATTGTCGGTCTCGGTAACCGTGCGGCTGATCTCGTGGGCAAGCCGGTTGCCCACTTGCCAGTCTTCGAAATAGCGTCCTGCCATATTATTGCGTTCCTTTAGCCGCCCGCTGCCGCAAGTATGTCCTTCAGTGGCACCTCGGCATTCGCCAACTCTTCCGGATCGTCAGGCTTGAACTTCGCTTCGACCATCTTGCGGCCCTGGACGTAGTCCTTGACGCTGTTGACGCAGTCGAGCGCCACGACTTGGCCCTGGCGCAGGTAAATCACCGAGAACGAACGGGTGGCGGGATCGCCGCGCAGCACTTCGCGGTCATGGCCGATCGACAGACCGACCGTCTGCAGTTTGAGATCGTACTGGTTCGACCAGAACCACGGCGTCGCCGCGTATTCGTGGGCATCGCCGCAGATCGCCTTGGCCGCGCAGGTGGCCATGTCATTGGCGTTCTGCACCGATTCGAGCCGGATTACCGCGTTGTCGGCAAAGCCGTTCGAATGCGCGGCGCAGTCCCCGATCGCGTAGACATCGGGCAGGCTGGTGCGGCAGAAGGCGTCGACATCGACCCCGTTTCCTCCCGCCGCCCCCGCGCTGATCAGCGGGCCGACGGCCGGTATGATACCAATGCCGACGATGACGAGATCGGCGGGAAGGGTCGTTCCGTCCGCCAAGACTACGCCGGAAACCTTGCCGTCCTGGCCCGCAATTGATTCAACCGCAGTGTCGGTGCGCAGATCGACCCCGTGAGCGCGGTGTTCGGCTTCGAAGAATGCCGAGAGCGCCACTCCGGCCACCCGTGCAAGCACCCGGGGCAGCATTTCGAGCACCGTCACCGCGACGCCCAGCTTGGTCAGCACCGCCGCCGCCTCAAGCCCGATATAGCCGCCGCCGATCACCACCGCGCGCTTGGCCCCGGCATCGAGCTCTTTCATCAGCTGGTCGACGTCGGCGCGGGTGCGCACCGCGTGCACCCCGGCGAGATCGGCGCCTTCGCAGGCAAGCCGCCGTGGGTCACCGCCGGTCGCCCAGATGAGTTGGCCGTAGCCGATCGTGCCGCCATCCCTCAACGTCAGCTCATGCGTCGCCGGATCGACCTTCACCACCTCGGCGTTCAGCATCAACGTGATCTGCTTGTCGCCCCAGAAAGCCTCCGGGCGCAGGCAAATCCGCTCGAAGGTCTTTTCGCGGGCGAGGTATTCCTTTGACAGCGGCGGGCGCTCGTAAGGGATTTCCGGTTCGCGCCCGATCAGCAGCACCGATCCGGCAAACCCGTTCTGGCGCAGCGCAATCGCTGCCTGCGCGCCGCCGTGTCCAGCTCCGACAATGACCACGTCCGCACGTTCGATCTGGCTATCCATGGCATCTCCGATTCGGCGGTATCTAAGAGGGTTGGACCCGGCTGGTCCAGCGGTTCGCAAAAAAGGATGTGTGCCAGCCCCATCTCAGGTGACGGCACGGCAAGTCACGGATAAGACCCTGCGCATGGCTTCAGAAACGCAAGAGACCAAGCAACATCCCTCGGTTTGGCGTTATGTCAAAGCAAGCCGCGCCCACGTGGTCATCGATGCAGCAGACTATTATCTGCACATGCAGCAAGCGATGAAGCGGGCAAAACAGCTGGTTCACATGATCGGCTGGGATTTTGACACCCGGATGCGGCTGGGGCCGGGGCGGCGTTTCTGGAACCTGCCGCGCAAGGCGGTGAACCCGGCGCGGCTTGGTCCGTTTGTGATCTGGCTGTGCGAGCGGACCCCGGGATTGCAGATCCGCGTGCTCAAGTGGAATTTCGGCGCGCTCAAATTCCTGTTCCGTGGCTCGATGATCCTCGATCTGATTCGCTGGCTGCTGCACCCAGGGATCGATTTCAAACTCGATTCGGCGCACCCAATCGGCTGCAGCCACCACCAGAAGATCGTGGTGATCGACGATAGGTTTGCGGTCTGCGGCGGGATCGATATGACCTCGGACCGCTGGGATACGCCCGAACACCTCGAGGCCGATCCGCGCCGCCACAAGCCCTACAGCAAGAAGCTCTATGGCCCGTGGCACGACATGACGATGCTGGTCGAAGGCGAAGCGGCTGCAGCGCTGGGCGAACTGGGCCGTGAGCGGTGGGAGCGCGCTGGAGGTAAGCCGCTTCCCCCGAGCAAGCCGCAGAAGCACAGCCCCTGGCCACCCAAGCTCGAGGCCGAGTTCGAAGATGTAGAGATCGGCATCTCCCGCACCACCGCAGCGTGGCGTGATTATCCGGAAGTGCGCGAGATCGAGAACCTGTTCGTCGAACAGATCGCCCGGGCCAAGACATTCATATATGCCGAGAGCCAGTACTTCGCGAGCCGCGCGATTGCTGAAGCGCTGGCGGAGCGGCTGGCCAAACCCAACCCGCCCGAAGTGGTGCTGATCAACCCAGAAAGCGCAGATGGCTGGCTTGAGCAGACCGCGATGGACGGGGCGCGGGTCCAGCTGTGTCATGCGGTGGGGATAAGCGATCAGCAGAACCGATTCCGAATTTTCCTGCCTTACAACGCCGCGGGGACAGCGATCTATGTACATTCCAAACTGATGATCGTCGATGACGAGATCCTGCGCATCGGCTCGGCCAACATGAACAACCGGTCGATGGGGCTCGATAGCGAATGCGACATGTTCATCGACGCAGCGCGGCCCGGCAATGCCCACGCCGTCAAGCCGATCCGCCAGGTGCGGATTGCGCTGCTCGCCGAGCATACCGGGCAATCGCGCGAGGCGGTGGAGCAACAACTCAAGGCCAATCCATCGATGATTGCGCTGATCGAGAATGCGCCGCTGACCGGCAAATATCTCGCACCTTTTGCCTTGCGTCCGCTGACCGATGCAGAGAAAGCTGTGGCTGACAACGCGCTGCTCGATCCCGAGCGGCCTGAAGAACTGTTCGAACCGTTCAGCAAGCGGCGCGGATTGTTTCGCAGGGGCGGGCTGCTGCGCAGACCAAAGTGACGGAGAGAGTGATGAGCCGCGGCGAAGTAATTCACGATGAGGGGCCGATGGCCAAGCTCCCGGTTCCGCAAGAGGTGCAGGACGCGATTCGCACGCTGATCCGCTGGTCGGGCGACGATCCCGAACGCGAGGGCCTGCTCGATACCCCGGCGCGGGTTGGCCGCGCGTGGAAGGAATATTGCCAGGGCTATGGCTCGGACCCGGCGACGCATCTTGCGCGGCAGTTTGAGGAAGTGGGCGGCTACAACGAGCTGGTCCTGCTGAAGGACATTCCGTTCCAGTCGCACTGCGAGCACCATATGGCGCCGATCACTGGCACAGCTGCGATTGCCTATATGCCGCGCGACAAGGTGGTCGGCATTTCAAAGCTCGCCCGCGTGCTGCACGGTTTCGCCCAGCGGCTCCAGATCCAGGAACGACTGACCGCCGAAGTGGCGCAATGCATCTGGGACAACCTCCATCCCGAAGGCGTGGCGGTGGTGATCAAGGCGCAGCACGGCTGCATGACCGGGCGCGGGGTGAAAACACCCGGGGTCGAGATGGTCACCAGCCGCCTGCTCGGATGCTTCCTCGACGATTCGCGCAGCCGCAAGGAAGTGCTCTCGCTGATGGGGTTCTAAGCGTGGCTGCGGCTTATGTGCCGGTCATGTCGTTGGAAGAGATGGAAGCGTTCTTCGCCGAAGCCTTTCCGCAACGCGGCAGCCAGACGCGAACGCTGGAAATCGGTCCGGGCCGTGCGCTTGTGGTGCTCGATCCGGGTGAAGGCAACCTGCGGCCCGGCAACCTGGTATCCGGCCCGACGCAGATGGGACTCGCGGATCACGCAGCCTACGTAGTGATCCTTGCGCACATCGGCCCTGTGGCGATGGCGGTGACCAGCAACCTCAACTATTCGTTCCTGCGCGGGGTGAAGCTGGCGCGCATCTACGCCGAAGCGCGGCTGCTGCGTATGGGCCGCCGCCTGGCGACGGTGGACGTCCAGCTATATCAGGACGATCCGGAACGGCCGGTCGGGCAGGCGACTGTTACCTACGCGCTGCCCGACGCCTGATCCGCTTAGAGGTTTTCGAGCATGTGCTCGGCCGAGCTCACCTTGAATTCGCCTGGACCTTCGACGAACAGCTGTTCGACCGTGCCGTCGTTTACCACCATTGAGAAACGCTGGCCGCGCTTGCCGAGGCCGAAGGCGCTGCCGTCCATGGTCAGGCCGAGTGCTTCGGCGAAATCGCCGTTGCCGTCGGCGAGCATGGTCACATCGTCGCTGCCGCCGCTCTTGTTCCACGCGCCGAGCACGAAGGGATCGTTGACCGCGGTGCAGGCGATCTCGTCGATGCCCTTGGCTTTCAGTTCGGCGGCCTTTTCGACGAAGCCGGGGAGGTGCTTGGCCGAGCAGGTCGGGGTGAAGGCACCCGGGACCGAGAACAAAGCGACGCGCTTGCCGGCGAAGTAGTCCGCGCTCTGGACTGCGTCGGGACCTTCAGCGGTCGCCTTGACCAGCTTCACGTCGGGAATCTTGTCGCCAACAGCGATTGTCATGTTCGTCTCTCCAGTCTGGATGGGGTTGTCTGTCGCCACGAATATAGGGCGGCCCGCGCTGGCTGCAACGGCTCAGCGGATGGTTAAATTCGCTTTACTCCCCCGATTTAAGATTGGGTAAACCGGTCAGCCCATGGTGCTTCTTGCGGGGACGGGCCCGCCGGGAGACTACAGA
>JBJTLY010000005.1:0-16134 GCA_046063275.1 Novosphingobium sp. | reverse complement strand
GCGACGACCGAACTGTCGACCCCGCCCGACATCGCAACCACGATCCGGCGCTCGGCCAGGGGGCCGGCAAGCTGGAACAGGTCGCCCGGATCGGCGGAAGAAAGCGCAGCAGGGGACATGGCCCGCGCCGCATACACGCGGCGCGCGGGCAAGGCAAAGCGTGCCGGTTGGTGCCGCGCGAATTCGGTAAGCATTGTCACCACGGGGTAAACCGGGGCTTTACCCGATATTGACCTTGTCGGTCTAAACCGCCGCTCATGGAAATCGCCAATGACATCAGGATCGCACTCGGCGGCCGCGGCCAAGGCGTTGTCGCGCAGGTAGCCGAAGGCGTTATGCCCGAGTGGAGCGGGCTTTATGCGCGGCTGAGCGCGGCGCATGCACTGCGCCGTGAAATGGCGCGCGAATCGGCTTCGGCTGTTCTCGGCGGCAGCTTTTCCGACTGGCAGGTGCCGGGCTGCGACGGGGCGACTGGAAAACAGCCTGTTAACCTCAAAGATTCAACAGATCGCAAAGGGCCGTGGGGCAATGGAACCGGAATTGCCGGAATGGTCCATGCCGGCGATCGGGAACAATGATGATCGAGAACCAGAAAATTCGTCCAGCCATGGTGATCGGCCCACTCGGTGAGCCGCTGACCCTCGATTCGCTGCCTGCGCCGGCGACCGCCCGCTGGGTGGTGCGGCGCAAGGCCGAAGTCGTGGCTGCGGTCAACGGGGGACTGCTGACCATCGAAGAGGTATGCGAGCGTTACAACCTGACACTTGAGGAGTTCGCTTCGTGGCAGCGCGCAGTCGATCGCTCGGGCATGCAGGGCCTCAGGGTCACCCGCATCCAGCATTACCGCGACCTTTACGAGCGCCAGCTCAAATACTGAGCGCAGCGCGAAAGCATTGATCAGGCGGCCGGGGCGGACAGGGTCTTCCCCGGCCGCCCTGTTTTTGCGCTTTGCGAACTGTGGCCCAAGTGCTGCAGTTCAACGACTGGCCAACGCCGTTTGACGACCCCGCCATTGCTGCAAGGCTTTGCCTTGTCTATTGCAAAGCCCGGCCTTTTTGCCTGAGGCGAGGGATATCGGTTTGAGCACTTGCCGTGGGTGATTTAGCATAGTAATACAGTGGTTCCCGGGGCTATTGTTCCCCGGGCGACAGGACGGCGGGCTTCGCGGACCGCCAAATCCGTTATTTGAAGGCAGTTGCTGCGATGAATTTCGAATCCAGGATCGATGCGGACCCGTTCACCGGAACCAACCCGCTGCTTGACGACGAAGGCCAGGGGCGCAGCAAGCGCCGTCTGATCATTGCCGGCGTGGTGCTGCTGCTGATCATGGCGGCGATCTGGTTCATGGTGCACCGCGCCGGTGCGGGCGCCGCTGCCGATGGCGAAAAGAAGGATCAGGCTCCGGTGGTCAGCGTGATCACCCCGGGACGCGCCACGATCGAAGGCACGATCTCGGCCACCGGCACGCTGGCCGCGCGGCGCGAACTGCCGGTCGGCATCGCGGGCGAAGGCGGACAGGTTGTCTCGGTGCTGGTCGAACCGGGCCAGTGGGTCGGTGCGGGGCAAGTCATGGCGGTGATCGATCGCTCGGTCCAGGTCCAGCAGCAGTCAAGCCAGGCCGCGCAGGTCTCGGTCGCGCGGGCCAATGCCGATCTCGCCCAGGCCAACCTCGACCGTGCCCTGAAGCTGGTCGACAAGGGTTTCGTCTCGAAGGCTGATGTCGATCGCCTGCGCGCCACCCGCGATGCCGCGTTTGCGCAAGTTCGCGTGGCCGGCGCGCAACTGGGCGTGCTCAACGCGCAAAGCCGCCGGCTCAACGTGGTCGCGCCGGCCGCCGGGCTGGTGCTCGAACGCAAGGTCGAACCCGGGCAGATCGTCAGCGCCGGATCAGGCATGCTGTTCCGTCTCGCCAAGGGCGGCGAAATGGAATTGAAGGCCGCGCTCGGCCAGTCGGATCTGGCGCAGATCGCTCCCGGGGTGACCGCGAAGGTAACGCCGGTGGGCTCGACCAATGTTTATACCGGCCAGGTCTGGCAAAAGGCCCCGGTGATCGATCCGGTCTCGCGCCAGGGCTTTGCCCGCATCGCGCTCGCCTATGCGCCCGACCTGCCGCCGGGCGGCTTTGCCAGCGCCGAGATCAAGTCGGGCACGGTGGTCGCCCCGATGCTGCCCGAAAGCGCGATCCTGTCGGACGCCAAGGGCAGCTATGTCTACGTGGTCGGTCCGAACGACAAGGTCCAGCGGCGTGATATCAAGCTGGGGCTGGTGACCGATTCCGGGATCGCAATCGTCTCTGGGCTAGCAGGCAACGAGCGAGTGGTGCTGCGCGCGGGCGGGTTCCTCTCGCCCGACGAGCAGATCAAACCGGTCACGGCCAAGCAGTAAGCGTCTCGGCGCCAAGGGAAGCACCATGAATTTCCGCAACATCTCGGCCTGGTCGATCCGCAACCCGGTTGTCCCGATCGTCATCTTCATCGGACTGATGATCGCTGGGCTGATGAGCTTTGCGACCATGAAGGTCCAGAACGACCCGGACATCGAATTCCCGGCGGTGATCGTGGCGATCTCGCAACCCGGTGCCGCGCCATCGGAAATCGAATCGCAGATTACCCAGAAGGTCGAAAGCGCAGTCCGCACGATCAACGGGGTCGACACGATCAGCTCGACCGCTTCGGAAGGCGGCAACCAGACCGTCGTAACCTTCCAGATCGGTACCGACATCAACGAAGCTGTGGCCGAAGTGAAGAACGCGGTTGACCAGGCGCGCGGCGAACTGCCTGACGGGATTCTCGAGCCGCAGATCTTCAAGGTCCAGACTTCGTCCGATCCGATCGCCTATTTCGCGGTTTCGGCCGACGACATGACAATCGAGCAGTTGTCGTGGTTCATCGACGATACCGTCTCGAAGGAACTGCTGACCGTCGAAGGCATGGCCTCGGTCGAGCGCCAGGGCGGGGTCAACCGCGAAATCCGCGTGACACTCGACCCGGGCAAAATGCAGTCGCTCGGGGTGACCGCCAGCCAGGTCAACTCGTCACTGCGCGCGCTCAACGTTAATGCGGCGGGCGGCAAGGCCGAAATCGCCGGGTCGCGCCAGTCGGTCCGCGTGCTGGGTAATGCCAGCGATGCCTATGAACTGTCGCAGACCGATGTTCCGCTCGGCGGCGGGCGCACAGTCAAGCTGACTGATTTCGCCACAGTGAGCGATTCGTTCGGCGAAGTGACCACCATGGGCAAGATCAATGGCAAGCCAGTGGTGACCTTCGCCATGTCGCGCGCCCGCGGTGCTTCCGACGTGTCGGTTTATGACGGCGCGATCGCCAAGATCGAACAGCTCAGGAAGGACCATCCGGGGATCCACTTCACCCGGTTGTTCAGCTCGGTCGACTATACCAAGCAGCAGTACGAAAGCTCGATCTCCTCGATGGTTGAAGGCGCCATCCTCGCGGTTATCGTGGTGTTCTTCTTCCTGCGCGATTGGCGCGCGACGGTGATTTCGGCGATTGCGATCCCGCTTTCGGCGATACCGACGTTCTGGATGATGGATGCCTGGTTCGGCTTCACACTCAACTCGCTTTCGCTGCTCGCGCTGGGGCTGGTTGCCGGCGTGCTGGTCGATGACGCGATCGTCGAGATCGAGAATATCGTGCGCCACATGCGCATGGGCAAAAGCGCCTATCAGGCCTCGATCGACGCGGCCGACGAAATCGGCCTTGCGGTGGTGGCAACCACCTTCTCGATCGTCGCGGTGTTCCTGCCGGTTGGCGTGATGCCGGGGGTTTCGGGGCAATTCTTCCGCAACTTCGGCCTGACCGTGGTGATCTCGGTGTTGGTCAGCCTCGCCGTGGCGCGGATGATCACGCCGATGATCGCGGCCTATTTCCTCAAGTCACACGGGCATGCCGAACACGCCTCGGGTAAGTGGATGGACCGCTATCTCGGCGTGCTCCACTGGTCGCTCGATGCGAGCAAGGCCAAGCAGCTGCGCGCCGGGATCGAGCGGGTCAAAGGTTCGCCGCTCGCTTACATCGTCGGGACGATCGCCACCGTGCTGATCCTCGCCGCGTTCTTTGCCGGATTGATCGGCACCTTCAAGCTGGTTGCGGCGACCAAATTCACCCTGTTCGGTTTCACCAAGACGCTGCAGTTCATCACCCTGCTGCTCGCGGTTGTCGCGGCGGTTGGGCTGTCGTGGCTGGTGCGCAAGGTGCTCGGCCTGCTGATCGGCCTCAGCCGTGGGCGGCTCGGTCAGTGGTATCGCTATATGGGCCAGCGCTGGTCGGCGCGGATGCGCGATCACCGGGTGTGGATGGTGGGTATCGGGCTGGGATCGCTGCTGATCACCATGTTCATGTTCACTGTGATCCCGGTGCAGCCATTCCCCGACGTTAACTCCGACTTCTCGCTGCTCAATATCGAAATGGTTCCAGGCACCACCCTGGCCCAGACCGAGGCTGTGGCTGACCGGGTTTCGGAAATCGTCTCAAAACGGCCCGAGGTCGATCACGCGCTCGAACGGATCCGCGAAGGCAACGCCCGCCTGTTCGTCACCCTCAAGGCCGACCGTGCCAAGTCGAGCCAGGAGTTCCAGCGTGAAGTGACGCCGCTGTTGCAAACCATCCCCGATGCCCGCGTATCGTTCCAGGATCTGAGCGGACCGGGCGGCGGCAGCGGAACCGGGCGGCCGATCTCGATCATGCTGTCGGGCAGCAATTCGGCGCTGCTTGAGCAGACCGCCAGCCAGCTGGTTGAACAGATGAAGGGGATCAAGGACCTCGTCGCGCCGCGTATCGCCGCTGACATGCGCCGCCCCGAAGTGGTGATCAAGCCGCGGCTTGACCTTGCCGCGAGCATGGGGGTGAGCACCGCCGCGCTGAGCCAGACGATCCGCATCGCGACGATCGGCGATATCGACCAGAACGCCGCCAAGTTCTCGCTCATGGATCGTCAGGTGCCGATCCGGGTGCGCCTGTCAGAGGATTCGCGCCGCTCGATCGCCACGATCAAGAACCTGCCAGTGCCCGCCACCACCGGCGGCTCGGTTCCGCTCGCGACGGTGGCTGACATCACCTTCGGTTCGGGGCCGGTGAGCATCCAGCGCTATAACCAGAACCGCCGCGTTTTCGTCGGTGCCGATCTGGCCCCGGGTGCACTGTCGGGCAATGCGATGACCGCGATCAACAAGCTGCCGATCATGATGAAACTGCCTGCTGGGGTTTCCAACGCGCCGATCGGCAACGACAAGATCCTCGCCGAACTGCTGACCAACTTCGCCAACGCCCTGCTCGCCGCGGTGCTCCTGGTGTTCTCGGTGCTGGTGCTGCTCTACCACCGCTTCGTCTCGCCGCTGGTCAACATGGGCTCGCTGTTCCTCGCCCCGCTGGGCGGACTGTTCCTGCTGTTGATCGCCGGCCAGCCAATCTCGATGCCGGTGTTCATCGGCATCCTGATGCTGTTCGGGATCGTCGCCAAGAACTCGATCCTGCTGATCGATTTCGCGATCGAGGAGATGGCCTCAGGTGCCGACAAGTTCGCCGCGATCATGGAGGCCGGGCACAAGCGCGCCCAGCCGATCGTGATGACCACCGTGGCGATGACCGCAGGCATGATCCCGACCGCGATCTCGCTTTCGGGTGACGGCGCGTGGCGCGCGCCAATGGGCACCGTTGTGATCGGCGGGCTGATCCTCTCGACCCTGCTCACCCTACTGATCGTCCCCGCCGGGTTCAGCCTGGCCGACGGGATGGAGAAGCGGCTGGGGCCATGGCTGCGTGGCAAGATGCTCAATTCCGGGGCGGATGACACGGGCCAACGGGCCCGGCCGGTGCAGAATTTCCCGGGTGAGGCCGTTCCCGGCGAGTGAGCGCCAAGCGACCCCGGCCGATCGCGCTGCGCATCGCTGCCCAAGTGCCCGATCGCGCCCGGTCGATGCGCCTGTTCGCCACCGGCATGCTGGTGGCCATGGCCGCGCTGTTCGTGGTCGCGCGGCACTTCCTTGGCACGCACCCGGCCTGGGGCTATGTCCTCGCTTTCAGCGAAGCGGCGATGGTCGGCGGGCTGGCCGATTGGTTCGCGGTCACCGCGCTGTTCCGCCACCCGCTCGGCATCCCGATCCCGCACACTGCGATCATCCCCGAAAACAAGGACCGCATCGCCGATACGATGGCGGCGTTTTTGCAGGAGAATTTCCTCACTCCCCAAGTCGTCGCGCGGCGGCTGGGGGCAACCAACATCGCGCTCGCCGCGGGGAACTGGCTGACCGACCCCAAGAGTGGCAGCGGCGGGCGGATCCGCGCCGGAGCGGCCGAATTGCTCGCGCAGGTGCTCGAATCGCTCGATCCCGAACGGCTCGGAGTTCAAGTCCGCGGCGGGCTGGTGCGGCAATTGGGCAAGCTCGAAATCGCCCCGCTGCTCGGCGGCCTCGCTGAAACCGCGATTGCCGACCGGCGTCATCTACCGGTGATCGACAGCCTGGTGCGCTGGGCCGGCCTCACGCTTGAAGACAACGAGGAACTGATCCGCGACATGATCCACCGCCGCGCCAACGCGGTGCTGCGCTGGACCGGGCTCGACGAAACGCTGGCCAATTCGGTGCTCGACGGGATCTACAAGCTGCTCGCCGAGGTGATCGTTGACCCTGACCATCCCCTGCGCGGCAAGATCGAGGAGGGGCTTGCAAAGCTCGCGGTCGACCTCAAGCAGGACGCGGAGTTGCGCGCACGGGTCGAGCGGATGAAGGACGAACTGCTCGCCAACCCGGCGGTGGCGAAATGGTGGCAGGGGGTGTGGGAACGCCTGCGCCTTGGCCTGCTCAAGCGGCTGCGTAGCCCCGGCACGGCGATCGGCGGACAGCTGGGCGAGGCGCTTGCCGAACTTGGCATCGCACTGCGCGATGATCCGCGGATGCAGGCCCAGGTCAACCGATTTGCGCGGCGGACGTTGGTCGGCGTGGCGCAGCGCTATGGCGACCAGATCGTCCGGCTCGTCTCCGAAACGGTCAAGCGCTGGGATGCCAAGACCGTGACCGAGCGGATCGAAGGCGCGGTGGGCCGCGATCTGCAGTTTATCCGCATCAACGGCACGATCGTCGGCGGGCTGGTCGGCGTGGCGATCCACGTGATATCGTCGCTGCTATGAGCGAATTGGTCCTCACCACCGAGCGGCTCGAACTGTGGCGCCCGCAGGCGAGCGATTTGGACGGTCTCAACGCGATCAACACCGATCCGCGCACGCTGACTTACCTCGGCAACTGGTCGCCCGACCGCGTCGATACCTTCGCGCGCCTGACCCGCAATGCTGGATCATGGGCGCTATGGGGCTACGGCACCTTCATGGTGCGGCGGCGTGGGATGCCCCAGCTTATCGCCAACATCGGCGTGTTCCGCTCGTACCGCGGTTTCGCGCATGGCCTCGACGATGTGCCCGAGGCGGGCTGGATCGTTCACCCCGACCACTGGGGGCAGGGCATTGCCGGTGAAGCGATGAATGCGGTCATGCCATGGTTCGATGAGGTGCATGGAAGACAGCGCGTGGCTTGCATGATCGAGGCAGGGCACGTGGCTTCGGAGAAGGTCGCGGCGCAGCTGGGCTTCGCCGAGTATGCGCGGCACCAGCAGACGGGCGAGCGGCCGCTGGTGCTCTACGAGCGGGTCTGAAGCTACGCTCCTTCCATGATCCAGCGCACTTGACTTAGAAAGTATGATTTGACCGGTTTGCCTTGAGCGTCCAGCGCCGGGGCAAAGCGGGCGCGCTGTTTCAGCAGCTTGCATGACAGGTCGGCGAAGGAATCCGGATTGGTGCGGTAGAGGATTCGGCAAGCCGAAACGCTGCCGTCGCTTTCGACGTCGAGCCTAAATTTGACCAGTCCGTTTTCGCCGTTGATCAGCGAACCGGTCGGATAGTCGCCCGAGCGGAGCCATGTGCCAGGATTGCTGAGTGGCTGCACCGGGCGCTTCAAGCTCGCCTGTACAGCCGGATCGAAGCCCCAGTGGCGCAGCAGATCTTCGGTGCAGGTGCGCATCGCAGCCATCACCGGCGCCATCGAGCCGGTTTGCAACCGAACAGGCTTTCGCCCAGATGCGGAATAGGTGATGCTTGTTACCGCAGCCTCCTGCTCCTTGCTTATCGTGGGGGCGACAGCCGCTGGATCGAAGCTCTTGCCCTTCCACTGCCAACCGTCGAGCCGCATCCCGCCGATGATTACAGTCGGCGTCTTGGCGGCGTCGGTAGCGGTGGCGTACATCGCGTCGTACCGCTGGGATGGCTGCTCGCCGAAGGCAACTTCGATTGGCATGAAGAGTCCCTGGTGACTGAGGCCATCGGAATATAGCTTCATCTCGAACCCGTCCCCGGGATCAAAACGATTCAACACCAACAGGACGCTGCCCTTGCCTTCACCAAAGCGCGAAGCAACCGTGCAGACGTCTTCGCCGTAATTCATTTCCCATTTGGTAGTATGGGTGAGTGAAAGCGGCGTCTTTGCTGCAGATGCAGGCGATGCAGCCATGGCACCGATCGTGAGCAACACTATTGGCCTATAGCTCATGCAAGCATCTCCGCATCGCAAATATGCAATTCTATCAGAGCAATTTAGAAGCACAAAGTGACAACAAAGAAAAGGCCCCGCCGAAGCAGGGCCTTTCCGTTTTGCGTTCGCGCAGTAACTAGAGCTTCGACGTCAGCTCAGGAACCGCGTTGAACAGGTCCGCAACCAAGCCGATATCGGCGACCTGGAAGATCGGCGCGTCCTCGTCCTTGTTGATCGCGATGATGGTCTTGGAATCCTTCATCCCCGCAAGGTGCTGGATCGCGCCCGAGATGCCGACCGCGACGTAGACCTGCGGGGCGACGATCTTGCCGGTCTGGCCGACCTGGTAGTCGTTGGGGACATAGCCCGCATCGACCGCCGCGCGGCTCGCGCCGACTGCCGCGCCGAGCTTGTCGGCGAGCGGGAAGATCGTTGCCTTGAAGGTGTCCGCATCCTTGAGTGCGCGGCCGCCCGAGACGATAATCTTGGCGCTGGTCAGTTCGGGGCGCTCGCTCTTTGCGATCTCCGAGCCGACGAAGGAGCTGGTCCCGGCATTGCCCGGGCCCGAGACCGCTTCGACAGTGCCCGAACCGCCGGTGGCGGCGGCCTTGGCGAAGGCTGTGCCGCGCACGGTGATGACCAGCTTGGCGTCCGAGCTTTCGACCGTGGCGATCGCGTTGCCGGCGTAGATCGGACGGGTGAAGGTCTTGGGGCCTTCGACCGAGAGGATGTCCGAAATCTGCATCACGTCGAGCAGCGCGGCGACGCGCGGGGCAATGTTCTTGCCGGTGGTGGTGGCGGGCGCGAGGAACGCGTCGTGGTGACCCATCAGGTCGGCCACCAAGGGCGCGACGTTTTCAGCGAGTGCATTGGCATAGGCCGCGTCATCGGCGAGGTGGACCTTGCCCACGCCCGCGATCTTGGCGGCTTCATCGGCCACGGCCTTGCAGCCCGAGCCGGCGACCAGCAGGTGCACTTCGCCGAGCTGCGATGCGGCGGTGACCACGGCCAGGGTAGCGTCCTTGACCGAATTGTTGTCGTGTTCGACCCAAACGAGCGTCTTCATCAGGCGACTCCCATTTCTTTAAGCTTGGCAACGAGCGCGTCGACGTCGGCGACCTTGATCCCGGCGCTGCGAACCGGCGGTTCGCTGACCTTGAGCGTCTTGAGCCGCGGCGCGACATCGACGCCGTAATCAGCCGGAGCCTTGGTTGCGAGCGGCTTCGACTTGGCCTTCATGATGTTGGGCAGCGAGGCATAGCGCGGTTCGTTGAGGCGCAGGTCGGTGGTGACCACCGCGGGCAGCGCCAGCTTCACAGTTTCAAGCCCGCCGTCGACTTCGCGCTTCACCACGACCGAATCGCCTTCGACCGAAACTTCGTTGGCGAAAGTCCCCTGCGGGCGGCCCATCAAGGCCGCGACCATCTGGCCGACCTGGTTCGAATCGTCGTCGATCGCCTGCTTGCCGGTGATGATCAGCTGGACGCCTTCTTCCTCGGCCACGGCCTTGACGATCTTGGCGACTGCCAGCGGCTCCACGTCCACGCCGTCATCGACCTGAACCAGCGCCGCGCGGTCTGCACCCATCGCGAGTGCGGTGCGCAGCGTTTCCTGCGCCTTGGCCGGGCCGACCGACAGCGCGATAATCTCGGTAACCACGCCCTTTTCCTTGAGGCGAATGGCTTCCTCGACCGCGATTTCGTCGAACGGGTTCATGGACATCTTCACATTGGCGAGATCGACCCCGGTGCCGTCGGACTTGACCCGCGGCTTCACGTTGTAGTCGATCACGCGCTTCACGCAGACCAGGGCTTTCATGGTTTTGAGGCCTTTCCCATCAATTGCGCCGCAGCGCTTAGTTTACGTTTACGGAAACGTCAATGCGTTGTCTCGCTGCCGGTTCGATAGGGCCAAACCTTGCGGCGATCGGAGTGGAGAATTCGGTCTTCGATGCGGGCTTCTGACTGGTCACGGTAGAGCTCGTAGTACTTTGGGCCACCCACCAGGATCAACCGCAGACGTTCCCCGCCGCGATCGAGCGTAATCGAACAGTCGCCGCTCCCACCGTCACCAAGAATTTCGATGTAATCGCCTGCGGAGCCTTTGAGGACATGGTAGACGCGAACCAAGGTTGATGAGCCATGTGTCCATGGACGAACGACTTCGCCATCCACAATCAGAGTCGCTCGATTAATTGCTTCACGCACATCGCGCTTCTGTTGCGCACTTCCTTCATAATCTGGCGATGCGACGACCGAACAAGCAATCGCAGGCGCAGCCGAGAAAAGAGCGGCGACAAACGCGGTGGTGGCGAAGTGGCGTCTCACGCCGCCTTGCGCACCTCGGCGACGATTTTCTTCGCGGCATCGCCCAGGTCGCTTGCCGAAACGATCGGCAGGCCCGAACCCTCGAGGATCGCCTTGCCCTGTTCGACATTGGTGCCCTCGAGCCGGACCACCAAGGGTACCGACAGGTTCACTTCCTTGGCCGCGGCGACGATCCCGTCGGCGATGATGTCGCACTTCATGATCCCGCCGAAGATGTTGACCAGGATGCCCTTCACCGCCGGGTCCTGCAGGATGATCTTGAACGCCGCGGTGACCTTTTCCTTCGAGGCGCCGCCGCCGACGTCGAGGAAGTTGGCGGGGAATTCACCGTTCAGCTTGATGATGTCCATCGTCGCCATGGCGAGACCCGCGCCGTTGACCATGCAGCCGATGTTGCCGTCGAGCTTGATGTAAGCAAGGTCGTACTTGCTGGCTTCGATCTCGGCCGGGTCTTCCTCGGTCTCGTCGCGCAGCGCCATCACCTCGGGGTGGCGGTAGAGCGCGTTCGAATCGAAGCTCATCTTGGTGTCGAGCACATCAGCTTGTCGCCGCATTCGGCGAGCGGGTTGATCTCGATCATAGCGCAGTCGAGCGCGATGAACGCGTCATAAAGCTGCTTGCCGAGCACTTGCGCCTGCTTGGCGAGATCGCCTTTCAGCTTGAGCCCGAAGGCCAGCGCGCGGCCGTGGTGCGGCATGAAGCCCTGCGCCGGGTCGATCGTGATGGTGACGATCTTTTCCGGAGTTTCGTGGGCGACATCCTCGATGCTCACCCCGCCTTCGGTGCTGGCGATCATCGCGATCCGGCCGGTGGCGCGATCGACCAGCATCGACAGGTAGTATTCCTTGCCGATGTCGACCCCGTCGGTGATGTAGAGCCGGTTGACCTGCTTGCCATGATCGCCGGTCTGGATCGTAACCAGCGTGTTGCCGAGCATTTCGCGGGCGTGGCTTTCGACTTCCTCGATGCTCTTGGCGAGGCGCACGCCGCCCTTGGCATCGGGGCCCAGTTCCTTGAACTTGCCCTTGCCGCGCCCGCCGGCGTGGATCTGGCTTTTCACCACGTAGAGCGGCCCGGGAAGCTGTTTCGCCGCGGCAACCGCCTCTTCAACCGTCATCGCCGGAATTCCCCGGGGGATCGCGATGCCGAACTTGGACAGGAGTTCCTTGGCCTGATACTCGTGGATGTTCATCGAGGGTTCGTTTCCGGCTGTGATTGGGCGACGGGCGGGCGGGGACTTATCCCCATAACCCGCGCGCCTAAGCACAGCGGGACGGGCTTGAAAAGCCCCGGCGGGCCACCCTAGGATAGATTTATGAACGCCAGTTGCGAACCATTCTCATATCGCGGGCTCGCGTGGGCTTGATCGACCGCGAACGCCTTGAGGAAATCGTCCGCGAAGCCGGGCGCCTTGCCATCGCGCGCTGGCCCGGCCACGGCCACGAACTCGAAAGCTGGGACAAGCTGCCTGATAATCCGGTGAGCGTTGCCGACCTTGAGGTCGACCAGTTCCTCAAGGCTGAACTCGGCGCACTGCTGCCTTCGGCAGGGTGGCTGTCGGAAGAAACCGTCGATGCGCCCGAACGGCTCGACGCCGACCTGATCTGGCTGGTCGATCCGATCGACGGAACCAAGGACTTCATCCGTGGGCGCCCCGGCTGGTCGGTGTCGGTCGCGCTGGTCAGCAACGGGCGGCCGCTGATGGGGATCCTCGATGCCCCGGCGCGCGATGAATTCTGGTTGGCCGAGGCTGGGCGCGGGGCCTGGCGCAACGGATTGCCGCTGAGCGCCTCGCGGCGCGGCGAGCTGCGCGGGGCGCGCGTCCCGGCCATGGCGCTGCCCAAGACCGACGCCGACCTTACCGCGGTCGACCAGCCCAATTCGATCGCACTGCGCATCGCGATGGTCGCTGCCGACGAAGCCGATCTCGTTGCCACGCTGCGCTGGGGCTATGAATGGGATGTCGGCGCGGCGACCCTGATCGCGCGCGAAGCGGGGGCCATGGTCAGCGATGCGCTGGGGCAGGCGCTGGCCTTCAACAAACGCGACCCGCGCGCCTTCGGGGTGCTGGTCAGCTCGGCCGGAATTCATGCCGCAGCAGTCGAGCGGCTGGCGGGACGGGCGAAGGAACTGGCTGGGTAGGCGGATCAGGTCAGTTCGAGCATAGACGCCGGAATTCCGAAGGTCTTGCGGAACGTCCGGCTGAGATGCGCCGAATCGGCAAATCCGGCCTCATGCGCGGCGGCGGTCAGTGAATGGCCCTTTGCATAGAGTTCGACCGCGCGTTCCAGCCGCTGCCACAGCACGAATGTCTTGAACGGCAGTCCCGTATCCGCGGCAAACCGGTGCCGCGCGCGGCTCGGCGAGAGATGGGCACAGGCCGCCGCCTGTGCGAGGGACAGCGGACTATCGAGGTTCGCGCGCACGAAGTCGATCATCGCCTGAACCCTGACGTCGGGCGGGCTACCGGGCCCGTCCTCCGCTATTGCCGAGAGGCATGCGCGCCCTGCCTCGACTAGATCGGCGTCTGGACACGAAGCTGCGAAGCATTCGCGCAGTCTATCGACGGCAGGGCGCATCGCTCGGGTGTCGATTTCTGCCAGGATCCCGGTGCCAAGCCAGCGTGCTGCAATCGCTCGGCCGGCGTTGCTTTCCGGTTCGACAAACAGGAATGCCGCCACCCCGTCGGCCTCAAAGATATGCTGCGCATCGGCGGCAACCAGCGTGATCGGTCCGCTTGATTGCTGGTCCAGGGTCCGAATCAAAAACCCGCCTGCAAGCGAGATCGTGATCTGGATCGCGTGGTGCGCGTGAAAGTCCGTACCGGATTCCTCACCGGGCGAGGCAAGCACCCAAAGGCTTGCCCCCTCCCAGACCACAATTCTGCCACGCCCAGCGATCTGCATTGTCTGAGACTAACGCCGTGCCGTTGAATTGTCGCCCCATCGCCGGCCAACTTTAGCCGCTGCGTTCAAGTCCACGACGGAAAGGCTCGGTAGATGGAGATTACTACAAACCAAGAAAGGATCTAATCATGACCCAGCAATGCAACTGCAACCCCTGCCGCTGCCAGCCCAGCTGCAACTGCAATGCAGCCCCGGCCCAGTCAGCTTGCCAGTGCGGCCCCGGGTGCAAGTGCGGCCCGGATTGCGCATGCGCCAAATAGCGCCATGCAGCCAGCCAGCAAAAAGGGCCGGTGGTGACACCGGCCCTTTCGTTTGTGCAGGTTGAAAGTCTTACTGCCCGGCGCGGGCCGCAGCGGCGTCTTCCTGGGTCACCGGTACGATCTTGATCTCGACGCGGCGGTTCTTGGCGCGGCCATCAAGGGTGTCGTTCGAGGCGACCGGCATGGTCTCGCCGAAGCCCTGACTGCGCAAACGCGCCGCTGGCACGCCGCGCGAGATGAGATAGTTCATGACGGTCGAGGCTCGCTGTTCGGACAGGCGCTGGTTGAACGCGTCGCTGCCGGTCGAATCGGTGTGACCGTAAACGTCGATTAGGCTCTGCGGATAGTCGATCATGGACTGCGCGACCTTGTCGAGCACCGCGCGGAATTCTGGCTTGAGCGTTGCGCTGCCGGTATCGAAGGTCACGCCATCGGGCAGGTTGACGAGGATGGCCTTGCCGCCGTCGGTCTCGCTGACGTCAACCCCGGTGCCCGAGGTCTGTTCGCGCAGGGTCTTGATCTGCTGGTCCATCTTGTAACCGACCACGCCGCCAGCCACACCGCCGAGGCCCGCACCGACGATGCGCCCGGTCTTGCCGCCGATCAGGCCGCCCAGCAGGCCGCCGACAACCGCGCCGCCGACACCGCCGATGGCGGTGCGCGAAATCTTCTTTTCACCCGTATTGGGATCGGTGACACAGGCCGAAGTGGCCATCAGTGCGCTTGCGGCAAATGCCGAGATCATCCAGCGAGATTTGTTCATTGTCGTTCCCCTTCTAGAAACTTTGGTTGATATACCGCTATCGATTGCGATGTGAACCGCAGGTTGACCGGCGATCGCTCAATGGAGGCGCAGAAACCCGAAAATGGCGTACTTCGCGTGAGCGTTCATTGCTGCTAACGGTTGAAACGTGAATCCGTTTCCCTGGTCCGATGTGCTGGTGATTGCCGGCCTGATACTTCTGAATGGCCTGTTCGCGATGAGCGAGTTGGCGATCGTGTCCGCGCGCCCCGCCCGGCTGCGCATGGCGGCCGAGCGCGGGAGCAAGGGCGCGAAGGTTTCGCTCGCCCTCGCGGCCGATCCGGGCAAGCTCCTGTCGACCGCGCAGACCGGGATCACCCTCGTCGGGATCATCGCCGGTGCCTATTCGGGGGCCGAGCTCGGCGGGCCGATCGGCGAACGGCTGCTCCTGCTGGGTGTACCGGCGGACTGGGCGCCGCAAAGCGGCTTCGCCATCGCCATCGCGCTGACCACCTATTTCAGTCTGGTGGTGGGCGAGCTCGTCCCCAAGCAAGTCGCATTGCGCGCGGCTGAGCCGATCGCCATCTACGCCGCGCCGGTGATGGCCATGCTCAGCCGGATCACCGCGCCGATGGTCTGGCTGCTCGATCGCTCGTCGGCGGTGCTGCTGCGGGTGATCGGGGTGAGCCACAAGGGCGAGCATTCGCTCTCTGCCGAAGAGCTGCAGATGATCTTCGCCGAAGCCACCCGCTCGGGCGCGATCGAGGAAGACGAGCGCCAGATCATGACCGGGATCATGCGGCTGGCCGATCGTCCGGTGCGCGAGGTGATGACCCCGCGGATCGAACTCGACACGATCGACCGCAAGGCCAGCGAAGAGGAGCTGCGCGCCGCGATCAAGGAAAGCCCGCATTCGCTTTTGCCGGTGGCCGATGGCAGCCCGGACAACATCATCGGCGTGGTCAAGGTCAAGGACGTGCTCGCGGTGCTGCTCGCGGGGCGCAAGGTCAGCCTCGCCAAACTGATGCGCAAGGCCGAGATCGTGCCCGACCAGCTCGACGCGATGGATGCACTGCGGTTGCTCCAGCAATCGGGGGTGGCGATGGCGCTGGTTCACGACGAATACGGCCACCTCGAAGGCGTGGTCACTCCGGCCGATCTGCTTTCGGCGATCGTCGGCAACTTCGCTTCCTATCAGGATGAAGGCGACGAGCCGCTGCTGACAGTGCGCGAGGATGGCTCGCTGCTGATGGCAGGCGCGCTTCCGGTCGATGCGCTGATCGACCGGCTCGGGCTCGACCTTCCAGACGACCGCGATTACGCGACCGCGGCGGGCTATGCGCTCAGTGCTCAAGCGCCTGCCCAACGAGGG
>JBJTLY010000120.1:0-5600 GCA_046063275.1 Novosphingobium sp. | reverse complement strand
TAGCCCTGACAGTACTCGCGCCACGCCCGCGCGACGCGCAGCGGGGTATCCTGCAGTCCTTCGCGATCGGGATCGTCACCCGCCCAGCTGATCAATGTTCGGATCGCGCCCTGGACATGATCGGGCACCGACAACTTGGTTTCGCCATGGTCGAAGTGGCCGTGATCGGCGAGGTAGTTCATCGGCTGATCCCTACTTCTGGCTCGCCAACGCACCGACCAGCACGATCAGCGCGATCGCGATCCCCTGAAACAGCACGCGCTGCGACATCATCCGGTTCTGCCTCACCCCATAGGCATCCTTGCGGAAATCGCCGGTCTGGCGGATTTGTTCGGCGTCTTGGATGAAGGCCATCAGCCCGCGGATCATCGCGGTTGCGGCGGCGAGTGCAAAGCCGCCCACCAGCAGCACGAGGAAGATTGTCATGGCATGAGCCTCCAAAGGGCCTCCCGAACGCCGAGGGGGCGTTGGCGTTCGGGAAGCTTGCCCCTTTTCGCAGGATCGCGCCGCAGTCCAACATGGCCAAAAGGGCACTTTGCGCGGGTCGGCGGATCGGCTAATCAAACAAACAAGATGTCACCAAGCGCCATGATTGGGTCCAGTCCCATTGCTGCGGTGATGAGCAATCCGCGGCTTCCAGATAATCCGATCGTCGAATGCAACGCTGCGTTCGAGGCGCTGACCGGCTACGCGCGTGCCGAGATCATCGGCAACAACTGCCGCTTCCTGACCGGCGCGGGGACCGAACCGGAGCTGACCGAACTGCTGCGCGACGGGATCCGCCGCCGCCAGCCGGTGATGGTCGAAATCCTCAACTACAAGAAGGACGGCACCCCGTTCCGCAATGCAGTGATGGTCGCCCCAATCTTCGGCACATCGGGTGAGCTTGAATATTTCCTCGGCTCGCAGGTCGAAATCGGCGAGGACGTCGCCCGGGCCAATGCCGTCAGCCGCGAAGCCGCGCGGAGCCGGATCGATGCCTTGAGCCGCCGTCAGCGCGAAGTGCTGTTGCTGCTGGCAAGCGGCAAGCTCAACAAGCAGATCGCTTATGAGCTGGGGTTGAGCGAGCGGACGGTAAAGATGCACCGCGCCGCCGTATTCGCCGCGCTCGGGGTCAAGACCAGCGCAGATGCAATTCGGCTCGCGATCGAGGCTGGATTCTGATCAGAACTGGGCGTCCAGGCGCAAAGGATTGAGCTTCCCTGAAATAACATGTGGCGCACACATTTTGTGCATTCTTGTTTTCTGTTGTATTTTGTCAGTAGTTCAACCCCCAGTTCAGTTGGGTGAAATATGGCAGAGCAACGCAAACCCAAACGGATCGTGTTCTGCTTCGACGGAACCTGGAACAGGCTGTCGGTCGATTGCCTGACCAATGTCGCCATGCTGGCGCAGATGGTCCGCCCGGTCGCGCACGATGGTACCCCGCAGATCGTCTACTACGACGAGGGGATCGGCACGAGCGGCAACAAGGTCGCTCACGTTATCGACGGTGCCTTGGGGCACGGCATGCTCAAGATCATGCGCGAGGCCTATCGCTTCCTGATCTTCAACTATGAATCGGGCGACGAGATCTTTGCCTTCGGCTTTTCCCGCGGCGCCTATACCGCGCGCTCGTTCGTCGGGTTCATTCGCCACGCCGGGATCCTCGATATCGCCCGCGCCAGCCAGATTGACCGCGCGATTGATATCTACCGCGCCGCCAACGCGGGAACAGGAACTGAATCGCCTGAGGGGCTGCGCTTTCGCGCCGAGAACAGCTTGGGGGTCTGCGTCAGCGCCGCTGACCGCGACTATCGCAAAGCCCATGTCCCCGGCTTCGATCCGGCCTGCGCCCCGCTGCTCGAGATCAAATACCTCGGCGTGTGGGATACCGTCCGGGCGCTTGGCGTTCCCGATTTCCTGCCCTTTTCAGGCTGGTTCAACCGCCGTTACGGGTTCCACGACGCTGTCCTCTCCAGCAAGGTCAAGGCGGCGCGCCACGCCGTCGCGCTTGACGAATTGCGGCCAACCTTCCGCGCCACGCTGTTCGGGCGTGACAAGATCGACAGATACAACGCGCGCAATGTCCGCGCCGAAGGTCCACCGCTGCCGCCGTGGAAGGCGTTCTATCAGGAGCAATGGTTCCCCGGGGTGCACGGTGCGGTGGGCGGCGGGGGTGACCGGCGCGGGCTCTCCGATGGCGCGCTTGACTGGGTGCTGACCGGAGCGCGGCTTGCCGGGCTCGATTTGCGCGACGGCACCGGCAACAAGGCTTTCGACCTGCGGCCCGATCCGCTCGATGCCTTGCAGAATGACAGCAAGGTGCCGTGGACACATCGCGGACCGCTCGGCTGGCTGCGCCGGCTCGTCCAGTCGCCGCGCAAGGGGCCGGACCGGATCGATGAAGTGTCGCTGCCCGCCTTGCGCCGTTGGCATGCCGCTGCAGCGCAATTGCCCGAAGGCAAGCTCTATCGGCCCGGTGCGCTCAAAGCCCTTGAGCCAGCTCTTGCCGCCGGGACCTTGGCGGAGCCGGTGCAGATCAAAAGCGGCGGTGGCGAGGCGCTGCCGCAGCTTGAAGACTATACGATCGTCATCGGTGATTCGCTCAGCAAGCTTGCCAAGGCCAGGCTGGGCGACGTCAAGCGCTGGACGGACCTGTTCGAACTCAACCGTGACCGGATCGCTGATCCAGACTTTTTGCCGATCGGGCTGGTGATCCGCCTGCCGCTGGCTCAAGCCTCGCGCATCATTCCCGAGGCATAGGGCGCCACCAGCGCCTCCGCGCGGCTCCAGTCGCCGCGCAGCCATACGTGCTGCGCCTCGCCCACGGGCAGGATCACCGGCATCGCGAAGCAGCCGATCTCGCGGACCATGGCGTTGGGCTCGCAGGCGAGCAGGGCAAAGCTGGGCACCTCGCTGTCCTTCCACACCCCGGCGAAAGCGAACAGCGGCTGGTCGCTGGGGGCGAGCCAGTGTGCACGGCGTTTTCCCGTGGCAGGGTCCTTCGCGCCCCATTCCATATAAGCGGTGGCAGGGACGAGACAGCGGAACTCGCTATTGCGCAATTTGCCGAGCCAGAACGGGCTCTTGGTGTTGCGCACCGAGAGCACGCCTTGCCGCACATCGACCGGCGGCCCGGGCGGCGGCACGCCCCACAGCCGCGGGATCATCCTGAGCGGCTGGCCCGCGCGCCCCGGCCCGGCAATCGCTTCGCGTCCAGCGGTGAGCACCGGCGCGAACTGACCGGGGCCGATGTGGCCGCCGGACCATGGGTCGGAGCCCGCTGAGGCGCCGAAGTGGGCCGCGACTTTGGTGGCGCTGGCATCGAGGCGATAGAGCACGGTCATTGCGCAGCTCAGCCGCGCCAGCCCGGCCCCTTCACGAACCGCCCCGGGTAGGCCCCGGTATGGTCGCCGCCGCGGATCACTGCCTGGCCGCCAACCAGCACTGCCGAAACCCCGGTGGCGTACTGGTGCGGCTTGTCGAAGGTGGCGTGGTCCTGGATTTTGGCGGGGTCGAACACCACCACGTCGGCCATGTAATTCGGGGCGATCCGCCCGCGCCCCTTGATGCCAAGCTGCTGCACCGGGAGCGAAGTCAGGCGGCGGATACCCTCGGCCAGCGGCATGACCTGCTGATCGCGGACATACCGCCCAAGGAACCGCGCGAAAGTGCCATAGGCACGCGGGTGCGGCATGCGCTGCAGGAACTTGCCCTCGGGCGCCATGCTCGCCGCGTCGCTGCCCAGCATGGTCCATTTCCACGCAAGGTTGGCCTTGAGGTTGTCCTCGTTCATCGTGAAATAGGCGGTGTCGACCCGGCTGCCGTCCTCAATGACGAGGTCGATCAGCGTGTCCTCGGGGCTGGTTCCGCGCATCTTCGCTACCTCGGCGAGGGTCTTGCCGCTGAGCGGCTTCAGCGCCGGGTTGTCGAAGCCGAGCAGCAGCACGTTTTCCGGGCCGCCGGCATTGCGCGCGGTGTTGTCCCAGCCCACCGGTTCACCGCGCATTTCCGCCACCACGCGGGCGCGAGTGGCGGGATCCTTGAGCCGCTCGATCCATTTGTCGCGCCCGCCTTGCTGGACCCACAGCGGCATCGAGGCGTCGAGCCCGGTCGCTGCGGCGGTGTAGGTGTAGCAGTTGGCCGAAACGTCGAGCCCACCCCGGCGCGCCGCGTCGAGCCGGGCCAGCACCTTGGCCCCCTTGTCCCAGATGCGCTTGCCCGAAGCCTTGAGGTGGTAGGCCTGAACCCGCGCCCCGCTGCGCTTGCCGATGGTCAGCAATTCTTCGATCGCCTCCATCAGCTGGTCGCTCTCGCCGCGGATGTGGCTGATGTAGCCGCCGCCGAACTCGCGCGCCGCCGATGTGAGCGCGACCAGCTCGTCGGTGTTGGCGAAGTTGTCGGGCGCGTAGATCAGCGAGGAGCCGATCCCCATCGCCCCACCGCGCATCTCGGCGCGGACGAGGTCCTGCATCCGGGCGAGCTGTTCGGGAGTGGCGCGGACATCGTCGTAGCCGACCTCGTGGATCCGCAGTGTCCCCGCACCGATGAACGAGGCGACGTTGGTGCTCACTCCCTTGTGCTCGAGGAACGAGAGATAGTCGCTGAGCGAGGTCCAGCCGACCGGGTAATGGATATCGCCCTGCTCCTTGACCGCGCGCGTCTTCATCTCGGCGTTAAGCGGCCCCATCGAGGTGCCTTCGCCCATCACCTCGAGCGTGACGCCCTGGCGGATTTCGCCCTGCGAGCGGCCGTCCTCGATCAGGCTCTCGGTCGACCAGCTCAGCATGTTGACGAACCCCGGCGCGACCGCCTGGCCCTTCGCATCGATCTCCAGCGCGCCGCGCGCCCGGCCGAGCTTGCCGATCGCCGCGATCCGGTCACCGGCAATGCCGAGATCGGCCTCGCGCCCCGGATTGCCGAGCCCATCGAACACCGTCCCGCCGCGAATGATCACGTCATAATTACCCGACTTGCGCGCCCAAGCGACGGCGGGGGTAAGGGCCGTGGCGGCGAGGCCGGCGAGAACGCTGCGGCGAGTCGTGTTCAGGGTCATGGGCTGGACTGTCTCTGCAGCCGCGCCTATTGTCCAGCCATCCCCGGGGAGTCGTGTGACTGAGAGGCAGGTGTAACGCCCTGCGACCCGTCGAACCTGAACCCGTTAGCACGGGCGGAGGGAGTGGTTGGCAGCGCGCCGAAGCTCCCGTTCCGTCCACAGGAGCGCATTATGGCCGACATCAATTCCAAGCTCGAAATCGGCGTGACTACCGGCCCTATCAGGGGCAGCCGCAAAGTTCATGTCGGACCCCTGGGCGTCAAAATGCGCGCTATCGACCTGGAACCAAGTTCGGGCGAGCCGCCGCTCAATGTCTATGACACCTCCGGCCCCTACACTGACACCCAGGTGCAGATCGACATCGCCAAGGGTCTGACCGAACTGCGCCGCGACTGGATCCGCGATCGCGGCGATGTCGAGGAAGTCACCCAGCGCGAAGTTCGCCCCGAAGACAACGGCCAGCTCGGCCCGGATCGTTCGGGCGGGGAGAGCCACCGAAAGGTATGGTTACCGTTGCAGGGCTCAGGGCGCCGATACGGTTCGCTTTACGTATACCTTCCTG
>JBJTLY010000119.1:0-5474 GCA_046063275.1 Novosphingobium sp. | reverse complement strand
TGCGAATTCTGGCGCAGCCCCCTCGCGCGAGCTGTGACCGCTGTAGTGCAGGTAGGCGACGTCGTCCTTGCCCGCCTGGCCGAGGTGCTTGGCAATCTGGGCGGTTACGTTCGCATAGGTCGCGTCGGCATCGGTCAGCTTGAGGATCGCCGGATCGGTGCAATGGTTGCGCAGATAGTCATCAACATTGTCGACGTCGTTGATGCAGCCTTCCAGCACATCGGGGCCGCCCACATAGGCATCGATCCCGATCAGCAGCGCATAAACCCTGCCCATATCCCTGAAACCCTTCCGCAGTTCGTTGCCTGCGACCCGAGGGGTTGGTCTCACGCTTTGCGCGCAAGGTCAAAGCAATATCAGAACAGCCGCGATCCGTCGGGAACGGCGAAATCGGGGGCAAACAGGATGACCGCGCCGGACTCGTCACCAAAGCCGAGAGTCAGGACTTCGGACATGAATTTACCGATCTGGCGCGGCGGGAAATTGACCACGGCGGCGACCTTGCGGCCGGGCAGGTCTTCCAATGTGTAGCGGTCGGTGATCTGCGCGCTCGACTTCTTGATGCCGATGGCGGGGCCGAAGTCGATGGTCAGCTTGAAGGCGGGCTTGCGCGCTTCGGGAAAGGGTTCGGCGGTGAGTACAGTACCGACGCGAATATCGACTGCGAGGAATTGATCGAAAGTGATCTGCTCGGCGGCAGGGGCATCGGGGGAATGGGCAAGATGCATGGCGGTCTCGGCTCAGGGAAACAGGTCGATGGTCTCGAACTCGCCCAGCACCGCTTCGCGCAGCAGGGTGCGGTGGCAGCACCCCGGTTCGCGCTCATAGCACAGCAGTGCCGTGCGTTTTTCAGCGGCCAGTTCGGCAAGTTGCGCCCCGGCCATGATCGCCTCGGGCAGTTCGAGCTGGCCGGAGTAGATTCTCTCCAACGCAGCGTGCTTGCCCGCCCGCGCCGCGGCGCGACCCACAGCCGGGGTGCCGAGCGCGCGGAAGTGGACGTAACCGATGCCCACGCTTGCGAGGTTGGCGGCGAGCGCGGTCTTCGAAAATCCCGGACGGCGCGAAGCGGCGATCGCCCGGACATCGGCAACAACTTCGACCCCGGATGCGGTCAGCGAGGCCAGAAAGGCGTCGACCGTGGTCTGCTCATAGCCGATGGTCCAGATGGTACTCATTCGAGCTCGAGGATCACCGCATCGACCGCGAGGCTTTCGCCCTGCTTAGCGTTGATGCTCTTCACCGTAGCCGATTTCTCGGCGCGAAGGATATTTTCCATCTTCATTGCCTCGACCACTGCGAGCGGCTGGCCGGCCTCAACCTTGTCGCCGACTTCCACATTGAGTGCCACGAGCAGCCCGGGCATCGGGCAGATCAGGAAGCGCGACAGATCGGGCGGAATTTTCTCGATCATGTGCTGAGTGAGTGGCGCGATGGCTGCGGGCAGCACCTGGACCTGATGGATCGCCCCGCGAGTGGTCATCTTGAACCCGGTGCGGGTCGGGCTGAGCTTGATCCCGTAAGTCACATCGCCCACTTCGGCTTCGATCAGCCGGTCGCCGGGGGTGTATTCGAGCGCCAGGTCGACCGCCTCCCCATCGACGGTGATGTCCTCGTCGAGGCTGACCGCGAAGGTCTTGCCCGCGATCGTCACCGACCAGTCGTAAGGCGGCTCAAGCTCGCCGTTCAATTGCTGATCGACCTGCCGCGCCCGGTCGGCGCGGGCGGTGGCGACGAACCCGGCGACGGCCGCGAGGTGACCCAGAACCTCGTCCGAAGTCGCCGCGCCGTGGAAGCCATCGGGATATTCCTCGGCGATGAACCCGGTGGTCAGCTCGCCCGAGCGGAAGCGCGGGTGCTGCATGATCGCAGAGACGAAATCGATGTTGTGGCCCAGCCCTTCGATCTCGAACGCATCTAATGCGGCGATCTGCTTGTCCGCCGCCTCGTCGCGGGTTTCGCCCCAGGTTACCAGCTTGGCGATCATCGGGTCGTAGAACATCGACACTTCGCCGCCTTCGTAGACCCCGTCATCGACGCGGATGCCGTCGATCCCGCGGCGGCCATTGGCAGCGCCGTCGTCTTCCCAGCCCGGGACCGGCGGATCGTAGCGCACCAGCCGCCCGGTCGAGGGCAGGAACCCGCGATAAGGGTCTTCGGCATAGACCCGGTTCTCGATCGACCAGCCGTCGATGCCGATGTCGTCCTGCGTCATGGCGAGCTTCTCGCCGTAAGCAACGCGGATCATCTGCTCGACCAGGTCGATCCCGGTGATCGCCTCGGTGACTGGATGCTCGACCTGCAGGCGGGTGTTCATTTCAAGGAAGTAGAAGCTCTCCCCCGTGGGGTCCGCACCGCTGACGATCAGTTCGACCGTGCCCGCCGAATAATACCCCACCGCGCGGGCCAAAGCCACGCACTGCTCGCCCATCGCCTTGCGCATCTTCGGCGTGACGAACGGCGACGGCGCTTCCTCGACCACCTTCTGGTGGCGGCGCTGGATGCTGCATTCGCGCTCGTTCAAATAGAGGATGGTGCCGTGCTGGTCGCCGAGGATCTGGATCTCGATGTGGCGCGGATTGAGGATGAACTTCTCGATGAACACCCGGTCGTCGCCGAACGAGTTGAGCCCCTCGCGCTGGGTCGCCTCGAAGCCTTCGCGAACGTCCTTTTCGGAGTACGCCAGCCGCATCCCCTTGCCGCCGCCGCCGGCGCTGGCCTTCATCATCACCGGATAGCCGATCTCGTTCGAGATTCGCACCGCGTGCTCGGTATCCTCAATCACCCCGACATAGCCGGGGACGACGTTGACCCCGGCCTCCATCGCCAGCTTCTTGCTCTCGATCTTGTCGCCCATCGCGGCGATCGCGTTTACCGGCGGGCCGATAAAGGCGATGCCCTCCTTGGCCAGCGCCTCGGCGAACGAAGTACGCTCCGAGAGGAACCCGTATCCCGGATGCACCGCCTCGGCCCCGGTCTGCTTGGCCGCGGCGATGATCTTGTCCGCGATCAGGTAGCTCTGCGCGGCAGGCGACGGGCCGATATGGACGGCTTCATCGGCCATCTGCACAAACGGCGCACGGGCGTCGGCGTCGGAATAGACCGCGACGGTCTGAATACCCATGCGGTGTGCGGTCTTGATGACGCGGCAGGCGATTTCGCCCCGGTTGGCGATGAGGATTTTTTTGAACATTATTTTTCCGTCTCTTGAAGGTCGGGAGGTACAAAGGCGTAGAGCAAGCCGTCGCTCCTCGTGCGGAGATAGAAGCGCCCCTTGTTGATCGCCTGATTTGGCTCAAAGGTCTGGGGGCAACCGCGCATAACAATCTCGTCGGGCCCTGCTTGCGGTGGTGGCGGCGCGTCATCGACAGCGATCCGCAGAGTCTTGCCGCGCTTGAGCGGTCCCTTGCTGACGTGCAGCACCTTAAGGCTGCACTGACCGCTCTTCTTCAAGCAGGAGGCAACACCGTCGACGACAAAATCGGCAATGCGGAATTTCGCTGATGGAATTAGCTGACGACAAGCCCAAGCCGGCTGGGCAGGCAGAACCGCAAGGATTGCGGCGGTCACTAGTGCCCGCTTCATTCACCTTCACCTGTTTCTTCGTCGCCCTGAACTTCTTTCAGGGTCCAACTTGCCCAACAGGCCAAAGGTCTGCGGGGAGAAATGGATGCTGAAACGAGTTCAGCATGACGAGCGTGGGAGGCGGTCACGGTTGGAGCTGCCTGGCTGCCAGTTGCAGAGCAAGCGCTAGCTCCTCAGCACGTTGGTTATTTAGGCGCAGTCGGCATTCCGCCCCAAAATCGCCACCGCCACTGCCGCCGAAGCTTGTTCTCTCTTGGAACTGGCATTGTTTCTCAGCATAGGCCTTCCAGCCGTCCTGGGACGCGACCGCCAGTTCGGCAAACGTGTCGCCGACTTTGACTCGCCAGCCTGGAAAGGCCTTCCTGTATTCGCTGTCCAGCTTTGCGGCGACCTCCCGGCTTTGCTGATACAGACGGTCCACCTCAGCTCCAGCCTTGGTCGCCAATTCTTCTTTGCAAGCAATGATCTCGGCGTGCGCTCCACGTTCATCGCACCTCGCGAATTCAGCGCGTGCGGTCTTAGGCACGGCTGGCTGCCGCGCGGCAGCTACCTGCTCTGCTGGTTTGCTCTGATTGCAAGCCGCCAACAGCATGAGCGGAGCAAGCAAGAATCGCCCGAAGACCATCACCCCTCCACCGGCGGCATATTGTGCCCGAGCAGCCGCAGCATATCCGCCGCGCATTCGACCACGTTGCTGCCCGGCCCATAGATTCCCTGCACCCCGGCCTCGCGCAGGAAGTCGTAGTCCTGCGGCGGGATCACGCCGCCGGCGACGACCTTGATGTCGGGGCGGCCGGCTTCGCGTAGTTCCTTGATCAGCGCCGGGACCAGCGTCTTGTGGCCCGCCGCCAGTGAACTCGCGCCGACTGCATCGACGTCGTTCTCCAAGGCCAGCGCGCAGGCTTCCTCTGGCGTCTGGAACAGCGGCCCGCTGGTCACGTCAAAGCCCATGTCGGTGAAGGCGCTGGCGATCACGTTGGCACCGCGGTCGTGGCCGTCCTGGCCCATCTTGGCGACCAGCAGCCGCGGTGCGCGGCCGAGGCGGCGGGTGACGGCTTCGACGCCCTCGATCACCTGGCCATAGCGCGCGTCCTCGGCATAGGCCTTGCCGTAGATGCCGGTCACCGGAACCGGCTGGGTGCCATAGCGCCCGAACGCGGCTTCCATCGCATCGGAGATTTCACCGAGCGTGGCGCGCGCGCGCGCAGCGCGGACGGCAAATTCGAGCAGGTTCCCGCCCTGCTTGGCCGCGTGGGTCAACTCCTTGAGCATCGACTGGCAGACGCTTTCATCGCGCGCCGCCCGCGTCGCCTTGAGCCGCGCGATCTGACCGTCGCGCACCGCGTGGTTGTCGATGCTGAGCGTGTCGAGATGTTCTTCCTTGGCGAGCTTGTACTTGTTGACCCCGACGATCACGTCCTCGCCCTTGTCGACGCGGGCTTGGCGTGCGGCAGCGGCTTCCTCGATGCGCTGCTTGGGCATTCCCGAAGCAACCGCCTTGGTCATGCCGCCCAACTCGTCGACCTGCTCGATCAAGGCCCAGGCCTGATCGACCAGCTCTGACGTCAGCGCCTCGACGTAATAGGACCCGCCGAGCGGATCGACCACCTTGGTGATCCCGCTTTCCTCAGCGAGCACGATCTGGGTGTTGCGGGCAATCCGCGCCGAGAAGTCGGTCGGCAAGGCAATCGCCTCATCAAGCGCGTTGGTGTGGAGGCTCTGCGTCCCGCCCAGCGTCGCGGCCATCGCCTCGATCGTGGTGCGGATCACGTTGTTGTAGGGGTCCTGCTCCTGCAGCGAAACGCCGCTGGTCTGGCAGTGCGTGCGCAGCATCTTGGAACGTTCGTCCTTCGCCCCCAACCCGTCCATCACCCGGTGCCACAGCGTGCGCG
>JBJTLY010000118.1:0-4346 GCA_046063275.1 Novosphingobium sp. | reverse complement strand
TGATGGATACCTGCCAGGAAGGAACGCGCCGATGCAAGCGCGGCTGCTTCACGACTGGCGCAAGTCCCTAGGGCCATGCTAACATGTTCTGCCCTTCCCCATAGTAGAAATCGTACGCCGGAATTGCTGGCGTGGTACGCGAAGTTGCGGCACAGGCTGCCACGCGCGGACCGCCAGCGATGGCCGGACTAGGTAAGGAGTGGAAATGGTGAGCAACGACGCCAGGCTGATCGCAGGCAACGAGGAATATACCTATCCCGTCGTTTCGGGATCGGTCGGCCCCGATGTGATCGATATTCGCAAGCTTTATGCCCAGACCGGCATGTTCACTTATGACCCCGGCTTCACCTCGACCGCCAGCTGTGAAAGCGCGCTGACTTACATCGATGGTGACGAAGGCGTGCTGCTGCACCGCGGATATTCGATCGAGGAATTGTCCGAGCATTCGAGCTTCATGGAAGTCAGCTATCTGCTGCTCAACGGCGAACTGCCCGGCAAAACCCAGCTCGATGAATTCAGCCGCACCATCACCCGCCACACCATGCTGCACGAACAGCTGGCAACATTTTACCGCGGTTTCCGCCGCGATGCCCACCCGATGGCGATCATGTGCGGCGTGGTCGGCGCGCTTTCGGCTTTCTACCATGACAGCACCGACATCTCGGACCCCGTGCACCGCAAGATCAGCAGCCACCGCCTGATCGCCAAGATGCCGACGATCGCGGCTTCGGCATACAAATACTCGGTCGGCCAGCCCTTCGTCTATCCGGACAATTCGCTGAGCTACACCGGCAACTTCCTGCGCATGACCTTCGGCGTTCCGGCTGAACCTTATGAGGTCAATCCGGTGGTCGAAAAGGCGCTCGATCGCATCTTCATCCTCCACGCCGATCATGAGCAGAACGCATCGACCTCAACCGTGCGGCTTGCCGGTTCGTCGGGGGCTAATCCGTTCGCCTGCATCGCCGCGGGCATCGCCTGCCTGTGGGGCCCGGCGCACGGCGGGGCCAACGAAGCCGCGCTTAACATGCTCAAGGAAATCGGCACGCCGGACAAGATCCCGCATTATATCGAGCGTGCGAAGGACAAGAACGATCCGTTCCGCCTGATGGGCTTTGGCCACCGCGTCTACAAGAACTACGATCCGCGCGCGACCGTGATGCAGAAGACGGTGCGCGAAGTTTTGACCGCACTCAAGGTCAACGATCCCATCTTCGAAGTTGCGCTGCAGCTTGAAGAAATGGCTCTAAATGACCCATATTTCATCGAAAAAAAGTTGTTTCCCAACGTCGATTTCTATTCCGGGATCATCCTTTCGGCGATCGGCTTCCCGACCACGATGTTCACCGTGCTTTTCGCGCTCGCCCGCACCGTGGGCTGGGTCGCGCAATGGAACGAGATGATCAGCGATCCCGGCCAGAAGATCGGCCGTCCTCGCCAGCTCTACACCGGCCCGACGGCGCGCGGCTATCTTCCGCTCGACAAGCGCTGAACAATAGCGGACAAACCTGTCGGGACACCAGCAGTGTGCTGGGTGCGGGAGTACGTTAAATGAAGACCTTGATCCCGATTGTTGGTGCGCTGGCCGTTGTGGCAGGGGTATTTTTCGCGCTTCAAGGCCTGGGCATCATCATGTGGCCAGCCGACAGTTTCATGCTGCAGAAGAATGACTGGGTCTACAAGGGCTCGATCATCGCCGCAGTTGGTCTATTGGCCATCGTCCTGGTGCGCCGTAGTGGGGGCGTGAGCCAGTAGGTCTGCTGGCACTTCGAGCACGAAACGCGCGCCCTGACCGGGCGCGCTTTCGACCGTAAGGTCACCGCCCATGGCGCGGGCGAGGCGGCGGGAGATGTACAGGCCCAGGCCTGATCCGCCATCCTCGCCGCTGCGGCCGAGGCGCTCGAATTTTTCGAATACCTTGATTTGTTGCTCGTCAGTCAGACCGGGCCCTTGATCCGCGACGATGATCCGCGCGCGATTGCCCGCGTCTTCGAGCCTGATCCACACCGACGAATTGTCCGGCGCATAGCGGATTGCATTGCCCACCAAATTGAGCAGTACCTGCAGCACCCTGCGGAATTCGGCGATCGCCGGCAGGCTTTCCCCCAGCTTGGGCGCATCGATGCTGATCCCGCGTTCATTGGCACGAACGCCGAGAATGCCGGCAGCGCGGCGGGCCACATCGGCAAGATCTATGCGGTCAGGTGCGGTGTTGAACTGATCCGCCTCAACCACCTCAAGGTCGGCAAGATCCTCAACCAGTGCGAGCAGATGCTGCCCCGCTGATGCGATGTCAGCGGCGTACTGGCTGTATTCCTCGGCCAGTGGACCCGCCATGCGGGTACGGATCGTCTCGGCATTGGCGATGATCCGGGCGATCGGCTGACGCAGCACCGGTGCGATGTCGCGGCCGACAAGGCCAGGATTGTTGCTTGGTAGCACGGCACCCTTCGGTGCGGGTTCTGTCGGTGCCGGCAGCGGGCTGTCGGCGGTCAGACAGAGCTCGAATCCCGCGGGATTGTCGCCCGGCACCAATAGCGGCAGGAGGTTGGCGCGCCAGCGACGGGCTGAACCGGCGATCTTGATCTCTGCTCCGTCAAGCAACCGCCAGTGCATTGGCTGTTCGTGGGCGGCGCCGTCGATCTCGACGAAATCGGTCCACGGCTTGCCCAGACCAGACTGCATGGCCGCGCCCAGATCCTTGAGATCGGCAGCGCCAGTCTCGACACTGAGCAGCGCCTGTCCCGCATCGAGCTGCGCGGTCAGCTCGGCGAGACTACGGTCGATTGCCGCGCGGTGATCGGAAATGGTTGCCGGGTCTTCAGCGGGCGCGGCACCGCCCTGCCAGCTGGTCACACGAATCGCACAGCCATCATCGTTGGGCTCAACTTCGAGCCAGGCGGTGATCTGTTCGTGCCCATCGAATGCACGAATCACGCGGGCCAGCTTAAGACCGAAGTGGCCTGCTTTCCCGACCAGTTCGCTCAACGCTGGAACCGCGATCACTCCGGGTATGGTCCCGCCACAGGCCAGCTGCAAACCGGCAAGCGGCTCCTGCGCGCTGACCAGTTGGCCATCCACGTCGCAAATTGCTGTTGCCAGGGCCGCCGCGGCCTCGTTCATAGTCGGTCAGCCGCCCGGGAAGCTGGCTGCACGAGCCAGCAATGCCGCAGCGGAATCGCTGCCAAGGGTTTCAAAGCCGGCGGGAAGCGCGACCTCGGGATGGAGCGAATCGAACTGTTCTTCGATCGTCTGCGTCTTTAACCCTGAGGCGCGAAGTGCGACTGCGAGCCGCGCCAGCTGTCCTTCGTTGGTAGCCAGAACCGCCATGGCACGATCCTGGCCCGAGGCCAGCGCCAGTGCGCTCAGGAATATTCCGACCCCGGCGTGAGTCACCGAAAGCGCGGCGGTTGCGCCCCCGCCCATCCCGATGACAAGCCGCGAAATCAGACCAAGACGGCTGCGGCTTTCGTCAAAGCGACCGCGCGCCGCCTGTTCGACGCGGCTCGCCACTTCTTGATCGGCGGAGACATTGCGAAGCACCAGCAGAGCCGCATGGAGCAAATCGCCGGGCAGTTCTGCATGCGGCAACTGCATCCGGCGCTGACTTGTCGCGAACCGGGCCTGCGCCGCCAGCAGCGCCATCGCCGATGAAGAAACCTGCGGTTCGCTTGAGGAAATAAGGGCCTGAAGAAGCGGCGAGAGCTCCGGATCAAGCGCAAGGCGCGTCTGCATCCGTTCGGTTAGCTGCCATTCGAGCGCGAGCGCGTGGATATGGGCGAGGAACCCGGCGTGCCCGATCAGGCCTTCGACCATCACCGTAATCCGCTCGGGTGCGATGTCGCGCGGATCGGCACTCTCAGCGGCAGTTTCGTAATCGACCAGCAATTGCCGCGCGATATCGGTCATCATGCCCCGCACCCGGGCGATGATTTCGTCGCTGAACACCGAATGTTCGTCGTTGGCGAGGAGGTGACGCAGGATCGGCGCGATCGTTGCGATCAGCGCGTCGCCATGCGCCAGCTCATCGCGCAGCACGTTTTCGACGCTTCCAGCGGGTGCAATTTGGGCAATAGTCTGGTCCATTGTCCGGGCCATAGCACCGCTTGGTTAAGGGCGCGTTAGCCGCGATTTGCTGCCGAGTTGGACGAGAATTGCAATCGCTGCGAGCACCGCGCCGCCGTGCGCCGCCTCGCTGCCGATGCGGCCCAGCAAAGCGCCAATCAGGACGAGTGAGAGCAGGCTGCGGTCGGTCAGCCATGCTCCCCAGCGCCCATCATGAATTGCGGCGAGGATACGTAATTGTGCGATGAGCATGAACGGCGGGAACAACCGGTCGATCAGCG
>JBJTLY010000117.1:0-3256 GCA_046063275.1 Novosphingobium sp. | reverse complement strand
CATCGACCACGACTGGCCCGATGCCTTGCTGGAAATGTCATAGAAGGTCTGGAGGTCCAGCCCCAGCTTTTCGGCCAGGGCAAAGGCCTCGCAGGTGGCGATCATGGTGGCACCAAGGATCATGTTGTTGCAGATCTTGGCGGCTTGCCCGGCGCCAGATTGGCCCGCGTGGATCACCGCCTTGCCCATCGCGGCGAGGATCGGTTCGGCCTTGGCGAAGGCCGCGTCGCTGCCGCCGACCATGAAGGTCAACGTGCCGCCATTGGCCGCGGCGATCCCGCCCGAGACCGGGGCATCGACCATTGCGTACCCTGCGGCCTGCGCCGCACCTTCGACTTCACGCGCCGTGGCGACATCGATCGTCGAGCAATCGAGCAGCAACGCCGAAGTGGGTGCCTGGCCGATCACGTCGGAGCTATAGACGCTTTTCACGATTGCCCCGTTTGGCAGCATCGAGACAACTGCATCGACGCCTTGCACAGCTTCGCGCACCGTGGGCACCACGCTGCAGCCGTTGCCAGCCGCGCGGGCGGTCGCCTCGGCAGAAAGATCGAAAGCGCGCACCTCATGTCCCGCTTTGACTAGGTTCGCAGCCATCCCGCCGCCCATGTTGCCGAGGCCGATGAAGGCGATTTTCATACTCAAACTCCCAAGTCGCAGCTTATGCCGACCAGAACTTCACCGCACCAATGGCGACCACGCCAACGAAAAGCATCAAGATTGCAAATCCGGCCCACATACTCGCATTGTCCATGTCCGTTTTGGGCGGCTTGCCGCTCAGCCGTTGCAAGCCTTTGGCGACAACACTTGACCCGTCGGGCAGGCCGAAAATTAAGTCTGCCGCAGCGAGCAATGCAGCAGCCCCGCCCAGAACAAAAAGGGTGAGTTTGGCAATCACTTACCCTTCCACACGCCCGGGCGCTTTTCGATGAAGGCGGCCATGCCTTCGGCCTTGTCCTCGGTGGCGGTGAGGACCTGGAAGATTCGGCGTTCCATCAGCAGCCCCTGATCGAGCGTGCTTTCGAAGGCGGCGTTGACAATTTCCTTGTTCGCGATCGCTGCCAGCGGCGGCATCGCGGCGATCTCGGTGGCGGTCTTGATGGCCTCATCGACGAGCGATGCGAGCGGCACCACGCGCGCGACGAGGCCCGAACGTTCAGCTTCCTCGGCCCCCATCATCCGCCCGGTGAGGCACATTTCCATCGCCTTGGCCTTGCCGATCGCGCGGGTCAGCCGTTGAGATCCGCCCATGCCGGGACCGACGCCGAGCTTGATTTCGGGCTGACCGAACCGCGCGTTCTCGCTCGCGATGATGAAGTCCGCCATCATGGCGAGCTCGCACCCGCCCCCCAGCGCGAAGCCATTGACCGCGGCTATCCATGGCTTGCGCGTCGCTTTGACCACGTGGCTGGTCCAGCGACTGAAGAAGTCCTCGGCGTAGAAATCGGCGGCCGGCTTGTCGCCCATTTCCTTGATGTCGGCGCCCGCGGCAAAGGCCTTTTCGCCGGCGCCGGTGAGCACTGCACAGCGCTGACCCGGATCGGCTTCGAAGGCGGCGAAGGCAGCAATCAGATCTTCGAGCACAGTGCTGTTGAGCGCGTTGAGCGAAGCCGGGCGGTTCAGCGTGATCAGCGTCACCGCGCCGCGAGATTCGGTGAGGATGGTTTCAAAGGTCGACATGCGGCACTCCAACGGTCTTGTTATTGGCGCGGTTACGCACCTTGGTGAGGAGGTAAATGACTGTCGCGGGGTTCATGAGGACCAAGAACCACAAGAAGATTGGACCTGCAATTCCGTCCGGACCAGAGCCATCAACCCAAAGCATCCAACCCTTTGGGGTTGTCAGGGCCATCAAGATGTAAGGCAGAAACATCAGCCAATAGATGCCGTAAATGGCCAGAACAATGAGCCCGACGATGATCAAAAGGCGCCTGAAAATATTCAAAGCGGTTTCCATTCTTCGTCCGCAGGCAGAACCGCGAAAATGCTGTCGATCAGCGCATCGCTGACGCCTTCCGGCGTGGCCGGGTCCCACTTGGGCGCATTGTCCTTGTCGACGATCACTGCGCGCACGCCCTCAGCGAAATCGGGGCGGGTCAGCACGCGGCTGGCGATGCGGTATTCCATCGCCATGTTGTCGGCGAAGGCGGAGAGCTTGGCGCTCTCGGCCAACTGGCGCAGTGCGACCTTGCAAGTCTGCGGACTCTTGGTGCGCAAGGTCGCCACTTCCTTCGCAGCCCATTCGCTGTCGTCATGTTCGAGACTGGCGATAATGTCCTCAAACCGATCCGAGGCGAAGTGTCGCGCGATCTGCGTCGCATTCGCCTCGATCCGCGCGACCGGCGGCGTCACCGACAGTGCCGACAGGACTCCGCCCGGCTCATGCCCAGCGGCGATCCGCGCCTTGGCTTCGGTCAGCGCAGCGTGCGGCAGGTAATGCGTCGCGAGGCCGACCCATTTGCACTCGGCTCCATCGAGGCGCGCGCCGGTCAGCGCGAGGAACTGGCCGATCCGCCCGGGCAGGCGCGAGAGGTACCAGCCGCCGCCGACATCGGGGAACAGCCCGATCCCGGTTTCGGGCATGGCCAGCCGGGTGTTTTCGGTCGCGACGCGAAACCGCGCAGGCTGCGAAATGCCTACGCCGCCGCCCATCGTGATCCCGTCCATGAAGGCGACCACCGGCTTGGGGTAAGTGTAGATCTGGTGGTTGAGCTGGTATTCGTCGTGGAAGAACTGCCGCCCCGACACGCCGCCATCGTTCAGCGCCGAATTGCGCAGGAAGGCGATATCACCGCCCGCGCAGAAGCCGCGGCCCTCGGCATGATCGATGATCACCGCCTCGACCCCGGCATCGTCCCGCCACTCACTCAACGCCGAGCTCATCTCGTGGCACATCGGCAGGGTCAGCGCATGCAATGCTGCCGGGCGATTGAGCGACAGGAAGGCCGCACTGCCTTCGCGGCTCACCAGAATATCGTCGCTCATTGCCGCAGCAGGTCCCGGCCGACGATCATCCGCATCACCTGGTTGGTCCCTTCGAGGATCGAATGGACGCGCAGATCGCGCCAGAAGCGTTCGATCGGGTAGTCCTTCAAGTAGCCGTACCCGCCGAACAGCTGCAGCGCCTGGTTGACCACCTCGCTGCCGCTGTCGGTGGCAAGGCGCTTGGCCATGGCCGAAAAGCGGCTCTTGTCGGGCGCATTCGCGTTGACCTTGGCCGCGGCGAGATAGAGCAGCGCGCGCGCGGCTTCGACAT
>JBJTLY010000116.1:0-3085 GCA_046063275.1 Novosphingobium sp. | reverse complement strand
GCTTCTTCGAACCAAGGAGCATAGCAGATGGCACTTCTCGACGCCCTGATCGGGCCCGTCGTCTCGATCATCGACAAAGTCATCCCCGACAAGGCACAGCGTGACAAGGCCAAGCTCGAGCTGTTGCAGCTGCAGGGCTCGCAGGATTTGGCCGAGATCAATGCCCGCCTCTCCGCGATCGTCGCCGAGGCCAATTCGCGCGATCCTTGGACCAGCCGGGCGCGGCCGAGCTTCCTTTACGTGATGTATATCCTTCTGCTCTGGGCCCTGCCGATGGGGCTCCTCGCCATGTTCAGCCCGGGCCGCGCCGCGGCCATTGCCGCGGGTATGAACGCCTACCTTTCGGGGATTCCCGAGCCGCTCTATGCGCTGTTCGGCACTGGCTACCTTGGCTACACCGCGGCGCGGCAGTGGGGGAAGATCGCCGGATCGGACCAATAGCGCACTGTCCGCTTCCGTAGAGACACGCAGAAATGCTGCTGTTGGTTAGTTTCAGGTAATCTTTTTCCCCTATAGACTGACCGCAGCGGCACTTTTGCGTGTGTGTCCCGGGAGTTCGTACGTGACTATTGCCCTGCCCACCCATTCGATATCCAGGCTGGCGGCGCTGCTGCTCGCCACCGCGCTTGTCGCCGGCTGCTCGGGCCGCGATTCCGAGATGGCGGAGAAGGTTGCCGCCGCCAACGCCGCCGCAATGCGCGCCGAACAGGCCGCGCAGCGCGCGGAACATGCCGCAGCCAATGCCCAGCGCGCCCAGCCGGCCACGACGATGGCAGTCGATGCCGATCCCAACGAGGATCCCAATGCGCAGCCGTCGCCAGCCCCTGCCAAGGCGGCCGAAGCCCAACCGGATCCCAACACACAGACCGTTGAGGGCTGATTGCCGAACTGGATCGTCCAGCTTGAATGCGTGGCGCGTGCCGCTATTGACGAGGCATGTCCCAGCGCACTGTCCTCGTCCTCAACGGACCCAATCTCAACTTGCTAGGCACCCGTGAGCCGGCGATCTACGGCCACGACACCCTCGATGATATCAATGCCCGGTTAGTCGCTCGCGGGGCCGAACTGGGCCTTGCCGTCGAATGCCGCCAGACCAATCATGAAGGCTTACTGGTCGATTGGTTGCATGAAGCGCGCGCGCGCGGCCTGCATGCGGTCCTGCTCAACGCGGGGGCCTATACCCACACCTCGATCGCGCTGCACGATGCGATCCGCGCAATCGAATTGCCGGTGATCGAAGTTCACCTGTCCGACCCTGAAACGCGCGAGCCGTTCCGCCATTTGTCCTACGTCGGCTTGGCCGCGATAGACTGCGTCAAGGGCCTTGGTCCGCAGAGCTACATGGTTGCGCTGGAGCGGGCAGCGGCTCTTTAGGCTTGCCCTCGCCTGCCCGCCGCCGCATAGGCATGGCCCCTGTTTCAGATAAGAGGTTCGCATGAGCGAGACAAAGGGCGCTGCCCCAAGAGGCGGCACAAGCGGCGGCATGAACATCGACAGCAAACTGGTGCGCGAACTCGCCGAGCTGCTCAATGAAACCGGCTTGACCGAGATCGAAGTTGAGGACGGGACACGCAAGATCAAGGTCGCGCGCCACGCTGCGGCGGTGCACATGATGAGCGGCGCACCTGCCGCGCCTGCCGCAGCTCAGCCCGCGCCGTCGCCCGCCGTGCCGCTTGCGGCAACCGCGCCCGAACCGGCAGCGGTTGACGCGAATGCACTCAAATCACCAATGGTCGGGACCTGTTATCTCTCGGCCGAACCCGGCAGCGCGCCGTTCGTCAGCGTGGGTAGCCAGGTGAAGGTGGGCGATACGCTGCTGATCATCGAGGCGATGAAGGTGATGAACCCGATTACCGCCGAAAAGGCCGGGACGGTTACGGCGATCCTGGTCGAAAACGCGCAGCCGGTCGAATTCGACCAGCCGCTGGTGGTCATTTCCTAAGCATGGGCATTTCCCGGATACTGATCGCCAACCGCGGCGAGATTGCGCTGCGCATTCACCGCGCCGCGCATGAAATGGGGATCGAGACGGTTGCGGTGCATTCCACCGCCGATGCCGACGCGATGCACGTGCGGCTGGCCGACCATGCGGTCTGCATCGGCCCGCCGGCGGCGAAGGACAGCTACCTCAACGTTCCCGCAATCATCTCGGCCGCCGAAATCGCGCATGCCGATGCAATCCACCCGGGTTACGGCTTCCTCTCCGAAAACGCGCAGTTCGCCGATATCGTCGAGGCGCACGGGATTACCTGGATCGGGCCCAAGCCCGAACACATCCGCACCATGGGTGACAAGATCGAGGCCAAGCGCACCGCCGGTGCGCTCGGCCTGCCGCTGGTCCCCGGATCGGACGGCGCGGTCAGCGAACTGACCGAAGCGAAAAAGATCGCCGAAGAGGCCGGCTATCCGGTGATCATCAAGGCTGCATCGGGCGGCGGCGGGCGCGGCATGAAGGTCTGCAACGGGCCCGACGAGCTTGAAACGCTGATCGCGCAGGCCGGGTCGGAAGCCAAGGCCGCGTTCGGCGATGCCACGGTCTATATCGAAAAATACCTCGGCAACCCGCGCCACATCGAATTCCAGGTGTTCGGCGACGGCAACGGCGAGGCGATCCATCTGGGTGAGCGCGATTGCTCGCTCCAGCGCCGCCACCAGAAGGTGCTCGAAGAAGCCCCCTCGCCGGTCATCAGCCCCGAAGAACGCGCGCGGATGGGCGGGATCGTCGCCAAGGCGATGGCCGACATGGGCTATCGCGGTGCGGGCACGATCGAGTTCCTGTGGGAGAACGGCGAGTTCTATTTCATCGAAATGAACACCCGGCTGCAGGTCGAACATCCGGTGACCGAGGCGATCACCGGGCTCGATCTGGTGCGCGAACAGATCCGCATTGCCGACGGCAAGCCGCTCTCGGTCAAACAGGAAGACATCGAATTCACCGGCCACGCGATCGAATGCCGGATCAACGCCGAAGACCCGTGGACCTTCGCCCCCTCGCCCGGCCTGGTCTCAAGCTATCACGCGGCAGGGGGCATGAACGTGCGGGTCGATAGCGGGCTCTACGCCGGCTACAAAATCCCGCCGTATT
>JBJTLY010000115.1:0-8755 GCA_046063275.1 Novosphingobium sp. | reverse complement strand
TTCGCGGCTGTTCTGGAGGCGCGCTTCCTTGGCGGCCTCGACGTAGCCTTCCAGATCGACTTCGAGTGCGTCGACCAACATCTCGAGTTCGTCCTGGGTAAGCTGGATGGTGACGGTATCGGCCATAATGGTTCCTCTGAGTTCTTCGTCATTGCGAGCAAAGCGAAGCAATCCAGAGCCGCGCTGCATAACTCTGGATTGCCACGGGGCTTCGCCCCTCGCAATGACGAACGGTTGTCAAATATGAATGGGTTTGCCGGTCACGCCCATCGCGGCTTCCTTGATCGCCTCGCTGTGGGTGGGGTGCGCGTGGCAGGTGTAGGCAATGTCTTCCGAAGTCGCGCCGAATTCCATCGCGACGCAGGCCTCGGCGATCATCGTGCCGGCGACGCTGGCAATGGCCCAGACGCCAAGCACGCGGTCGGTCTTGGCGTCGGCGATGATCTTCACGAAGCCGTCGGGCTCATGGTTGGTCTTGGCGCGGCTGTTGGCGAGCATCGGGAATTTGCCGATCTTGATCTCGCCCTGTTCTTTCGCTTGGTCTTCGGTCAGGCCGACTCCGGCAATTTCGGGCCAGGTGTAGACCACACCGGGGATCACCGCGTGATTGACGATGCCGGTGAGGCCCGCGATGTTTTCGGCCACGGCAATGCCCTCGTCCTCGGCCTTGTGCGCGAGCATCGGCCCCGGAACGACGTCGCCGATCGCCCAGACACCTGGAATCGTGGTGCGGAAATCGTGGTCGATCTCTATCTGCCCACGTGCGTTGGGGGCGAGGCCGATGGCTTCGAGGCCGAGGCCTTCGGTGTTAGGCTTGCGCCCAATCGAGACCAGCACGCAGTCGGCCTCAAGCGTTTCGCCTTCGCCGCCCTTCGCCGGTTCGAGCGTCAGCGTGGCCTTGCTGCCCTTGACCGCAACCCCCGTAACCTTGGTGCCGAGCTTGAGCTCCATGCCCTGCTTCTTGAAGATCTTCGCGGCTTCCTTGCGGATGTCCATGTCCATGCCGGGAAGCAGCTGGTCGAGGAATTCGACAACGATTACTTCCGCACCAAGCCGCCGCCAGACCGAGCCCAGTTCAAGTCCGATCACCCCGCCGCCGATCACGACCATTTTCTTGGGGACCTTGGGTAGTTCGAGTGCACCGGTCGAATCGACCACGACCTTCTGATCGATGGTGACGCCGGGGAGCGGAGTGACCGAAGAGCCGGTGGCGATGACAATGTTCTTTGCGCGGACAGATTTCTCCGTGCCCTCCTGAGCTTGTCGAAGGACTACCGTGTCGGCCGAAGTGAACTTGGCGTAGCCCTTGAGCCAATCGACCTTGTTCTTCCTGAACAGGAATTCGATCCCGCCGGTGAGTTGCTTGACCGCATCGAGCCGCTGCGCATGCATCGCGGGCAGGTTGAGCTTGGGGGTGACTTCTACGCCCATCTTGGCCATCGACCCGTTCGCCGCCGCGTCGAAATATTCCGAGGCATGGAGCATCGCCTTCGACGGAATGCACCCGACATTGAGGCAAGTCCCGCCCAGCGTCTCGCGCCCTTCGACGCAAGCGGTCTTCAGCCCGAGCTGCGCCGCACGGATCGCCGCGACATAGCCGCCGGGGCCGGAGCCGATGATCAGTACGTCGTAATCGTAGTCAGCCATGTTTCACTTCCACGGGTCAGAGCGGATCATTTCAAGGAAACCTCGCCATTCTTCAGGCTCGGAATGTTGATCCGCAAAATGGTTCGCTTGTTCATCCGTCAAAACGCTAAACCAACGATAGAACCGATCATAGGCTTCTTCTCCACCTCCCATACGCCACCCGACTGACCCACGCGGGATTTCAGGATGGGCAATCCAGGGAAGTGGCGGAGCCTCCGGCATATTACAGATCGATCAGCAGGCGCGTCGGATCCTCGATCGCTTCCTTGATGGTCTTGAGCGCCGTAACCGCCTCGCGCCCGTCGATCAGGCGGTGGTCGTAGCTGAGCGCGAGGTACATCATCGGGCGGATCACGATCTGGCCGTCGCGGACGACCGGGCGGTCCTCGATGCGGTGGAGGCCGAGCACTGCCGACTGCGGCGGGTTGATGATCGGGGTGGACATCAGCCCGCCGAACACGCCGCCATTGGAGATGGTGAAGGTCCCGCCTTGCATATCGGCGAGGGTCAGGCTGCCGTCCTTGGCGCGCTTGCCGAGATCGCCGATTGCCTTTTCGATATCGGCGAAGCCCATCGTGTCGACATTGCGCACCACCGGCACGACGAGGCCGTTGGGAGCCGAGACCGCGACCGACAGGTCGACATAGGGGAAGTAGACGATCTCATCACCCTGGATCTGGGCGTTGACGCTGGGGATGTCCTTGAGCGCCAGGCACGCGGCCTTGGCGAAGAAGCTCATGAAGCCGAGCTTCACCCCGTGCTTCTTCTCGAACGCGTCCTTGAACTTGTCGCGCGCGGCGATGACTGCGCTCATGTCGCAATCGTTGAAGGTGGTGAGGAGGGCGGCGGTGTCCTGCGCTTCCTTGAGGCGGCGCGCGACAGTCTGGCGCAGGCGCGTCATCTTGACGCGCTCTTCGCCGCGGGTGCCGGGTGCGGCTGGGGTGGCGGCAGGCGCGGCAGATGCGACGGCGGCAGGGGCAGGTGCGGCAGACTTCGCCTGCGCGGCGGCAACCACGTCTTCCTTGGTCAGGCGGCCGTCTTTGCCGGTGCCCTTGATGCTCGCGGGGTCGATCCCGGCTTCGAGTACCGCGCGGCGCACCGCGGGCGAGAGCGAGGTCACGGCATCGCTCGCGGCGGTTTGGGCCAGCACCGCCTCAGGCGCGGGCTTGGTGTCGGCGGCGGGGGCAGGCTCGGGGTCCTTGCGCTCGGCCACCGGCGCAGCTCCAGCGGCGGGCGAGCCGTCCTCGATCGTCGCGATCACCGCGCCGACCGCGACGTTGTCACCGACCTTGGCGATCTGCTGGCCCATCACGCCTGCGACCGTGGCGGTCACTTCGATCGCAACTTTGTCGGTCTCAAGGCTGGCGATCGGCTCGTCGAGCGCAACCGCTTCGCCGGGCTGCTTGAGCCATTCGCCGATGGTCGCCTCAGAGACCGATTCACCGAGTACGGGGACTTTAACTTCAGTTGACATAATACTGATTCCTCAGGTCTTTTTCCTGCGGCGGATTTCTCCGCGGACCGAAAGTCCGAGCGCGTTGCTGATGAGCGCACCCTGTTCACTCTGGTGGCGCGTGGCGAGCCCGGTGGCGGGCGAGGCGCTGGCCGTCCGTCCGGCATAGCGCGGGCGGGTGACCCCAAATCCTGCTGTGGCTTTGGCCGCGATCAGGGCTTCCTCGATGTACGGTTCGACGAAGAACCACGAGCCGTTGTTGCGCGGCTCTTCCTGGCACCAGACCACCTCTTCGAGCTGCGGCATCTTCGAAAAGCGCAACGCCAGCGGCTCGCCCGGGAAGGGGTAGAGCTGTTCCAGCCGGACGATCTGGGTGTCGGTGATTTCCGCCGCATCGCGCGCTTCCATCAGGTCATAGGCGACTTTGCCCGAGCACAGGATGACCCGCTTGGTCGCCTTGTCCTCGGCCCCGTTGCGGTCCGACAGGATCCGCTTGAAGTGCGCCTGGCCGATGAACTCGCTCGCCTCGCTCTTGGCCATCGGATGGCGCAGCAGCGACTTGGGGCTCATGATGATCAGCGGTTTGCGGAACGGGCGGTGCATCTGCCGGCGCAGCACGTGGAAATAGTTTGCCGGGTTGGTGATGTTACACACCTGCATGTTATCCTGCGCGCAAAGCTGCAGGTAGCGTTCGAGCCGCGCCGCGCTGTGTTCGGGACCCTGGCCTTCGTAACCATGCGGCAGCAGCATCACCAGACCGTTCGCGCGCAGCCACTTCGATTCCGAACTGGCGATGTACTGGTCGATGATAATCTGCGCGCCGTTGGCGAAATCGCCGAACTGGGCTTCCCACAGCACCAGGCTCTTGGGATCGGCGCTGGCATAGCCCCATTCGAAGCCGAGCACGCCGTATTCGCTCAAGGGACTGTCGTGAACCTCGAACTTGCCGTGCGGCACGGTGCTGAGGGGCACGTACTTGTGCTCGTCGGTCTGGTCGACCCACACCGCGTGGCGCTGACTGAAGGTGCCGCGGCCCGAATCCTGGCCCGACAGGCGCACATTGAAGCCTTCTGAACACAGACTGCCGAACGCGAGCGCTTCGCCGGTGGCCCAGTCGAACCCGGCGCCGCTGGCGAACATCTCACGCTTGGCCTCGATCACGCGGCCCAGCGTCTTGTGGATGGTTAGCCCTTCGGGGACCGTGGTCAGGGTGCGGCCCAGACTGTCGAACAGCTTGGCTTCGATCCCGGTGTGGATGTTGCGCCGCGCGGTTTCGGGGTCGGCCGGCTTGTTGAGCCCGGCCCAGCGCCCGGCGAACCAGTCGGCCTCGTTGGCCTTGTAACCCTTCGAAGCCTCGAACTCGCGTTCGAGCACCGCGACGAAGCGCATCGCTTCCTCGTCCGCCCAATCCTTGCCGATCACGCCCTGCTCGGTGAGCCGCGCGGCATAAAGCGCGCTGACCGGCGGGTGCGCGCGGATCTTCTGGTACATCAGCGGCTGGGTGAAGCCCGGCTCGTCGCCCTCGTTGTGGCCGAAGCGGCGATAGCACCACATGTCGACCACGATATCGCGCCCGAAGGTCTGGCGGTAATCGATCGCCAGTTTGCAGGCGAAAGTCACCGCTTCGGGATCGTCGCCGTTGATGTGGATGATCGGCGCTTGCACCCCCTTGGCCACGTCCGAGGGGTAGGGCGAGCCGCGTGAGAACTGCGGGCTGGTGGTGAAGCCGATCTGGTTGTTGATCACGAAGTGGATGCAGCCGCCGGTGTTGTAGCCACGCACGCCGGAAAAGCCGAAGCACTCCCAGACGATGCCTTGCCCGGCAAAGGCGGCGTCGCCGTGGATCAGCACGGGCAGCACGGTCTTGTGCTTGTCCTTGCCGATATCGTCGCGGAACACCTGCTGCGCGCGCGCCTTGCCGAGCACGATCGGATCGACGGTTTCGAGGTGGCTGGGGTTGGGGACCAGGCTCATGTGCACCTTGATCCCGTCAAATTCACGGTCAGTACTGGTGCCGAGGTGGTATTTGACGTCGCCCGATCCGCCGACATCCTCGGGGTTGGCAGTGCCGCCCGAAAATTCGTGGAAGATCACGCGGTAGGGCTTGGCCAGCACGTTGGCGAGCACGTTGAGTCGGCCGCGGTGGGCCATGCCGTAGACGATCTCTTTCACCCCGCGCGAGCCGCCGTACTTGATCACCGCCTCGAGCGCGGGAATCATCGATTCACCGCCATCGAGTCCGAAGCGCTTGGTGCCAACGTACTTGCGCCCGAGGAACTTTTCATACTGCTCGCCGCGGATTACCGCACCAAGGATCGCCTTCTTGCCCTCGGGCGTAAAGTCGATCGACTTGTCGCCGCCCTCGATCCGGTCCTGGATGAAGCGGCGTTCCTCGACATCGGCGATGTGCATGTATTCGTAGCCGAGCTTGCCGCAGTAATTGCGCTTCAGCACCTCGACCAGTTCGCGCACCGAGGCCCACTGCAGCCCGAGCACGCCGCCGAGATAGACCTTGCGGTCGAGCGCCGCACCGCTGAAGCCGTGATAGGCGGGGTCGAGATCGGCGGGCAGGTTCTGGTGGCTGAGCCCCAACGGATCGAGATTCGCGCCAAGGTGCCCGCGCACGCGGTAGGTGCGCACCAGCATCATCGCGCGGATCGAATCCCCTGCGGCTTCCTCGATCCCCTTGGCGTCGATCGGCGCGCCGGCTTTCGCGGCGGCGGCCTTGATCGCGACCTGCATCGCGGTCGGATCGAGCGCTGCCGTCAGGTCATCCTCGCCCAGCCGGGTGCGCCAGTCGGCCTTGGCCCAGCTCGGTCCGGGCTGCGGGTCGTCGGGGAGGAAGTCGTGTAGTTCGTTACCCATGCCGGTCATCCTGGGGAGGAAAGGTTGCGTTTCCGGGGCAATGCAGGGTGTGCATTAGCCCGGAAGCGCGATCAGGCGAGTTGCTTGAGCAGCGCGTCGAGCGTGGTGCCGAGTTCGCTGGGTGAGGGGCTGACGCGGATGCCGGCGGCTTCCATCGCCGCGATCTTGTCTTCGGCGCCGCCCTTGCCGCCCGAAACGATCGCCCCGGCATGGCCCATGCGGCGTCCCGGAGGTGCGGTGAGGCCCGCGATGAACCCGACCATCGGCTTCTTGCGACCACGCTTGGCCTCGTCGATGAGGAACTGCGCGGCCTGTTCTTCGGCATCGCCACCGATTTCGCCGATCATGATGATCGACTTGGTCGCATCGTCGGCGAGGAACAGCTCGAGCATGTCGATGAAGTTGGTGCCGTTGACCGGATCGCCGCCGATCCCGACCGCGGTGGTCTGGCCAAGCCCGATCTGGGTGGTCTGGAAGACTGCTTCATAGGTCAGCGTGCCTGAGCGGCTTACGACGCCGACCGATCCGGCCTTGAAGATCGACCCGGGCATGATCCCGATCTTGCATTCGTTCGGGGTCAGCACGCCGGGGCAGTTGGGGCCGATCAGGCGGCTCTTGCTGCCGCTGAGGGCGCGCTTGACCCGGACCATGTCGAGCACCGGAATGCCCTCGGTGATGCAGACGATCAGCTCGATCTGCGCGTCGATCGCTTCAAGGATGGCATCGGCCGCGCCCGGAGGCGGCACGTAGATGCAGCTGGCAGTCGCGCCGGTCGCGGCCTTGGCCTCGGCCACGCTATCGAACTGCGGCAGCCCGATGTGGGTCTGCCCGCCCTTGCCGGGGGTCACGCCTGCGACCATCTGTGTCCCGTAATCGAGCGCCGCCTGGGTGTGGAAGCTGCCGGTGGCGCCGGTCATGCCCTGGGTGATGACCTTGGTGTTCTTGTTGACGAGGATGCTCATTGGGATTCCTGCCTTAAAAAACGAAAATGCTGATTGAAAACTTGCCCGAATTCGGTGCATCGAAACTGGTTCCGGAGCCCTTGCGGACCGCTACTTCCGAACCATTCCATCGATAAGTGCGCTGCAGGTCAGGCAGCTGGTATTCGCTAGCGAAATCTGCGGCCTTACCCGAGGCCTTGTCGTCACCTGCGAGCGCCAAGGTCGTCTTCGCTTCCGCTTGGATACCATCAAGTGCTGCCGAATCCGCATAGATGGTCGCTTCGCAAACTGTGGTGACCCCACGGACGTAATACTTGGTCACGAAGCCATGGCGGCCCACGAAATAGAGTTGCTGCCTCGTCTGGGCCATGCCTGCCAGCATTCCGTTCGTGTCTCGGTGTTTGAGTGCTTCCATTGCGTGCGGTGAACCCGAAGCGTGGATACCCTTGCGCCAGCCATTGCCGGGCAGTGCACCGTCTCCGCGGAGCGCGGTGGCGCAATCCTTGGTCATCGCGACAAGGTCTTGTGCTGTTCCGGGTAGCCCAGCAAAATCGGCGGCGGCGCGATCCTTCGCGCGGTTTTCGCCAATCTCGGATTCGGAAAGTGGCGGTCGCGAAGTCTGAAAGGACTGCGCAGAACCAGCAAACTTCGTATTCACAACTGTAAAACGCAGGTCGAGCCCGCCGTTGCGCGTAGTGCCTGAATAGCCAGCAACGGCGCTGCCGATCAAGAAACCCTGGCGGCGATCGTCGTCACCAGCCTTGCCGATCGTAACCGCAGTCAGGCCCGTGTTGTTGTAGTCGGCCTTCAAACGACTTGCGATGGCATCCCGGTAGGTCTCGAATTGGCCGAAGTCTTTCGCATAGCCATCTACTATGCAGAACCCTTCCGCGCTGGGGCTGGCGAAAATCTGCGCTGTGCTGCCTGCGCGTGTGTACAGTGCCGACGAGCCGAACGGTGCACGCAGTTCGGCTTGCTTGTCCCAACCGCGCGCGGCGAGCTTCGAAGTGTCAAGCTTGTCGGGCGAAACTGCGTCAATGCATGCCGCCGCCGCCGCCGCAAAGTCCGCAGGCGGCGTCAGCGTGACGTCCTGCGCGAACGCGGCGCTTGGCCGGACAACGGCAGCGCTCAGCGCAAAGAGGATCAACAGGCGACGCATCAGCCCAAGCTCGGATCGATGCCCTTGCACGCCACCAGCAACTCCTTCACCGCATCGACGCTGACTTGCAGCCCGGCCTTGTCGGCTTCGTCGAGTTCGATCTCGATCACCTTCTCCACGCCGCCCGCACCGATCTGCACCGGCACGCCGACATAAAGCCCGTCGAGCCCGTACTGCCCGCTGACATGCGCGGCGCAGGGGAGGATGCGCTTCTGGTCGTTGAGGTATGCTTCGGCCATCGCGATGCCGCTGGCGGCGGGCGCGTAGAACGCCGAGCCGGTGCCGAGCAGCGCGACGATCTCGCCGCCGCCGCCGCGGGTGCGCTTGACGATCGCGTCGATCTTGTCCTGCGAGCTCAGCCCCATCTTGACGAGGTCGGGCACCGGGATGCCGTTGACGGTGGAATAGCGCACCACCGGGACCATCGTATCGCCGTGGCCGCCGAGCACGAAGGTGTTCACGTCGCGCACCGAAACCTGGAATTCGTCGGCGATGAAGTGGCTGAACCGCGCCGAATCGAGCACCCCGGCCATGCCGACCACCATGTTGTGCGGGAGACCCGAAAATTCGCGCAGCGCCCAGACCATCGCGTCGAGCGGGTTGGTGATGCAGATCACGAAAGCGCCTGGCGCGTTGTTCTTGATGCCTTCGCCGACTGCCTTCATCACCTTGAGGTTGATGCCGAGCAGG
>JBJTLY010000114.1:0-6525 GCA_046063275.1 Novosphingobium sp. | reverse complement strand
GGAAGTTCCACGGACTGAACGCGGCGACCGGGCCGATCGGCTGCTTGGTCACCAGCGAGCGTTGGCCGGTGGGGCGGACCAGCGTGCGCCCATAAATCCGCGTCGCTTCTTCGCCGCACCAGTCGAATAGCTGCGCGCTCGACAGGACTTCGGCCCGGGCTTCGGGAAGCGGTTTGCCTTGTTCCAGCGTCAGCAGGCGCGCAATTGGTTCAACCCGCTCCCGCAGCAGGGCCGCCGCCTTCTTGAGCACCGCGCCGCGCTGATCGGCAGCCGTTGCACGCCACACCTTGAAACCCTTGTCAGCCGCGTCGAGTGCCTCATCAAGGTCGGCGGCGCTGGCCATCGGCACTTCGCCGATCGCCTCGCCGCTGGCCGGGTCGACCACCGGGAACAGATCGCGGCCTTCACCGATTTTCCAGCTGCCGCCGATGAACAGCGACAGGTCGGCGTCGTAGCAATTTTGCATGAATCGTCCTCGAATTTGCGAGGACGTGATCTAGGCTTCGTGGAGCGCGTTTACCAGTGTGGTGCGCAAAGCAATCAGCCGAGCGCGGTAAGCGAAATTGCTCGTGACCGGTGCCGGGGCGACTGGCCCAGGTTGCAATGCGGGGGCAGCCGCCGCCTTGGCCGCGCCGCCTTGCAGCGCCATCTTGGCCCCCTTCAGGGTGTAGCCTTCACGGTGCACCAGCCGGTCGATCGTCTCGACCATCTTGACGTCTTCAGGCCGGTAATAGCGCCGACCGCCGCCGCGCTTCAGCGGACTGAGCATCGGGAACTGTTCTTCCCAATAGCGCAAGACGTGCTGGCGGATGCCGAGCGCCTTGGCGACTTCTCCGATAGTGCGCAGCGCGCCGGGATCCTTGCCATCGGCAAACCCGGGCGCGTCCTCGCTCATCCGCGGGCGATCCGTTCCTTGAGCATTTGGCTCGCACGGAAGGTCAGCACCCGGCGTGGGGTAATCGGAACCTCTACCCCGGTCTTCGGATTGCGACCGACCCGCTGGCCCTTGTCGCGCAGCAGGAACGTGCCGAAGCCCGAAATTTTGACGTTTTCGCCCTTTTCGAGCGCACCGGTCATATGGTCGATGATCGATTCGACCATGCCAAGCGAGTCCGAGCGCGACAGGCCGAGCTTGCGATTGAGCGCCTCAGCCAGATCGGCTCGTGTCAATGTAGTCATGGAACGCATCCAGCCCCTTCCCCAAAGCTGCAATCTAGCGACCTTGGCGCGGGAGCATACCGATATCGTTTTCGATTGCAACGCGAGTGATTCAGTCAACCACTTCAAAACGGGCGGTTATACCCGGATCAGGCTGGCACCCCAGGTAAAGCCGCCGCCCATTGCTTCGAGCATCACCAGATCACCGGGCTTGATCCGGCCGTCGCGGACCGCAGTATCGAGCGCCAACGGTACCGACGCAGCGGACGTGTTGGCGTGCCGATCAACCGTAACCACGACCTTCTCGGGCGGGAGGCCAAGCTTGCGAGCGGTGGCATCGAGGATGCGCTGGTTGGCTTGATGCGGCACAACCCAGTCGATATCTTCTGCCGTAAGCCCTTGATCAGTCAGTACATCGCGGAGCACCTGCGCGAGATTCACGACTGCGTGACGGAACACTTCCGGGCCCTTCATGCGGACGTGGCCGACCGTTCCCGTGCTCGAAGGGCCACCGTCGACATAGAGCAGACCGTTATGTGCACCATCGGCATGCAGCCGGGTCGAAAGCACGCCGGGGCCGTCTTCGGCCACGTCGCGGGCTTCGAGCACCACCGCGCCGGCACCGTCACCGAAAAGGACACAGGTGGTGCGGTCTTCCCAGTCAAGAATGCGGCTGAAGGTCTCCGCGCCGATCACCAGCGCACGTTTCGCCATGCCGGTTCGCAGCAGCGAATCGGCGACTCCGAGTGCGTAGAGGAACCCCGAGCAGACCGCGGCGACATCGAAAGCGACCCCGCCATTGCAGCCGAGGTTGTGCTGAACCTGCGTTGCGGTGGCCGGGAAAGTCTGGTCCGGGGTTGCGGTCGCGACCACGATCAGCCCGATGCTCGATGGCTCCAGACCAGCCGCAGCAAGCGCGGCGCGGGCAGCGTCGGTCGCAAGCGTCGAGGTCGTCTCGCCCTCACCCGCGATGTAGCGCTGGCGGATGCCGGTGCGCTCGACGATCCACTGATCGCTGGTGTCGACGGTCTGGGCCAATTCGGCATTGGTGACGGCGCGCTTCGGCAGCGCCGAGCCGGTGCCGACCAGGACTGAACGAAGCGTCATGGTGCGGCCTTGGCCGGAGACTGAAGCGAACCGGTACCCAACCGGGCCAAGTCGGCGGCGATGCGTTCGGTGATGTTTTCCTCGAGCAGCCGCGCGGTCACCGCCACTGCATTGGCAACTCCAAGCGCACTAGCGGAACCGTGGCTCTTCACCACAACGCCATTGAGGCCCAGGAACACCGCACCGTTATGATTGTTGGGGTCAAGGTGATGCTTGAGGATCTCGGTCGCGGGGCGCGAAACAAGAAACCCGAATTTCGATCGGAGTGACGAGGCGAAGGCGCGGCGCAGAAGATCAGCGACGAACCGCGCCGTACCTTCCACCGCCTTCAGCGCAATGTTGCCCGAGAATCCGTCCGAGACCACGACGTCGATATCGCCGCGGTTGAGTTTGTCCGCTTCGGCATAGCCATCGAAGCTCATCGCCAGACTGCTCGAAGCGAGCTTGAGCTGTGCCGCAGCGGCTTGCAGGTGCTCGGTTCCCTTGGTTTCCTCGGTGCCGATGTTGAGCAGCCTGACCCTCGGTTCCTCACGTCCGGTGACGATCCGTGAATAGGCCGCCCCCATGATCGCAAATTGCACCAGATTGCGCGCGTCGCACTCGGTATTGGCGCCAAGGTCGAGCATGACGACGTCGTTCTCGCCCAGCGTCGGCAGCAGCGCTGACAGCGCCGGCCGATCGATTCCCGGCATGGTCCGCAGTGCCAGCTTGGCCATGGCCATCAGCGCGCCGGTGTTGCCGGCGCTGACTGCGGCCCCGGCATCGCCGACCTTCACAGCGTTGATTGCCATGCCCATCGAGGTGGTCTTGGCGCGGCGCAGCGCCTGAGTCGGCTTCTCCTCGCCGCTCACCACATCGGGCGCATGGAGGATTTCCGACGCGGCGCGCAGATTGGGGTGCTCCGCGAGCGCAGCCTTGATGCGCTCTTCATCGCCTACGAGCAGGAATTTGAAGCGATCGTGGCGGCGCCGGGCGAGCGCCGCGCCTTCGATCATCACGCGCACGCCTTCGTCTCCGCCCATCGCATCAACGGCGATACGCGGCAGGCTCATGTGCGATTTTCCACTCTAGTTTAGAGGCTTAAAGCCCGACCGCGATAACTTCGCGCCCGTTGTAGTGGCCGCAAGCCGGGCACAGGTTGTGCGGGCGCTTGAGTTCACCACAGTTCGAGCATTCGTGAAATGCTTCAACCTTCAGCGCGTCATGGCTGCGGCGCATGCCCCGGCGTGAGGGCGATGTTTTTCTCTTGGGGACAGCCATTGCGGCACCTGTTCCTGCATTTGATAGATCGGTCTAAGTAAGCCGCGCAAGGACCCGGGGGTCGGCAGCTCGCGAAGGCGGGCCTATAGCGAATTTACCAGCGCTTGCAAGCACCGACCGCCGCACTCGCGAAGACACAGGGGAGAAGACAATGCTGTTACCGACAACAATGTGCATGGCGGCCGCCGCAGCCATCATAAACTTCTGGCTGGCCATGCGCTGCGGGCAGGTTCGGACCAAGGAAAAGATCAACATCGGCACCGGCGGCAGTGACCTGATGGAGCGGCGCATGCGCGCGCAGCTCAACTTCGTCGAGAACACCCCGTGGGTACTCGCCCTAATCGGACTGATCGAGCTTGCCGGCAAGGGCGGCAGCTGGCTGCCGATCGTCGGTGCTATCTACATGCTGGGCCGCGTTGCACATGGCCTCGGCATGGACGGCACCGGCTTCAAAGCCGGCCGCGGCATCGGCACCGCCACCACCATGCTCAGCCAGCTCGGACTTGCCGTGGTTGGTCTGCTGATCGCAACCGGCCACATGTGAGCCATCAGCTCAGCAAGTAATCGCTGACGAACCCGTTGACCTGTCTTTCCCGGCCGAAGGTGCTGGTTGGCCCATGGCCGGGAAGGAAGGTCACGTCATTGCCCAGCGGCCACAGCTTCTGGGTAATCGAATCGATCAGATCCTGGTGATTGCCGCGCGGAAAATCGGTCCGCCCGATCGAGCCTGAAAAAATCACATCGCCCACCACCGCGAAGTGCGAGGGTTCGTGGTAGAACACCACATGCCCAGGGGTGTGACCCGGGCAATGGATCACGTCGAGCTCAAGCTCGCCCACGGTTACCTTGTCGCCGTCCTTGAGCCACCGGTCGGGCTCGAAGCTTTCGGCGTGCATGCCGTATTTGCCGCCGTCTTCGCCGAGCTTGTCGATCCAGAAACGATCATCCTCGTGCGGGCCTTCGATCTTGAGCCCGAGCTCCTTGGCGAGAATTCCGGCCTGCCCGCAATGATCGAGGTGGCCGTGGGTGACGAGCAGTTTCTCCAGCGTCACGCCCACTTTCTCGACCGCCGCCTTGATCTTGTCGAGCTCACCGCCGGCATCGATCACCGCGCCGCGCATGGTCTTGGTGCACCAAATCAGCGAGCAGTTCTGCTGGAGCGGGGTCACCGGAATGATGCCAACACGCATCGGGGGTTCATTTGGACTGGTCATGATCGCCGATGTGGCGAGCCGAGCGGCTTTCGGCAATGCCAAATTGCAGCCGTGGACCGCTTGGACCACTGTCCAAAGGCAAAAAGGAGCGCTGTCACAGCCGCCCGCTCTTCCACACCACCTTGCCGATCACCTCAACCTCATCCGGCGCCAGTTCAAGCGTGCGATAGGCAGGATTATCGCTGACCAGCGCGACCACCCCGGGCCTGCCGATATCGAGCCGTTTGACCAGCAGCGCATCGCCGACGCGGACCACGTGGATGCCGTCGCGCAAGGGGCGAGGGGTGCGGTCGACCAGGATCTCGTCACCATCGCGCAGGGTGCCCTCCATCGAATCGCCTTCAACCTTGATCGCCGAGAGTTGCGCCGGATCGAGGCCCTGCTCACGCAGCCAACGCGCGCCGAAGCGGAACGCCCCGATCGGCAATTCTTCGCCAGCGAAGTGCCCGGCCCCGGCTGATGCGCCGAGCGCCAGGCGGGGAACATCAACCCAGTCGCTTCGCATGGCTGACGCAGCAGCCGGCAAGGAATTATCCTCCGCCACACGCAGCTCACTTTCATCTATGCCGAAGAACTGCGCGAGCGTATGGCGATCATTTTCTTCCAGCTTGCGCGGGCTGCCTTTGCGGATGTACTGCTGCAAATAGGTCGAATTTCGGCCAATCAGTTCGGACAGGCCGGACAGACTGGCACCGTGTTTACTGGCCAGCTCCAACAATTTCGCGCGGGGATCGGTGGTAACCATGAAAATGCCATACACAATGTATTTTTCCTAGACAAGTAGGATTTCGCAGGAAAGAACAGGATTATTCCTACGACGATTCGCCGAAGAAAGGGGGAAGCAATGTTGATTACCCGGATCGAGCGCTTTTTGCGCGAAACCGGAATGCCCTGGACCAAGTTTGGTCGGCTTGCCGCCCACGATCCGCGCTTCGTCCAGGATCTGCGCAACGGCCGCTCACCTCGTGTTGCAACCACGAAACGTGTGGAACATTTCATGAACATTTATCGCGAGGACGCCCGTGCAAATTGATCTTACCGCCGACACCGCCATGCTCGCCGCTGCTGGGAGGGCCGGTCGCCGTACCCCGTGGATGCCCCTGCTCTCGGCCCTGCTCGAACTGGCCGGGGGCCGCGGCGAACTGGTGCGCCATACTGAGCGAAGCTGGGCCAGCGTGACTTTTTCGGGCACACGCCACACCGTCGTACTGAACTTCAGCGGATGCGACGCGGTGACTGCCGGGGAGCAGTTCATCGATGCGCTGCCCGAACACGAATTTGCGATTCCCCGCCAGCTCGTCGCCGATGCGGCGGTGATCCGGGTCGAGCACACCGCGCTTCCCGAGCCGCGGCTCGAAGTCGAGGTGCAGCTCCTGCTGCTCGACGAGGCCTAATACCCCGCGGCGTAGTCGACCATCGGCTCGAGCGGTTCGCCTCGCCGATAGCGATCGAGGTTGGTCAGGAAGCGCTCGGCCGAACGCTGGAACATCAGCGTCTGGGCGTTGCCGGACAGGTGCATGGTGACCTGCGCGTTGTCGAGCGTCCACAGTGGGTGATCTTCAGTAAGAGGTTCGGGGGTGGTAACGTCAAGCAGCGCGCCGCCGATCCGGCCCGCGGCGAGTGCGTCGACCAGCGCGTCCTGGTCGATCACGCTGCCGCGCGCGACATTGACGATCACCGCATCGCTCCGCATCGCCGCGAGCTCGGCCGCGCCTATCATGTGCCAGGTGTCGGGAGTGGCGGGGACGGCAATCACGATCCAGTCGAACCGGCCCAGTTCATCGCG
>JBJTLY010000113.1:0-16695 GCA_046063275.1 Novosphingobium sp. | reverse complement strand
GCTTCGTCCACCCCGCCCAGATCGCGGCGGAAGCGGTCCTTGTCGAGCTTTTCGCCGGTGGTCATGTCCCACAGGCGGCAGCCATCGGGGCTGATCTCGTCGGCGAGGATTACCCGGCTGTAATCGCCGTCCCAGATCCGTCCGAACTCCAGCTTGAAATCGACCAGCCGGATGTTGATCGCGGCGAACATCCCGCAGAGGAAATCGTTCACCCGGATTGCCATGGCGGCGATGTCCTGCATTTCCTCGTTGCTGGCCCAGCCGAAACAGGCGATTTCCTCTTCGGAAATCAGGGGGTCACCCAGCGCATCGTCCTTGAAACAATACTGGATCAGCGTGTGCGGCAGCGGCTCGCCTTCAGGAATGCCCAGCCGCTTGGAGATCGATCCTGCAGCAACGTTGCGCACCACCACTTCGATCGGGACGATCTCAACCTGGCGCACCAGCTGCTCGCGCATGTTGAGCCGCTTGATGAAATGGGTCGGGATGCCGATGTGGTTGAGCCGGGTGAACACATACTCGCTGATGCGGTTGTTGATCACGCCCTTGCCGTTGATCGTGCCCTTTTTCTGGGCATTGAAGGCAGTCGCATCGTCCTTGAAATACTGGATGATCGTGCCCGGTTCGGGGCCTTCATAGAGAATCTTGGCCTTGCCTTCGTAAATCTGGCGGCGACGGGACATGGGCACTTCCTTGGAGCGACAAAAACAAGCGGCCCCGGCAGTTGCATTGCGAGGTGGCAAGGCAGCCGGGGCGGTCTAGCGCGCCCTTACGCCAAATGACCGCGTGGTGCAATGCAGCGGCACGGCACTTGCGCGTGGATACAATGTTGCAAATACGTTGCAATCGCGGGCCTTTCGAAGCAGAATGGGTAACCAGCCGTAAAGACATGAATCTTTCGGCCATAAGGGAGAGAGCTATGAGGAAGACCCTCGCCTGGGCAGCAGGCGTGTCGCTGGCCGCAATTGCATTTGGCCCGGCTGCAGCATCGGCGCAGACAACGCCGGCGGGTGGCACGAGCGACGATGCAGCCGCAGACTCCACCGATCAGAACGAGATCGTAGTCACGGCGCAGGGCCGCGCCCAGCAGCTGGCTGACGTTCCGGTCGCCATCTCGGCAGTCAACGCGGAAAGCCTCAAGAACAGCGGCGCGAACGACATTCGCCAGCTCAACCAGCTCGCGCCGTCGTTGCTCGTTTCCTCAACCGGCTCCGAAGCCAACGGCTCAGCCCGTATCCGCGGCATCGGCACAGTTGGTGACAACCCGGGTCTCGAAAGCTCGGTTCCGGTGTTTATCGACGGGGTCTATCGCTCGCGTTCGGGCATCGGCCTCAACGAACTGGGCGAAATTGACCGGATCGAAGTCCAGCGCGGTCCGCAGGGCACGCTCGGCGGGCGCAACAGCTCGGCCGGTCTGATCAGCATCTATTCGAAGAAGCCTTCGTTCAAGTTCGGCGCCAACGCCGAGGGAACCTATGGCAACTACAACTTCTTCCGGCTTGGCGGATCGATCACCGGGCCGCTGTCGCAGACCCTCGCGGCGCGCATCGACGGCATTTACGTGAAGCGTGACGGCTTCCTGCACGACACCACCAACAACATCGACGTCAACAACCGCAACCGCTATTTCGTGCGCGGTCAGCTGCTGTTCGAACCGACCGATGCGTTGTCGGTTCGCCTGATTGCTGACTACACCCACCGCGACGAACGCTGCTGCGGCGCGATCTATATCGACCGGTCGGTCAATCCGTTCATCGGCGACCTCAATAATCCCTCGCTCCCAGTGACGGCCACCGGCAACAACATCGTTAACGTGCTGAACGATCTGGGGCAGCCATTGGCGGGCTTCAACCCGCACTATAACCGCACGATCTACGTCTCGCCCGGCCGCAGCTTCCAGGGCACGACCAAGGATTACGGCTTCTCGGGCGAGATCAATTATGATCTCGGCGGCGCCAAGCTGACCTCGATCACCGCCTATCGCGATTACAAGTCCGGGCAAGGCTCGGATACCGACTACAGCGCGGTGGACATCCTCTATCGTACGCCTGACGGCAGTTCATTCCGCCAATTCAAGACCTTTACCCAGGAACTGCGCCTCCAGGGCAAGGCCTTTGACGACAAGTTCGACTGGCTGATCGGCGGTTTCTACGCCAACGAAGATCTGACGGTGACCGACAATCTGAAGTTCGGCAGCCAGTATGGACGGTTTGCCACTTGCCGGGTTATCTCAGGCGGCGGATTTGCGTTCGCATACGATCCCACCGCGGTGGGCTGCATCAAGACGGCGTCGCGGCCCACCGTTTCCGGGGCGTTCGGGGCAGCCGGTCCGCTCATTCTGGCCGCGTTCGACCGGCTCGACACACTCAACAACATGGGCAGCACGCTCGACACCTACAAACAGAACGACAGCAACTATGCGTTGTTCACGCACAACATCGTACACCTGACCAGCAAGCTCGATTTCACCTTCGGGGTACGCTGGACGCATGATCGCAAGAACTTCAACGCGACTTTCGGCAACAACAATACGGTCTGCCCAGCCCAGCAGGCCGCGCTCGATCCGTTCCTCGGCAATGCCGGGCTTGCTGCGATTTCCGGCGCACTGATCGGGCTGTCTTGCCAGGGTAATTCGACCTCCGAACTCAACGGGGTTTCGGTCAAGGATACCCGCAGCGAAAACAAATGGACCGGCACCGCGATCCTGTCATACCGGCCGACCGAAGACTTCATGACCTACGCGAGCTTCTCACGCGGGTATAAGGCGGGCGGGTTCAACCTCGACCGTTCGGCGTTGAAAAGCCCGACCTTCCCGTTCGCCAACACCGTGGGCGGTGCGCAGGCTTTCACCGGTGCGCTCAAGTTCGATCCCGAACTGGTCAAGAACTACGAGATCGGGTTCAAATGGCAGCAGGGCAAGTTCAACCTGAACATGACCGTGTTCCGTTCGGACTTCTCGAACTTCCAGCTCAACACCTTCAACGGCACGGTGTTCCTGGTGCAGAACATCAACGGCTGCAAGGACAGCCTGAATTTCGCTGACCAGGACGCCAGTGACGCCACCGGGGCCTGCCCGTCGGGCCGGGTCGGCTGGGGTGTGCGGGCCGAAGGGTTCGAGATCGAAGCGGGCATGAATCCGGCGCGCAATTTCCACGTCACTGCCGGCGTGACCTACACTGACACCTATTACCGCCAGAATCTGGTCGGCAATTCGGCCGGTGCTCCGCTGTCTTCAGCGCTGCGGTTGCTGCCGGGCAAGCGGCTGTCGAACGCACCGGAATGGGTGGTGACAAGCTCGATGGCCTGGACCCCGCGGCTTGGCAACTCGGGCTGGAGTGGGCTGGTCTACGTCGATTCGCGCATGTCGAGCGACTACAACACCGGCTCCGACCTGTTCCCGCAGAAGGGGCAGGATGCCTTCGCAATCGTCAACGCCCGCATCGGCGTGCGCGGTCCGGACGACAAGTGGTCGCTCGAATTCTGGGGTCAGAACATCTTCGACCAGGACTACGCCCAGGTCGCGTTCAGCACCCCGTTCCAGGCCGGCGGCTCCGGTGCGCCGTTCGTTTACCCGACCTATCCGGGCGGACGGCAGCTGTTCTCGCAGTTCCTCGCCGAACCGCGGACTTACGGGGTGACCGCACGGGTCAAGTTCTGACGCGCCAAGTTCTGACGCGGCTGGGGGGACGGCCGCGAGGGAGAGGGGCCGGTGCCGCAAGGTGCCGGCCCCTTTTCATTCGGGTCCCGAACGGGTTAGGGTGAAGCCATGGCCGAACCGTCCCCCAGTCAGCTCCCCGCACGTTCGGCCGTAACCACCGCGATGAAGCGCGCCGGGCCGCTGCGGATCCGGCCGCTTGGCATGAAGAGCCCGATCTGGCACGACCTCTATCACGAACTGATGCGGCTGACCTGGCCCCGGCTCGGGCTGTTGTTCGTGGTGACTTTCTTCGCGTTCAATCTGGCCTTCGCCGGGCTCTATCGGCTTGACCCAAGCGGGCTGGCGGTCCCGCACGATGCCGCGCCGGTGCCGCTGTTCTGGCGCGATTTCTTCTTCAGCGTGCACACCGTGGCAACGATCGGTTACGGCAACGTCTATCCGGTTTCGGCCTATGCCAACTGGGTGGTGGTGATCGAGATCACGCTGGGCATCCTGTTCTTTGCGCTGACCACCGGGATCGTCTTCGCCCGCTTCTCGCGGCCGAGCGGACGGATCCTCTTCAGTGAAACGCTGGTGGTGCGCGCGATCGACGGGGTGCTCACCCTGATGCTGCGCGCCGCCAACCAGCGGCACAACCTGATCTATTCGGCCGAAGTCCGCGCCTCGGTGCTCGAAGACGCGATGGTCGGCGATACCCGGATGCGGCGCTTCAACGACCTCAAGCTGGTGCGTGAGAGCAACCCGGTGTTCGCGCTGAGCTGGACCGTGATGCACGCGATCGACGATGCGAGCCCGCTGCGCGCCTGGCTCGATGATCACAGCAAGGTCGGCAATTCCGAGATTATCGTGGTGCTCTCGGGCTTCGACGAGGAAAGCGGCCAGATCGTCCACGGCCGCTGGGCCTATGCCTGCGAGGATATCCGCTGGAACGCAAAATTCGCCGATATCATCAGCATCGACGAGTCCGGTATGCGGACGATCGACTACACGCGGTTCCATGAGGTGATCGAGGGATGATGCGGATGCGGGGCAAGGGCGCGATTTTGATGGCGGCGGCGCTGTTGGGCTTGGCCTCGCCAGCGCATGCCGACACTCCGCCCGCGACTACGCAGGCGCAGGCAGAAAGTCTGCTTGCGGCAGCCCCCAAGGGTACCCGCTTCGGGCTGCTGGTGGTCGACGATACGGACAAGATCGTCGTCTCTATCAATCCCGACGGAAGGTTCATTCCGGCTTCGAACACCAAGATGTTCACCACGGCGGCAGCTTATGCGCTGCTGCCGGGGATGGACCAGCCGGACGTGGGGGGCGGGGCTGCTGTCTGGCTTGAATCGAGCAAGCGCAAAGGTGTCCAAGACGTTGTGCTGTATGGCAATGGCGATGCCCGCATGTCGAGCGCGTCCGATTGCGTCACTGATTGTCTTGCTAGGCTGGCCGATGCGATCGCTACGAAATCCAAGATTGTTGGCGACATAATTGGCGTCGACACATTGTATCCAGACCAGCGTTGGAGTCCGGGTATGAGCTGGAACAATATTGGCTCCAACGATGCCACTGCGGCTTCGGCATTGTCCCTGGACAGCAACGAACTGGTGATAAGAGTGACACCAGCAAAGGTTGGACAAAGGCCAAACCTCGTTGCGTCGCCATACCTGTCGATTCAGAATGTGGCGTTCACTTCAGTGCCCGGCGGAAAGTCCAGCCTGAAGTTGGTGCACACGATCAATTCGCGTGAGTTTCGGCTCATCGGTGAGTTGCCCGCTGACGCCAGCGAATGGCATGAAATTGTTGGTGTGGATGATCCCGCGCTCTATTCCGCGTCAAGGTTGCAAGTCATGCTTCGGCAACGCGGCGTAAGGGTTGTCGGCGTGGTGCGAACCCAGCATCGCCCAATCGATCTAAACGACGATCCGGTGACCCGGCCGATCGGTGTCGATCCAAACGCAGACGTGGCTCGAGACGCACCCCTAGCCAGACTTACGCCACCGCCGCTTGCCGAAGATGTGACTATCATCAACAAGGTTAGTCAGAATAATCACGCCGAACTACTGCTTCGGCGGGTTGCTTCGATCGAAGGCAGTTCGCTCGAAGATGGCCTCGCCGCCGAGCGCGCCGTCTTCGACAAGGCCGGCATCCCCCGCGAAGGTTACGACTTCTCCGATGGCTCGGGCATGTCGACCTACAACCGCGTCTCCCCGCGCGCTGCGGTGGCGTTGCTGCGGTGGATCGATACCCAGCCGTGGGGCAAGGCGTGGTATGCCTCGCTGCCGATCGCCGGGGTCGACGGTACCTTGCGCAACCGCTTCAAAGGCACCTCGCTGGAGAACAACCTCATCGCCAAAACCGGCACGCTCAACGCCACCAATGCGATCTCGGGCACCTTCCGCGCGGCGAGCGGCAAGCGGCTGACCTTTGCGTTCTTCGCCAATGACGTGCCCGATGGCCAGTCGGCGGTCCCGGCGATGGAGTCCGTTCTGTTGCTGGTGGCTGCTGCGAATTGATCGCACAAATTGTTGCAAAGCTGTCACATTCCCGGACTTTTACGAACAAGCTGAAAGTGGATTCAAGTCAGCGCTGGCAAAGCCTGTCTCCGCCGTTACTCTTTTGCATTCGACTCGGTGATTGTGGGCCGATTTGGGGGGGTAATTCAGATGGAACTTCGCACACTTGCGCGCGTAATTCTGGGCAGTTCGGCTTCGCTGGTCGTATTGGCGGCATCGCCTGCGCTGGCGCAGACCAGCACCGCCGCGGCCGCTTCTGACGATGCGCAACCGGGCGCAGCCATCGTGGTCACCGGCTCGCGGATCAAGCAGGACCCGGGCAAGAGCGCGCTGCCGCTGACGATCATCCGGACCGAAGACCTCAGCCGCGAAGGCATCAGCAACCCGGAGCAACTGATCTCGTTTCTTGCCTCCAACGGTAACGGCGCGGACAACCTCGCCTCCAACTCGGACGTGGTGACCGGCGCGCAGCGCGGCACCAACGGCCTCTCCTCGGCCAACCTGCGCGGGCAGGGCGCGTCGGCAACGCTGGTGCTGCTCAACGGCCGGCGCGTCGCGGCGCACGGCCTGTCGGGCTCGGCGGTAGACGTCAACCAGATCCCGCTCGCCGCGATCGACCGGGTCGAAGTGCTCAAGGACGGCGCTTCGGCGATATACGGTACCGATGCGATCGGCGGGGTGATCAACTTCATCACCAAGAAGAACTTCAAGGGCCTCGACCTGACCGGCTTCGTCGACTTTACCGATGCCGGCGATGCGCCGATCTATCGCCTGTCGGGCACCGCCGGGTACGGCGATCTCAACGAACAGGGCTTCAATGTCATGGTTTCGGTGAGCAAGAGCTGGAACGGCGCGCTGTTCGGGCGCGATCGCGATTTCGTCAACGGCAACCAGCCCAATCGCGGCCTGTCGATCGATACCCGCGGCACCCCGATCGCGACGGTGTTTCCGCTCAACGCATCGGGCGCCGGTGTCGGAATCATGCAGGGCGGCACGCTGTTCGGCAACACCACCGGCGCACTGACCAACCTGACCATCGGCGGCGTGCGGATGAACGGCGGGGTTAACGTGCTTGACCTTCCCGGCGGGGCCGGTTGCGGCTCGGTCGATGGTGGCCTGGCCTATGACGAGGTGCTGTGGAACACCCCCGGCGCGGCTTTGGCCTGTTCGTGGGACACGGGCCGCGCGGCGACCCTGCAGCAGCCGATCGACACGCTGACCTATTACGGCCGGGCGACCGCCAAGCTGGGCGATCACGAACTCTATGCCGAAGTCACCGGATCGGATGCCAATTCGAGCAAGATCTTCTCCAACAACCAGTACACCTCAAGCCTGTCGACCGTGTCGTCGCTGCCGATTGCCTATCCGCTCAATGCGCAAACCGCGGCGACCTACAACGATATCTACGATCGCCTCGCGGCGGTTCTGCCGGGGATCGGCGCGGTGGGTGACCGCACCGTAGATGCGGTCGGGCGTTATGGCCTGCCGATGACGTTCCGCTGGCGCTGCATTGCCTGCGGGCCGCGCGAGTATCAAACCGAAACGAAGACCTTCCGCGCGGCAATGGGCTTGGAAGGTCCGATTGGCGGTAGCTGGGAATACCGGGTTGGCGGTTCTTATGCGGAAAGCCAGGCGACCTCGGTGCTGGGTAGCGGCTACCACTTCCGCGGCGTCTTCCCGAACCAGGCCGCAGCGACGGCCTCTGGCATCGCTGGGGCGCTGGTCGGCCAGGCCGATCCCCGCGCGCCGACCGCACCGGGTGCTTCGGCGCCAGGGATTGTCGGGCTGTTCAACAGCGGGATCCTCAACCCATTCTCGGTGATCCAGACCCCGCAGGCGATGGCCGCGCTCGATGCAGTCTCGGCCAAGGGAACCCGGCTTTACGGCGGAAAATATACGCTGTGGCAGGCCGATGCATCGATCACGGGTGAGCTGTTTGCCCTGCCCGGCGGGATGGTGAGCGTTGCCTTGGGCGTGGACTATCGCCGTGAAGGTTATGGCTTTGATGGTTCGACCGCGGCCGATCCTTCAAAGTCGGCGGACATCTTCAACGTCGCCTTCGATAACGTGAACCAGCTGAAGAAGGTCCACCGCGACGTCAAGGCCGCCTACGCCGAAGTGCTGGTTCCGGTGTTCGACGTGCTTGAACTGACCGGCGCGGTGCGGGTTGACGATTACACCGGCTTTGGTTCGACGGTGAACCCGAAGTTCACCGCAAAGCTCCAGCCGATCGACCAGATCATGTTCCGCGCTTCTTACGGAACCGGCTTCCGGGTGCCGACCTTCAACCAGATCTTCAACGGTGTGACCCAGTCACCCAACCCGGGCAGTTCGCTGACCGATCCGACCACCTGCCCGGTGGGCGGTGTGGTCAACGTCACTCCGGGGTGTGCCGCGATTACGCCGGATTCGCTGAGCGGGGGCAACCTCAACCTCGGGCCGGAAACCTCGAAGCAGTACAGCGCAGGGGTCGTTGTGCGGCCGACTTCGCGGATCTCGCTTTCGGCCGATTACTGGAACATCGCGGTCGACAATGTGATCGGTTCGATCACGATTCCGCAGCTGTTTGCCAACATCGGTTCGTTCCCCGATCGCATCACCCGGACGGGTGGCGTCATCACCCTGGTGGACCTTCGCACCGGCAACTTCGGTTCGCGGCGTACCAGCGGGATCGATTTCTCGGCCCGGGCCAGCGTTCCGGCGATGAACGGGACGCTGTCTGCCGGGTTCGACGCGACGCTGCTGCTGACCAAAAAGGAAAAGCTGCTGCCGAATCTGCCCTACACCAACCTGCGCGGGATCTTCTCGCTCAGCGGGGACCTGGGGCTGAAGTGGAAGCACAACGCCTTCATCAGCTATAACAAGGGCGGCTTCACCGTAACCTTCTCGCAAATTTACCGCGGTGGTTACATCAACTTCGGTCTGCCCAACTCGCTCACCGGCCCGAACCTCAGCGCAACCCGGCCGGACTACAACCCGACGGTCAAGGCCTATCACATCTACAACTTCACCGTTTCAGAGAAGGTGGGCTCACACTTCCTGATGACCCTTGGCGTCAAGAACCTGTTCAACACCGATCCGCCGTTCGCGATCACGTATGATAGCAACACGGGCTCGGGCAGCAGTTGGGAACCGCGCGTTGCGGACCCACGCGGCCGGGCCTTCACGGTCCAGGTCGAGACGAAGTTCTGATCTTGAACGAATTGCCGCCCAAAAATGCCTAATGCCGCGTTTACCAGCTTTTCACAGGTAGCGTGGCATTAGGCGAGCCGTTCTAGCGAATGGGTCGGCGAAAATGTCAGGGGTACCGCAATTCCAGGTAAGTGGTGGCCGCCGGGTCGATCGCTATGCCTTTTCCGCTGAGGTCCAGTTCCGCAGCGGGACGCGGCGCGCCGCGGTGCAGGTGCGCGATATCTCGAGCTTGGGAGCGCGGGTTTCGGGCGTATTCCGCGTCCGCGTGGACGATCACATCTTTCTCAAACTGCCGATAATCGAGGCTATCCCGGCGCGGATTGCCTGGGCCGATTCGTTTGAATTCGGTTGCGAGTTCGAACGCCCGCTGAGCGATCCGGTGCTCGCCACAATAACTGCCGCACAGGGCTGATTGGCGGCTTGAAGTAAGGCGGCGTGCAGTCCATATCGCGCGCATGACCGCACTGCGCAGCGAAGAGCGCTCCTTGATTTCCCATCCCGAAGCGCCCGCCTCCGGCCCAATGGGGCCGGTGTGGGCGGCGCTTGCCCGGCGCGTGGCGGAGCGGCTCGACGCCGGTCTGGCCACCGGGACGCTGCGCGCAACCTTTCCCGATGGCAGCCGCAGAACGCTGGGCGGGCGTGCTCCCGGCGTCACTGCCGAAGCCACGCTGCACAGCTGGCGCGGCCTGGTGCGGGTCGCCACCGGCGGTTCGATCGGGCTCTATCAGGCGTGGGAACTGGGCGAGTGGAGCAGCGATGATCCGGTCGAGCTGTTCCGCCTGTTCGTCAGCAATGCGGGGGCGATGGGCAACACCGTGCGGGCACGCGGGCCGTGGCGTTTGATGGCCCGCGCGGCGCACTGGCTGCACCGCAACACCCGCGCCGGATCGCGCCGCAACATCCATGCGCACTACGATCTGGGCAATGAATTCTACCGCGCCTGGCTCGACCCGGCGATGGTCTATTCGAGCGCGCGGTTTGACATGGGTGCGCAGGATTTGGTCTCGGCGCAGCAGGACAAGCTGGCGAGCATTGCCACCCGGATCGAAGGCGCCAAGTCGGTGCTCGAGATCGGTTGCGGCTGGGGTGCGCTGGCCGCCCGTCTGGCCGCGGGCGGGGCAGACGTCACCGCGCTCAGCCTGTCGGATGAGCAGCTGGCCTATGCGCGGTCGCAGCACCCAGGGATCGATTTCCGCAAGCAGGACTACCGCGACTGCACGGGCCAGTTCGATGCCATCGCCAGCGTCGAGATGGTTGAGGCGGTGGGGCGCGAATACTGGCCCGACTTCTTCGATTGCATCGCGCGCAACCTCGTCCCCGGCGGCCGCGCAGCGCTGCAATATATCGCGATCCGCGATGACCTATTCCCGGCCTATGCCGCCAGCGCCGATTTCATCCAGGCCTACATATTCCCCGGCGGCATGCTGGTCAGCGAGAGTGAATTCCGCCGCCTTGCCGGTGAGCGCGGGCTCGACTGGACCGACCAGACCGACTTCGCGCTCGACTACGCCGAAACGCTGCGGATCTGGCGCGACAACTTCGATGCGGCGATTGCCGAAGGACGCCTGCCGCCGCATTTCGATGCGCGGTTCCAGCGGCTCTGGCGGTTTTACCTGATGTACTGCGAAGGCGGCTTCCGCGGCGGCGGGATCACCGTGGCGCAGGTGACCCTGCGCAAATCGGTCTGAGGTTATCCGCCCGGGCCCGGTCACGAGCCGTGCCAATGGGGGGTAGACGCGGAGCTACCGCGCACGGACCCGGGGGTAGACGTTCAGCCGACTGATCGGTGGGTCAGCAGACCGGACGAAACGAGGCGTTGTTCTGCCAGCGGCTCAGGATGTTGTCGTGCACGATCGGGCTGAGCAGCTTTTCGAAGGCGCAGCCGACCAGGCTGTTGTCCCACCAGATCACTTCGGACTGGAGCGATTCGATGCCGGGCAGGGTCAGCCAGCAAACCGCGCCCGTTTGCAACCGGTTGACCGCCGCGCCGCAAAATCCGCTCAGCGAAAGGTCGTGGATCACGGTCTGGAAACCGCGCCCGCCTGAAATGCGCAAGGTCGCAGGGATTGCCACGCGGGTGCGCGGCGCGCTGCGGTCTTCCTGCGCGGCCGAGAAATACGGATCCTTGGTCATCAACAGAAGTTCGCTCATGATTTTCCGCCCCTTGTGAATTGCGCCCTGACGAATGCATCAGCCTTTCCGGGACATTTCCCGTCAGGCTTCGCAAACTATCGCTGAGCGCGGTTTCCGGCGGATTATGAGGAAAGGTTAACGGTTGTTCGGCTTGGGCTAGCAAACTGTTCACCAAGCAGCGTCACGATGTGTTCGGCGACCGCTTCGGGCGGCTTGACCGAAGCCGGGTCTTCGCCGGGGTAAGCCTTGGCCCGCATCGTAGTGCGCGTCGCGCCGGGATCGACGATCGCCACCCGCACTTTGGAGGTGTTGCGCGCTTCTTCGGCATAGCTGGCGACAAGGTTTTCCGCCGCTGCCTTGCTCGCCGCATAGGCACCCCAATAGGGGCGCGGGGCGGTGGCAACGCTGCTGGTCAGGTGGACGAAGCGCGGATCCTTGCTGGCGCGGAGCAAGGCATCGAACCGCGCGATCAGCACCTGCGTGGCGAGCACGTTGACGGTCAGCGTCTTGGAAAACTGCGTCTGGTCGATATCGCGCACCGAGGTGAGCTCGGGCAGCACGGCGGCGCTGTGTACCAGAATATCGAGCATGCCCCACCGTTCGGTTACGGCATTGGCCAGCCGCGCGATGCCGTCGCCATCGCCCAGATCGACCGGGGCGATCGTGGCGCTGCCGCCAGCGGCGTGGATTTCTTCTTCAACCGCTTCGAGCTTCTTGGCGTCGCGCGCGGTGAGCACGACGTGCGCCCCGGCCTTGGCCAGCGCCAGCGCGGTGGCCGCGCCGATGCCCTTGCTGGCGCCGGTGACCAGCGCGATCTGTCCGGAAAGATCGGTCACAGCCCGGCTCTCACAGCGCGGTATCGACCGGAAACGCGAGCTGCCCTTCGTCGGTCTGCTTCTCGCCGTGATCGGTCAGCGTGGTCGGATAGTCGCCGGTGAAGCAGGCGTCGCAGTGCTGCGGGCAGCCGGCATTGCGGCTCTTCTCGCCGACCGCGCGGTAAAGCCCGTCGATCGAAACGAAGGCCAGGCTGTCAGCGACGATGAACTTGGTCATCGCCTGGATATCCATCCGCGCTGCGAGCAACTTGCTGCGCTCGGGGGTATCGACCCCGTAGAAGCACGAATGCTCGGTCGGCGGGCTGGCGACGCGGAAATGAACCTCGGCTGCCCCCGCATCGCGAATCATCTGCACGATCTTCATGCTGGTAGTCCCGCGGACGATCGAATCGTCGATCAGAACGATCTTCTTGCCCGCGACCAGCGCACGGTTGGCGTTGTGCTTGCGTTTGACGTCGGCATGGCGCGCGCCGTCGCTCGGCTGGATGAAGGTGCGCCCGACATAGTGCGAGCGGATGATGCCAAGCTCGAACGGAATGCCCGATTGCTGGGCATAGCCGATCGCCGCAGGCACGCCGCTGTCTGGCACCGGGATGATCAGATCGGCATCGGCGGGTGCTTCCTTGGCCAGCTCCATGCCGATGCGCTTGCGCACTTCGTAGACCGACTGGCCGCCCATGATCGAATCCGGACGGCTGAAATAGACTTGCTCGAAGATGCAGGGGCGCGGGGGCACCTTGCCGAACGGGCGGTGGCTCGAGATGCGGCCATCCTGGCGCACTTCGACGATCTCGCCAGGTTCGATCTCGCGGACGAACTCTGCACCGACTACATCGAGCGCGACGGTTTCGCTGGCGAAGACAGTGGCATCGCCGATCTTGCCCATCACCAAGGGGCGGATGCCAAGCGGATCGCGGCAGGCGATCATCCGCTTGGGGGTCATGCAGATCAGCGAATAGGCGCCCTCGACCATGCGCAGCGCATCGACGAAGCGGTCGAGCAGGGTGGGGTAGCGGCTGGTCGCGATCAGGTGGATGATCACCTCGGTGTCCGAGCTCGACTGGAAGATCGCGCCCTTGTTCACCAGCTCGTGCTTGAGGTGCATCGCGTTCGAGATGTTGCCGTTGTGCGCGATCGAGAAGGCGCCGCGCGCAAGGTCAGCGTGGAGCGGCTGGACGTTGCGCAGACCCTGGCCGCCGGTGGTCGAATAGCGGACGTGCCCCGATGCCATCGATCCGGGCAGCTCTGTCAGGATCGTTGCGTCGGAGAACACCTGCGCGACGTGGCCAAGCCCGCGCCGCGCGAAGAAATCGTGCCCGTCATAGCTGACGATGCCAACCGCTTCCTGGCCGCGGTGCTGCAGCGCGTGGAGGCCCAGCGCGGTCATCGCCGAAGCGCCGGGTGCGCCGATCACGCCGAAAATGCCGCACTCCTCGCGGAGTTTATCGCCATCGGCGTCAAGGAACGGATGAGTAAGGTTCATGCAAGAATCGTCCGGCGCTGGCATAGCCCTGTGGCGCCGCCTTTGGCCGCGATTGCCCGGCAAAGCAAGGGCGCGCGGCGCTGCATTCAACAAGCATGGGTTCTGCATTCGAATTGACTTGCCAAGCGGGCGGGGCTGGGGCGTGATGAGCGAGGCCACCACGGCCGAGAGGGGAGCCACCACATGAAGACTCTGACCGCCCTGAGCCTGCCCGCCATTGCGCTGCTCATCGCCGCCGCCCCGGCTTACGCCGCGAAGAGCGATGCAGCGAACGAGGTGGCACTGCACATTGAGGCCGATGCGGCGATTCCCCCGGACCAGGCCGAGATGTTCGTCTCGCTGAAAGGCAGCGGTGCGACTGCCGCCGAAGCTCAGGCCGCGCTCAAGACCAAACAGGCCGATCTAGCCAAGGCACTTGCAGCGACGGGCCTTGGCGCCAGCCTTGTTACCACCAGCGATCCTGTGAAAGTAAGCGACGATGATGCGGATGCCGTGGCGATGGCAGCTACAGCGGCATGCGAGGCAGCCGCTGACATTCCGGATGCGGCAGAAAGTGCTGCCTCCACAAAACGCAGAGGCAAGCGAAACAGTTCAAAAATCGACCAAACCAAGCCGGGGTGCGTGCCGGATGCGCCAGCTTTCGCTTATGAGGCAGTCAGCACGGTTCGGATCACCGACTTATCGCAGCTCGACAAGGCTCAGGGCGCGGCTACTCCCCTGGGTTGGTCGGCCTACCGTTACGGGCAAGGCGTGCATTACATCACCTCGAACCCCGCTGCCGCAGCCAAGGCAGCGCGTGAACGTGCGATCGCCAAAGCCCGCAAGGATGCCGACGATTACGCGGCATCACTGGGCTACCACGTGGTTCGCATGACCCGGGTGAGCAACGCCAGCCCGCCGTTCAGCATGGGTGATCTGCAGAAGCTGACGACCTATGCCGACATAGCGCCGAGCCGGATGTCACCCAGCTACTTTGGTTCTGCCACCTATGTTGCCGTCGGCATCGATTTCGTGATCGCACCGAATTGAGACAAAGGCATAATCCATCAGCCAAACTCCGTTCGTCCCGAGCGTAGTCGAGGGATACACCGAGCGAAGCCGAGGTGTCCGACCTCTGGTCTAGCCGAACGGTCGCAGGTTCTCGGCTTCGCTCGAACTACCCTTCGACTTCGCTCAGGGCGAACGGTGTTGGTTGGCGAGGGGGAGACGCAAGCTAGCTTGCCAGCCTTGGCCGCCCCGCCTACATCCCGCGCATCGTGACACCTCCCGCGCGCAGGAAGCCAGTTTGATCCTCTCCCCTTTCGAATGGACCATCGCCAAGCGCTACATGCTGCCCGGCCGGGGTGCGGCGTTCATCGCGCTGGTCGCCGGCATCAGCCTCGCCGCGGTGATGCTCGGCGTCGCCGCGTTGGTCATCGTGATGAGCGTGATGAACGGCTTTCGCGCCGAACTGTTCGACAAGATCGTCGGGCTCAACGGCCATGCCATCGTCCAGGCTTACGGGGGCCGGCTGGAAAACTGGCGCGATGTACTGAAGGACGTGCAGGCTATCCCCGGCGTGGTCCACGCCTCGCCGCTGATCGAACAGCCGCTGCTCGCCAGCTTCAACGGCCGGGTCGAGGCGATCTTCGCCCGCGGCAACACGCCGGAAGATATCGCCAAGATCAACGACAAGGTGGTGCAAGGTACGCTGAAGCCGCTGCAGCCCGATGCGGGGCAAGTCGCGCTAGGTTCGCAGCTCGCCGAAAACCTTGGCGTGCAGGTCGGCGATTCGATCACCATCATCAATCCGCAGGGCCGCTCGACGCCGTTCGGCACGGTCCCGCGCGAGATCGCCTACCGCGTGGCGGCGATCTTCGAGATCGGGGTCTACGATTACGACCAGCGCTTTGTCGTCATGCCGATGCAGGACGCGCAGACCCTGCTGCTGACCGGCGATGCGGTGCAGATGATCGAGGTGCAGGTCGACGACCCCGATCACGCCTCGCAGATCATGGAACCGGTGCGCAAGAAGTACGCCGGGCAAGTGGTGGTCAACGACTGGAAGTCGATCAACGCCAGCCTGTTCGAGGCACTGGCGGTGGAGCGTGTGGCGATGTTCGTGGTGCTGTCGATCATCGTGCTGGTTGCGGTGTTCAACATCCTCTCCAGCCTGATCATGCTGGTCCGCGCCAAGACCCGCGATATCGCGATCCTGCGCACGATGGGCGCAACGCGGCGCTCGATCCTCAAGGTATTTGTGCTGCTCGGCTTTGTGATCGGTGCGGTGGGGACACTGGCCGGATTGGGGCTGGGGTTCATTTTCCTGTTCTTCCGCCAGGGCGTCGTCCGCTTTGTCGAGCTGGTGACCGGGCAGAACCTGTGGGATCCCTCGATCCGCTTCCTCACCGAATTGCCCAGCCGCAGCGATCCGATGGAGATCACCGTGATCAGCCTGATGGCGCTGCTGTTCAGCTTCCTCGCCACGCTTTACCCCGCGTTCAAGGCGGCGAGCACCGATCCGGTGCAGGTGCTGCGCTATGAGTGAAGTGCCGCCGGTAATCCGCCTGACTGGCCTCACCCGCAGTTTCGAGCAGGGCGGGGTGCGGATCGACGTTTTGCGCGGGGTCGATCTCACCGTAACGCCCGGTGAAGTGGTCGCGCTGCTTGGCCCCTCGGGTTCGGGCAAATCGACCTTGCTGCAAGCGGTCGGCCTGCTCGAAGGCGGGTTCGGGGGGCGCATTGCCATCGCCGGGCAGGATGCCAGCGCGCTTTCCGCCGACGCACGCACCGCGCTGCGCCGTGACAGCCTGGGCTTCGTCTACCAGTTCCACCACTTGCTGCCCGATTTCACCGCGCTCGAGAACGTGGTGATGCCGCAACTGATTGTCGGTGCCGCCCGCGGCGAAGCGGAAG